>DATHVH010000001.1:0-6151 GCA_035461405.1 Anditalea sp.
AGATGGACGTGCCATTACTTTAGGTGAATGGGTTGCGCCATCAGGGATATCATGGGAACTACAGTTAAAAGGGGCTGGTTTGACTCCATATTCCAGAGGGGCAGACGGACGGGCAGTTTTAAGGTCATCCGTACGTGAATACCTCATGAGTGAAGCCATGCATTATCTCGGGATACCTACCACTAGAGCCTTAAGTCTGGTCACTACGGGGGATAAAATACTAAGGGACATGTTTTATAACGGAAATGCAGCCTATGAACCCGGAGCTATAGTATTGCGAACGGCTCCCAGCTTCCTTAGGTTTGGTAGTTTTGAAATGCCTGCTTCTCGAAAAGAAGTGGATAATTTAAAAAAACTTGTAAACTGGACTATAGACCAATACTATCCTCATATCACAGGGGATGATAAAATCATCAGATGGTTTTATGAAGTACAGGAGCGCACCGCAGATCTTATGGTTGAATGGATGCGAGTTGGCTTTGTGCATGGGGTCATGAATACGGATAATATGTCAATATTGGGATTGACTATCGATTACGGACCTTATTCCTTTGTAGACGATTACGATGCCAATTTTACTCCAAATACTACAGATCTTCCGGGCAGAAGGTATGCCTTTGGTAACCAGCCGGCTGTAGCACATTGGAATCTTGGTTGTTTAGCCAATGCCTTAGTGCCACTTTTTGATAAAACAGATGAACTGGAAAAAGCGCTGAGAGCATATAAAAGTCTCTATTTAGAAAAATATTTTACTATGATGTCTCAAAAGTTGGGTTTTGATCAGCTTCGGGATGGAGACAAGAAGCTAATTATAGAAATAGAAGAAATGCTGAACGAATTAAGTCCAGATATGACTATTTTCTTTCAGTTGCTTATAGATGTTAAAGAGGTAATTGAAACCCCGGATGAAACATATATTCATTTTAAAGATAGTTTTTATAAAGAATTATCTGATAATGAAATCCTTAGGTTACATAGTACTATAAATAATTATCTATCCAGAATCGGAATTAACCATACCTCCAGAAATGAATCTAAAAAAGTAATGAAGGCAGCCAATCCTCGATTTATACTTCGCAATTACTTGTTACACCAAGCTATTGAAGAATTGGAAAAAGGGAGTAGTACACTTTTTAACGAACTTCATGAAGCTATTAAGGAACCTTATTCAAATAAATTTGACAAATTCTTTTCAAAAAGACCGGATTGGGCCAGTAAAAAAGCAGGATGCTCCATGTTGTCATGTAGTTCGTAAGGGCGCTTATGAACCAGTGATAAACTGTACCAAAGCCTGATTATATGATTCAAATCCCATTACCTTTGGAAGATCTCCGTGTTCTCCTCCTGGTATTCTAAAGGGTATAGCTTTTGGTCCACCATAATTTTTAAAAACCACCTCTCCATGGGTAAGGATGTTTAAAAAAGAATCGTTGGTTCCATGGATCCAAAGAAAGGGCACATCTACATTGCGTATTTTATCCGCATTATTGACTTGTACGCTGGTAAAAAACGAGCTGTGCATAGATAATAGGCTAGCATCCTGTACCATTACTGCTGTAGAAGCAAAAGGAGCTTCCAAAATCAGTTTTGAGGGTTTGATTGCATATCTATTATGATTAGCTGCCATTTCTGTCGCAGCTGCAGACCCTAAACTGAATCCATACATAACAAGCCTATCTGAAGAGAGACCGCTTTCTCTCAGCCACTGAAGTCCAGCGTTAATATCAGCATACATTCCCGGTTCAGTTGGTTTTCCTCCGGAAAGACCATATCCACGGTAATCTATCATTAAAACGCCAAATCTATTCTTTCCTCCCGCGTTAGCCAGAAGTTTAGCTCTATTCCAATAAAAATCTAGATGATCTCTATTACCATGACAATACATGATCACCGTATCTGAAGCTATCGTATTAATATCCCCAATATACACCGCGTGAATTGTAGTACTGGTTCTTTCACTAGCGGTTTTGGACTGAAGGGTAAAGGGATGGATCATATTATTCGGAATGGAATAACTGTCGTCCAAAATAAAATCCACTTCGCCTACATAGTCGTCAAATAAATATGAGGTTATGCTATTGTCATTGTTAAACAAATTATCGTCCAGCCGACATGCGGATAGTAGCAGAGAAATAATTATGATAAAAATATAATTCGAATATTTCATTTGTTGGTCAGTGGAAAATCTTTAAAATTAAAATTTGCGGATGATACCAAAATATGCACCGATAGCACCCTGATTACTGAAACTGGTATAATCTACCACTATATTTTGATTACTATGAAATGGAGCTAGATATTTGGCTTCTAATACAAAATCCCATTTTTCGCCACTAAAGGTATGTCCAGCCTGAAGGTTAAATATCCACTTGTTTTGTTGCGTTTCACCATGCGCTTTTTCTCTTGATAAATCCATCCAATTGGATGTGCCTAGGTAAAAGAAATTATCCTGATATCCATAATTCCAATATAGATTTGCATCGATTTGAGGGAAAAGCTTCATATTTCCCCACCACATATCTCCCATAAAGTTTAAAGATCCACCGGCACTCAGTCCCGGTCTGATACCCTCTGGTTCTACGATGGATTGTAATACTCCTGCTTCTATATGTAATACTCCAAAAGCCAGAGCCGTAGTATGTATATTTCCAAACGCCGTAGTGGCATCAGTCATACCATATCCCAACCCCATTGAAGTAAAAGGCAGTGGAATGGTAGTCCCCTCGAAATCTACCAAGGGCCCACCAATACTACCTGTTACTGCCCATTGATTTTCTTCTAAAGGTTTTACAAATCTTGTAGGCGCACATGCAGAGAAAATTCCACAACAAAATAAAATAAGCAAATAAAAGTTTTTCATATATAAAATTTTGCGTTACAAATATACGACTAAAATTTATTTTGCAATAAATTTATTTCATACATTTTATATTGAATAATAGGTTAATATTTAGTATTAAGGCATGTAAATTTTATAAATATTGGATATTATTAAGAAAAGTATTGTTTTATATATATAATACACCTATTTAATTGGTAAATAATTATCTTTTGGATAAAGGAATATTTACCTGAAATAATAACATTTGGTCATAAAAAAATATCTTTGCCATATGGCGGGAATCGTAGAAAGAAAACAAACTATTCAGGAAGAACTGGCAAATACCATAACACATGGCTTCGGAATTCTATTTAGTGTGGTAGCTATTTCGCTTCTTGTCACTTTTTCAGTTTTAAATGGCACTGGTATCCACGTATTCAGCAGCAGTATTTTTGGAAGTTCTATATTGTTATTATATACTTTTTCCACTCTTTACCATGCCATACAGTCCCCTAGAGTAAAACCGCTGCTTAGAACCTTTGACCATATAAGCATATACTTTTTAATAGCTGGCACTTATACACCTTTTCTTTTGATTGCCTTGGGTGGACTTCTTGGTTGGATATATTTTGGAGTGATCTGGGGACTTACATTAATAGGGGTTATCTTTAAGATTTTCTATACTCATCGATTTGCTAAGCTTTCGCTCATCTTGTATTTGGGTATGGGATGGTTGGCGCTATTTTTTATTCAACCTTTGGTTCAAAATCTTGGCGTACCTGAACTTAGTTTAATAGGGGCAGGGGGTATATCATATACTCTAGGCATATTGTTCTATACTAATAAGACTATGCATTTTGCCCACGCTATATGGCACCTCTTTGTTTTAGCAGGTACAGTGCTCCATTTTATTGCGATCATGTTTATGATTACGGAGTAGGGAGAGGATATCTCGTTAAAGGGGTAATAGTGACGTAACATAACATTATCCATAAATAGGTAGCAAAAGATTTAATTCTTCCTTTTAAAAACTCCTTTTATTTTCTCCCAGGAAATGGAATATTGTTCTGTTCCTTTATCACTAAGGAGATAACCCACTGGATTTAAGAAACTAATGTGCTGGCATGCTATTTTTATCATAGCCATAAAAGGCATAATGATCAACATACCTGCTACTCCCCAAATCATGCTTCCAAAGATGAGAGAGAGAATGGTGACAAATGGGTTAAGATGTATATAACCTCCAGTGATATTAGGCGTTAGGATATTATTTTCCACAAATTGGATAATGAAGAAATAGATAAGAATCCAAAGCACACAATCAGTCCCTTGCATTGCGAGCAAAGCATATAGTACTGGAAGAATTGCCCCTATAAGTGTACCGAAATATGGAATAAAATTAAAGAGTGCTGCAGTTACACCAAAAAATATAGGATAATCAAGACCTATTATGGTAAAAACTACCGAATGCACTACAGAAAGTATGCTGACTACTATAAATACACCTGTCATGTATTTTTGAGTTACTAGATTGATTTCCTCCAGCATTAATCTCGTTTTCGTTTCTGTGCCTTTTGGTACCATCTGAATAATAAAATCATGAAATTTATTTCTATAATATAAAAGGCAAAAAATAAATACAGGCATTAATAGTATGTTGATTACAGTATTAGTAGTTGCTGTAAATATGGTTTTAAATTCATCGGATATTTCAAACATACCACTTGTAATATCTTCTTCCCATCCTTTAAACCTCCGTTGCGTTACCCCTAATGTAGATGAAATATTATCCCTCATCTTTTCTAAATTGATATCAGCCTGTTTTTTTATTTCAGGAAGATTATCAACGAACACTGATATTTGATTTGAGAAAAAATTTACCGCCAAAACTATTACCCCAATAGCCGTAAATATTCCAATTAATATGGATAAAATGCGGGGAAATTTATGCTTTTCTAAAAAACCTACCATAGGATACAGTAAGTATGCGAATAGCACCCCCAGTAAAAGCGGGACAAGAAATTCTCTGGACTGTATTAAACCAAAAATAAGTAAAATAATAAACAGTAATGAAAAAGTTAATTTTTTAATAAAAATATATCGTTTATCTAAATCTTCTTTAAGCATTTTTACTTTTCTTTATTTTTTTAGTAATATAATTTAAAGATACTTATTTATCTCTATTAATATATACCTCTATAAAGAGTAACTCCTTATAAGATTATTTTTACTATTATATCCAGGCTTGAATTCTAGAGAAAATGGTTGGGGATAATGTTCAAATTTCTGCTACATCCTTCAAAATATTAATTAAGAATGACAAGGTAATTATCTTATCTAAATCCTTTTAGCTATAGAAAATGGCTTTCGGGAACGTTATTTTGATTAAGAATTTAGATTTTAATTTAAATGATATTTTTTTATTACCCTCTTGTCTATATTTAAAATACAAATACAGATAAATTATTTGAAATTAAATAAATGAGTAATGCTTATTTATTTAAAAAATGAAAATATAAAACTATTCATCATATATAAATATAAGTGTCACAGTGAATTAATATAGAAACAAATACAGTAATCAATTAATCATGTAAAGCCTAAAATAAACAAACTATTGACATGGGAAAATTTGTACAAATTCATGCTAAAGGCATGATCAAAATGATTTTCGTGCTCTTTTTATTTCAATGTTTTTTTGTAAGCGAGTCCAATGCTTATACCACATCTGAGGTAATGCTAGCAGAAGAAGATGTAACTATCAGAGGTGTAGTAAGGGACAGTAATGGTGAACCTTTACCTGGGGCCACCATTACTGTACAGGGATCTACTATTGGAACTGTATCTGATTTGGATGGAAGGTATACAATAGAAGTACCAGAAGGTGCAATCATTAGAGTGTCTTACATCGGCTACGAAACCCAGAGAATCGAAATCGGGAACAGGACTACTATAGATATAACTTTAGTAGAGGATGCATCTTCTATGGATGAGGTAGTGGTGATAGGCTATGGTACGCAGCAAAGAAGAGATATCACCGGAGCAGTGGGGCAGGTGAAAGGTGATGATATCCGCAACCTTCCAGTAGCGGGAATAGACAGGGCCATGCAGGGCCGAGCTGCGGGTGTGGTCATAGCTGCCAACAGTGGTGCTCCAGGATCAGGTACCACGGTCCGTATTAGGGGCAATAGCTCAATATATGGCAATAATGAACCACTATATGTAGTAGATGGAATTCCATTAGGAGAGAATGTAGGAGGGATGGAGCAGATCGTTAACCCCAATGATGTCGAGAGTATAGAAATACTTAAAGATGCATCCGCAGCCGCT
>DATHVH010000002.1:0-18945 GCA_035461405.1 Anditalea sp.
CAAAAATTTCTATCACTCACTAAGACTGCATAAGTTCCTGCAGATAATCCTTCTTGGGTAAGTAAATTACTGCCATTATGAACCCACTGTACGATATAACCGCCTGCGCCACCTACTATATTTATACTGGCGCTGCCATCATTTCCACCTTTACAACTAACATTATCAATTGCTAGAGTAGTTACCTGAATAGGATCGGGTTCGGTAATCGTGAAAGTTTTGGTATCAGAACATCCGTTCTCATCAGTAACAGTTACCGTATAGCTTCCTTCTTTTAGTCCTGATCTTATCCGCGCATCAGTATTATCATCATGCCATCTAACTGTACGGAAACCTGTACCGCCCTGAAGAGAAAGGCGGATCTCACCATTTTCCTCTCCAAAACATCTGATATCTACAGCTAAGCCCTCTACTGTCAGAGGTTGAGATGGCTGGTTTATAGTGAAGTTTCTACTGATGGTGCAATTGTTTGAATCAGTGATAGTCACTCTATAATCACCTGCAGCTTTATTTAGCAAGTCTTTAGTAGTAGCTACTACTTCATCTGACCCTGCTTTTCTCCAAGCATATGTATAAGTACCCGTACCGCCAATAATCTGCAGCGTTACTTTTCCAGTAGATTCACCATGACACAGCACTGGTGTCACTTCGGCGTCTAACTGTAAAGGATCTGCTCTATCCACTCTGGCGGAACCACTAAAAGTACAGCCATTCATATCAGTAACTACATACTGGTATACCCCCGGAAATAGTCCTGTACGCGTGGCTCCAAGCTGCTGATCTCCCCATCTCACTATATAAGGACCTACTCCACCTTGAATGGTAAGGGTTATTGTGCCATTATTGGCATTATAACAAGTCTCCGGAGTTGCGACGGACTGGACAGCCAACGCTACCGGCTGATTGATATCCACGGTTATGATTTCTGACATACAGCCAGATCCGTCTATCAGCATCACCTCATATCCTGCCTTTGCAGTTAGATTAGATACAGTCAATCCATCTCTAACAATGCCGTCAATTACCAACCTAAAGTTTCCTCTGCCACCAGTGATGTTCTTAACTGAAATCACACCGTTATTGCCTCCAAAGCATAATACATCTACTGTTTCTGCTTCAAAAGTAATTGCTTCAACTCCTTCTACTTCATACTCTTCAATAATCTCACATCCTCTATCATCATATATTCTTACTCTATAATTTCCTATGGCAAGGTTCTTTAGATTATCATTAAAACCGATCACATCACCACTGGATAGGTCAGTCCACTCGTATCTGATCACGCCAGTGCCGCCGGCTACCGTAAGCTGGATTTCTCCATCACCTCCCTCAAAACAGGTTACAGTTTTAATGGCAGCATTGGTTACCTTGATGGGTTGCGGTTCAGTGATCGTAATCTGCCCAGTCCAGTCACAACCTTTCTGATCCACTACTCTTAATGTGTAATTACCCGCTCTTACATCTGAAAATATGATTTGGTTTTCTTCAAGAGTTATTTCTCTATTATTAAGGTATGCGGTATATATACCATTACCACCCTGAATATTAAACACTACATCAGTCACACCTTCAAAGCAATTTACATCTTCCTGATAAAGAAGATTTACAGATATCCCTGCTAACGGTTGATTTACTCTGATCGTCTTGGTTTCACTTATACAGTTACCTCTGGTGAAATATGCAGTATAGTTACCGAACTTAAGGTCGTTCAATACAAATTTGTTGTCTATAGCTACCACTTCTTTGTTATTAACAAAGAGTCTATAATCTCCGGAAAGACCTCCTTCCGGGAAAAACTCTATAGATCCATCTTCACCTCTAAAACAGGTGACATCTACTACGTCAAAAGTGAAGTCCAATAGTTCCGGTTGCGGCACTACTATAGTATTACTGAAAGTACAGCCCTTGGCATCAGTTAAGGTATACTGGTAATGACCTGCATAGGCAGAAACCAAAGTTCTACCTGTCTCAGTAAGCGGTGAAAAAGTCACTCCATCCTGTGAATAATTCCATGCAACTACAAAAGGTGAAGTACCTCCGGTAACCGATAATTGAATCTCTGTGGTGCCTCCATAACAAAGTATAGGCTGGAACCTGTCAGCTACCAATAATGGGTCCGGCTGTGTCAATGTACGTGGAAACAATTCCAAGGTACAGCCATTGGCATCGGTCACCTGAAAGTTGTACTGTTTTTCAGCTGTAAGATTTTCAAAAATCTTAGTCACATCTTCTTCCAGCTGATAGGACTGTCCATCAAACATTACATTATAGGGTGCTGTTCCTCCAGTAAGTCTTAAAGTAATCTTACCATCAGTTGATTCAAAGCATGATAAATTAGTCTGTGAATATTGAGTAAAGGCCAATGCTTTGGCAGGACCATCTATTGTAATGGTTTCTGATGGAGAAATACATCCGTCTCCATTCATTACATATACTGTATAAGTTCCTCTACCTAAGCCGGTGATGACATTTGAAGAATATGCCCTATTATTTACATAATATATATAGTCATTTCCATTACTACCTGAGGCGATTATAGTTATGCTTCCATCAAACCCGTTGTAGCATTTCTCATCAACTTTGGTAGAGGTGAACAGCAGTTCCTGTCCATCATTAATTACAATGTCTTCTTCTGAAGAAATCAGACAGCCATTTGAATCTCTTACTTCATATAAGTATGTACCTGGACCTACATTATTGAATATACTTCTATTGCCATTGATAGTATGTGAAAACACTTCAAACTTAGCTCCACCTTCTCCAAGAGAAAAATACTTAACATTGAAAGGAGCTACTCCTCCGGAAAGGTTTACAGATATGGAAGTAGTACCTCCAAAGCAATCAATCGTACCGTGATTTTCAGTGGCAGTAAATAAATCCGGAGTAGTAATAGTAAAAGTTATGTCTGTCTGACATCTATCCTGTTGATCTTTTACCTCTATGCGGTAATTCCCTACTTCAAGGTTTTCAAAGGATACTTCGGTTGTTTCGTTGATTCCAGTTTTAGTTACTACAAAAGAGGCGTCTCCTACTTTAGTAAGCACAGCTGAATAAGTCTCTCTACCTCCTATAATCTGGAAAGTAGCCCGTCCGTTGCCAGCACCAAAACAGGTGATGTCCTGCTTCTGGAACTGGGTTATTTCTAAGGGTCTGTTAGGCTCAGCAATTTCTACTGAATATTCTTCAGATTCACAATCAGATGAATCTTCCATCCTTACCGAATACCTACCTGGAGCAAAGGGCCCAAAATCAACTTTATTCTTTGCCTGCTTTTCTCCATTTATAAATACATAAAAATCTCTCCCTGCTGCTACAGTCGGAGATAGCATAATGAAAGTACCATCATTGGCACCGAAACAACTTACATCATTAATTTCTATGCCTTGCACCATAGGACGCTGCACACTATTAATGGTAAATGATCCTAAAATAGGTGCACAATGCTCGTCTTCTATAGCATATGAATATTCTCCACCTAATAGATTTCCGAAGGTATACTGGGTATTATTATTTATATCTTCTATGACTTCAATTGTATTATCCGGCTTATTAAGGACTATCCTTTTATTATTATTGCCTCCCCTCACTGATAGACTAAAAGATCCCAGGTCATCCCAGCATACTGGCTGAACATTACTTGAGCTGGCGATTTCCAGTTTTTTAGGCTCTATTATCAGGATATCTCCACTATCCTCAAAGCAGCTTTCTGAATTATTATAATATACTCTTAGTTTATAAATCCCATCGGTAAGGTCTTCGAGATTCTGCGGACCATTTTGGGTAAGTTTAAAATCATACCCAGGAAGTACTTCCCAAACCGCCCCCACTAATTTATACCAAGAATAATTGGTAGCACCTGAAATTACATAAGATATAATACCATCTTCGCTTCCAAAGCAAGTTACATCACGTACTTTATCAGCCTGTACAAAGGCAGGAGCCTGATTGGTAAGGGTTATGGTTTTTTCATCCTCACAATTTTTGGAGTCCATAACTTTGAACGTGTGCTGCCCACCACCCAGGCCTGCCAGTAAGGAAGCATTGATAGGAACCCACTCCCCGTCTCTGAGATATCTAAATCTATATGCCGGTATACCCCCATTGGCAAAAAGTGAGATACTTTCCACACCACACTCGTTAGGTGTAGTATCTATGATAAGCTCTAGCTTCTCTGCAGGACCTCTTACCTGATATATACGGGTGAGCTCACAAAAGCCATTATTTGAATATCTCAATTCATAAAATCCCGGAGTTAATCCATCAATTCTATTTACTCCATAAGAGTCTACTATTACTTCATTGGTAGTAAGATTGGTCCATTTAGTTTTACGCTGACTTTCAACTCCTCCTAAAAGATTAACTTCAATATGAGAAGGAGACCCAAAACATTCAGGGTCTCGGATTTCCACTAATTGGATACCTAACTGAGCTGGCTCTACCAAAGTGATTGGTTCTGATGCCACCTCACATCCAAATGCATCTCTTACCGTCACAGTATATACACCACCTCCTAAATTGGTAGGATTTTGCCTGCTGGACCCGTGGCTCCAGGAGAAATTATATGGAGCACCACTACCCCCTACCACATCTATTTTAATACTTCCGTCATTTACCCCAAAACAAGTAGGGTCGAGCTTTTCGAGTATAGTAATTGCTATCGGCTGAGGATTGATAAGTGTAGCTTCTATTTCTTTGGGACAGCCATTTTGATCAATTGCAGTAGCCATATATCTTCCCGGAGATAATCCTGCCAATGTGGTATTTGTACCAGGTACATTTATATATTCACTGCCATTCCATTTGGCCCATGAAATAGATTTCAATCCTGTACCACCTCCGACGCTGATTTCTATACGACCGTTGGTACCGTTATGACAACTTGGATTTACAGCATTAATAAGCTCTACAGTAACCGGTGCTATAGGCTGGCGAACTTCAATATTAGCAGAGGTAGTCTCACAGTTATTGCTATCCTTCACAGTCACAGAGTAAGTTCCCGGTAGCAGATCTGATATAGAGGCAGCTGTACTGGTATATCCATTTGGACCCGTCCATTGTACAGTATAAATATCACCCGGATTTAAAGTGCCGCCAGTTATGCTTAAATTAATGGCCCCCGTTGGATCCCCAAAGCACAATATATTAGTAACTGACGGTGTAACCAAAAGCTCTGGAGTTACAGGAATTATATATTCTCTCACAACCTCACAGGTAGGATTGTTTAGATCTTTTACTGTAACTACATATTCTCCAGGCCCAATATTATTTAGCTCTTTGGTAGTAGCAATAGTTGAAGAACTGCCCCGTCTAGTCCATCTTATATCTAAATTCCCCGATCCACCACTTATCTCCAGCTTTATGGACGCATCTTTTGTATTGAAACAGGTTTCTTTCTGGAGGCTTAGCTGCTCAATTAAGATTTCCTGAGGCTGTTTGATATCAAATATTACCGCAGGAAGCTGACAGTTATTGGCATCTCTCACAAGCAAAGTATTGCCTGTTCCTGCTGCTAGATTGGTTAAAGAGATCAAAACATTGGCAGTAGTCTGCTCCGGGCCACCGTTATAGCTGTATGTGTATGGTGCTACCCCTCCACTAATGGCCAAAGCGATGCTACCATCTTTTCTTCCGAAGCAGCTAACATCACCTATTGTTCTGTCCAGAAGTTTAAATTCACCCGGCTGGTTTAATATATATACATGCTGTTGAAAACATCCTTTAGCATCTGTAACATTTAATCTATATGATCCTGCACCTACGTTAAAAAGGTCAATATTTGTCTGACCTGGAATAGTTACAAAATTGCTATCTACCAATTTTTGCCAAACTATTTGATTTCCTCCGTTTCCTCCTAAGATTTTTATACCTGTAATGGACCCGGTTTCCTGGCCAAAGCAGAGTATGTCATTTCTTATAGTTTCACTGTTATCAAGTTCAAGCTTTGGTACATCCGGTACTGTAGCCCATTTGATGATCTCACAACCATTACCATAACTGATGATTACTTCATAAGTACCTGGAGCCAGATCGGTAAATAATACTTCGGCGCCTGACTTGGTTACACCTGCTGCTTTGACTATATAGTTATGGGTTGGATTGTCAATGTTAACTTTAATTACCCCATTGTTACTACCAAAACAGGTAGGCGCTTGCTCGGTAATCGCTACCCCTGGTTCCTCAGCTATAGGTACATTGAAAGGAAATTCTCTGGTACATCCGTTTTTGTCAGTGATAAGGACAAAGTTTTCACCTGGAGGCAGATTGGTCACTGTCTGGCCTTCCTGACCATTGCTCCATAAATAGGTGAAAGGAGCGCCCCAACCACCAGTGGCAGTAACCGTGGCTGATCCATCTGCTGTACCCACGCAGGTAGCAGGATCAGTACTGAATGTAGCAGTGATTTGACCTGGAGGTCCTACCACAGTAACGGGAAATTTCCTGGCACATCCCTGCTTATCAGTCACAGTTACCTCATAGGTACCTGCTCTTAAATTTTTGGCTGTTTTAGTTTTCTGTTGTAGCGGGTCATTCCACTGATAGGTATACCCCCCCCAGCCACCGGTCACTTCTACTGTGGCTGTACCATCCGCTCCGCCAAAGCAGGAGACAGGTGTGGTGGCAGTAGACGAGGCCGCTATCGGTCCCGGAGGCATATTTACTTCTACAAATAGCGTTAAAACACATTCTGAATTACGTGTACCTCCTTGTTCCACTTCAAATTTGTGCAACCCGCCTACAGCATTTTCATATACTTCCACCTTTAGAGGGTTACCCAAGCCTACTGTGTTTTTTCTGCTTCTAGTTCCCCCGGGAGGAGTATGATAAACATCCACATTCTGCGATGTACCACCCAATCCTAAATTGATCCTTAATATTTCTAAATAAATAACTCCATCATTTCCCCCAAAACAGGTGACGGGCTTAGTCCAGGCTGTAACTATAATTCGCCTATGATCTGGTATGGTAACGCTAAATTTTTCAGGGCATTCCTTCTTCCTGTTGGCATCGATCACATGTACTTCATAGATACCATTAAATAGTTTATCCTGTTTGATCAATCCATTTGGAGCTACTGCCCAATCTCTGATGATCTCGTTATCAGAGATCCTGATAATTTTATACTGTACCTCTCCAGAAAAGCCATTCACCTGATAAGTAAACTCTCCATTAGCTTCGCAATCCTCAGATAACACCTCTATCGCCTGAAAGGTAAAAGGCATTATTTCTTCAAGCGTTACCTCTACTATCTCTTTACATCCTGAGTTATCTATAATTTCAACCGTATAATTGCCAGAAGGAATCTCTCTTATGTCTACCTGACGGGTGGCGCTGAAAGCAGAGAACTTCGGAGCTTCTTGTACAGATTCATAAAAATTAAATGTAAATGGCGCGGCCCCACCTAAAATTTGACCGACTACTTTTCCATATGACTTTCCTTCACATAAATAATCTTTTCCAAAACTTAGATCAAACTGAAAATTTCGGCTGTCCACAAAATTAAAAGTCTGGGAAAGTTGCTGGGTGGGACTACTGTTATCAAATACATTCACAGTATAATTTCCCGCCTGTGCCATCGTCAATATAGACATAGAGCCATCTGAGATATTATCGACTTTTACCTCTACTCCATCTTTCAACCATACATAACGGTAAGGAGGCAAACCACCCCGTACCCTCAGTTCTGCAGTCCGGGCGCATTGGGTAAACGCCATGTGGTCTACTTGCAAGGGAATATCCTGTACCGGCGTAGCCGTATTTAGATGGCTATAAACGCTCGTGCCTGTAAGCACAATAATAATTGCCGATACTAAAAAATTTATAAAAAATTTAGAGTAAATATTTTCCATATATGGTTACTAAAAGACCTATCTACAAAACTCAAGATGAAAAAACCTCCCATTTATACAATATTTTGGTTTTCTTCACCTAATCTTCACCATTTACAAAAAGTGATTAATGTTTTATAGCATTTATAATTTGTATTTCATTATTACATAGGATCTAATATGCATTTCAAATATTTTAAAATGATATTTGGATTATTTATGTAATTAATGAAATAAAGAAAAAAATAATTATAAACTCAAAATATTATTGGGTTTAATTTTTTATAAGATTCACTAAGTTATTGAGTTAGGGTCTGAAGAATAAAATTTACGGTAGCAGGGAGAGAAAATAAAAAGATAATGAATACAGGTAAATTAAACCAGCTAAAAGTAAAAAGCCCCGGAGAGTTGGCTCCAGGGCTTTATGAAATAGTTACAACTACCAGGGCTATTTGCAGTGGCTATCTTGTATTGTAAATTTATCAAATTACCTTAAAATGACAAAGTTAAATTAACTTAAATTTTGGACTCAAAAATTCAGGTCTATTTGATGTCTTAATATATCTTCAAATGATTCCCGCTCTCTAATGAGGTATTCTTTTCCATTAAGAATCAATACTTCGGCAGGTCGAAGTCTACTATTATAATTGGAGGCCATACTGAATCCATAGGCTCCGGCATTCTTTATAGCTAGGATATCCCCCTCTTTTACCTCTTTTAGTTTTCTGTCTGCAGCTATGGTGTCTGTTTCACAAATATATCCTACTATAGTATAAATTCTATCGGGACCATCTAGTCGTGAAATATTTTCTACCCCGTGATAGGCGTCATACATCATCGGGCGTATTAAATGGTTTAGTCCAGAATCCACCCCCACAAATGTGGAGGCAGGAGTAGATTTGATCACATTGGCATTTACCAGCAAATATCCACATTCACTCACGAGAAACTTTCCGGGCTCAAACCAAATCTCTAAACTTCGACCATATTCATCACAGAAGCTTTTAAAAGCAGCAGAAACCTTCTCGCCCACTTCCATAATATCGGTAGCAATATCACCCACTTTATATCCTACTTTAAAGCCTCCTCCAAAGTCTAGGAAAGTAAGGTCTTTAAATTCTCTGGCAGCATCAAAAAGTATTTCCGCTCCTTTTAAAAACACTTCGGCATCCAAAATATCTGAACCTGTATGCACATGGAGTCCTATCACCTTGAGATTCTGTACCTCTACTATTTTCAGGATATGCTTTAATTGTAGAATGCTGATGCCAAACTTACTGTCTATATGGCCTACGGATATTTTTGCATTGCCACCTGCTAAGATATGAGGATTAAGTCTGATGCAAATGGGCACTTTGTCTGCATACACAGATCCGAAATGCTCCAGCATCGGAATATTATCGATGTTTATCATGACACCCAATTCCACTGCCTGCTGGATTTCATCAAATGACACGCAGTTCGGTGTATACATAATTTCATTAGGCTCAAAGCCCGCATGAAGGCATAGCATTACTTCCTCTATGGAAACAGCATCTACACCTGTACCAGCCTTCTTCATCAATTTGAGAATATTGATATTGGAAAGTGCTTTAGTGGCATATTTTATTTTAAGATTTACAGAAGAGAAAGCCTGTTTCAGTTGGGAAACCTGATCTAAAATTTTCTGCCCATCATATACATAAAGCGGTGTACCAAATTTCTTGGTTAACCCCAATAGGGATACTCCCTGAATCTCAAATTGCTGATTGTTTATTTCCATATTAAAAATATTTGGTTGCAAAGATATAGATTGCGGCATAAGAATAAAAAGAAACCATCAACTCTTAAGAAGGAAAGCCAAAACAGTTTAAAAAGGCTTTGATAACTGAAAGAATATTAGGAATATATGGATTTAATCCCTGTTAAATAATGTTAAGCATTCTAGCCTATTCATTAATAGGCTTAAATTTGTATTATGAGTAAAACAAAAATGAACTTGGTAATCGTTCTGATGTCAGTGGCTACCCTTGGTCTGGTAGCCTTTCAGTACTATTGGGTAAACAATGCCCTTAAGATAAACCAGGAGAGATTTGAACAAAATGTATATCAATCTCTTTACTCAACCGTAGATAAACTGGAAAAAAATGAAGCCAGCGATATTTTTTTAAATAATCTGATACAGGATACCATTTTACAAGAATCATTGTTTCAGAAAATAGAACCAATAGAATTCACTATCAAAAGAAGGCAGGTAACTAGAAGAAGACCATCGGTAGTTGACAGCATCTTTAATAGCCCTATTCCTCAGCTTTCTGCAACTTTTCAGAAAATTATCCAATCATATGGAGGAGATCTTGATGTAATAGTGGATGTAGAGAGCTTTTTTACCTATATGCCACCCTCTATCGCCAGGCAACACATGACACCTGATGAACTTAATATTCTCCTCAATGAAAAGGTAAAAGCATATGAATATTTAACAGAACAGGGTAATAAGAAGCGAAATCGAAGAAATGACACAATTTCTCAAAACGAAATTATAGAAGAATACAATCTCCCTAAGGATGCCGCAGAAAAAATAGTTAAGGCCAATCTCAAAATTGAGATGATGGAAAGCATCTTCAATGAACTCATGGAAGGGAGAAAACAGATCATGGAGCGTATAGATCCAGTTTTTGTCAATAACATTGTTCGCTCCCAACTGAACGAACGTGGCATAATGCAGGAGTTTGAACTGGCTGTTCTTGATGACAATGAAAATTTGATCTTATTAAATGACATTGATAATCAAGCCAATATATTAGAGGCTGGAATGAAAGCTAAGTTGTTTCCCAGTGATTTTCTAGGAAGAGAAAATTACCTTATGATCCATTTTCCAAACAAACAGAGATATTTGCTTCAGCAAGTTTGGGGGCCTTTGCTAAGTTCAATCGCATTTTTAGTAATAATAATAGCCTGTTTTGTCTATGCCATTCGGGTAATTATCCGGCAGAAAAAACTTTCGGTTACTAAAAATGATTTTATTAACAACATGACCCACGAATTTAAAACCCCTATCGCTACAGTTAGCTTGGCAGTGGAGGCTTTACAGGATCCTGATCTTGCAAATCAAGATAAATTTAGAAATCGATACCTACAGATCATCAAAGATGAAAACAAAAGACTTGGAACACAGGTAGAAAAAGTACTTCAGGCTGCTGCTCTGGATAAAAAAGACTTTAAGCTTAAGTTCGAAAAAGTAAATGTGGTAGACATATTGGAAAATGCCAAGAAACACATTGCATTGCAGGTAGAGAAAAGTGGTGGAGAGATTCGTGCAGAAATGGATTTAAAGGATCCATTTATAGATGCAGATCCCTTTCATCTTTCCAATATTATAAACAACCTGCTTGATAATGCAAACAAATATTCTAAAGATCAACCTGACATCACTCTTTCGGCTCATGACAGTGCTGATAGGATAGCTATAAGCATAAAAGACAAAGGAATTGGGATGAATAAGGAATCCCAAAGGAAGATTTTTGACAAGTTTTATAGAGTACCTACCGGAAATGTTCATGATATTAAAGGCTTCGGACTGGGACTTGCCTATGTAAAGACAATGGTAGAAGCCCACCATGGCGAGGTTTTTGTAGAAAGTGAGCCAGAAAAAGGTAGTACATTCACTATTTATTTACCCAAAAAGAAATGAGCAAAGCTAAACTTTTAGTAGTAGAAGATGATCCCAATTTAGGCGATATTTTACAGGAATACCTAACCATGAAAGGCTATGATACCACCCTCTGCAAAGACGGTGAAGAAGGCTGGAACAAATTTAAAAAGGATAAATACAATCTTTGTATACTGGATATTATGATGCCCAAGAAGGATGGATTCACCCTGGGTAAAGAAATAAAGAAAGTAGAAGAGAATATTCCCATCATCTATTTGACTGCTAAAAATTTAAAAGATGATGTAATAGAAGGACTAAAAATAGGTGCGGATGACTATATCACTAAACCTTTTAGTATGGAAGAATTGCTCCTGAGGATTTCTGCTATCCTCAAACGGACAATGAAAGGTTCTGAAGTTACAGCATTAAAAAGTTATACATTCGGAGATTTCACACTCCACTATGATCAACAGATATTGGAAAGTCCCAGTGGAAAAAACAAACTAACCAGCAAGGAAAATGAATTGCTAAGACTGTTAGCTTCTGAAATCAACAATAACGTAAGTAGAAGTCATGCACTAAAGCAAATCTGGGGAGATGATAGTTATTTCAATGCAAGGAGTATGGATGTATATTTAAGCAAAATCAGAAAACTCCTCAAAGAAGACCCTAAAGTGCAGATAATCACCTTACATGGAGAAGGATTTAAAATGGTAGTGGGTGAAATATAGTTAAAAAATCAAAAGTTATCCACAGTGAAATTTACTTTTAATAAGGATATCTTTCTTGATTATCATAAAAGTTATCCACAATTTACTACCCTATGAACGGACAAAACCGAAAAGACATATATCCAGGAATATTAGTCAATGTAGTCAAAAAAGAAGACCAAAGAACTGGCAAGTTGACTGAAGGAATAGTCTTATCACTTTTAACAAAGTCATCCTACCACCCCCATGGTATAAAGGTAAAGCTGGAGGACGGGACAGTAGGTAGGGTCCAGGAAATTGTGGATAAATAATTAAAAAGCTTCTCCTATAAAAATATATATGCCTCGACCTTCATTGGTAAATGCTATGTCAAATCGGGTATATATATCCTTTTTTGGAAAGAGAAGAAAACGTAGTCCAGCGCCTCCAGACCAAACAAAATTATTGATAGAAAACCCCTCAAAATTATTAAAGACTGTGCCTGCCCCTCCAAAAACTGCAGCGCCAATTCTATCAGTAAATCCCAATTTTAAGGGTAAAAACCGGTATTCCACCTGACTGGCTATTTGATGATTTGCTCTAAATCTTCCAAAATAATATCCTCGCATGATACTTTCTCCTCCAAGTAAAGCCATTTGATTAAAGGGCACATCCCCAAAATTAAATTGACCCAAAAGCTGCGCTGCTATTACATTATTTGTACCTATTGGTCTATAAATTCTAGTATCGGATATTAGATTGGTAAAAGTGTAAGTACTGGCAAATGAATACCGCAGAAATGCCCATTCAGAAAACAGACCATCCCTTACATTAAGAACATTATGTCTACTGTCATATACTACGCCCATGCCCAAACCCAGATTGTCACTTCCTGCTGAACCAAGGGGAAGGGCATCCAGTGATCCTTCAGTCCTTTGGTTAAAGCTGACCGAAGAAGTTCTCTGAAAATCAGCCTGCCCTCCTATAAAAAGATTTTTTCTGACTTGCCTAAGTACTCTTTCCCTTATCATAATCTGATTGGCATCTATCCTAGCAGTATATTGCTCAGGAGTATTGGGCCCAATACCATGATATAGTAAAGGAAAACTCTGGATTCTGATCCGGCCTAAAAATAACCAATCATTCTTATCTGAATATAAGGCATGATCAAACCAGATTCCAAATTGGTTTTCTAACGTAACGAAAGTGAACCCATTTATTTCACTGAGCCTGTTTGAGGTGTCCCGATTGGCATAGTATACATATAAGGTACTAAGACCAAACTCCCAACTAGTCTCTGGGGCAAAAGCAACCGTAGGATATATAAGGAATTGCGGCCTGCTTATATCACTGGTATCATAGACTATGCTATTAATATATTTTTTAAACAAGCCCTGACCTTGGACAGAATGATGACCTATTATGATCCAAGCCACTAAAAAAAATAATTTTAATTTCATATACCTAAATGCTGTTTCCCTGATTTAATTAGATACTAAACAGAATAAGGTCAAAAATGATTAATTTAAATTGAATATTATTTAAAACTGACCCTTTTGCCATGGGCTTTTGAAGTCATCTCTTCAGGAATAGAGGCTGTTATTTCCTTAAAAAGTAATCCGACTAATTTTTGCTTGAGATATGTCCGGGTAAGTATTATACTGATCTCCCTTACTGGCTCTTCATTTTTAAATGGTCTTAAACGGGATTTTTCTTCTTCATTTAATTCCATAGTAGCCAGTTCAGGAAGGAGCGTTATACCTTGGTATTTGTTAACAAGGTTCTTCAGTCCTTCTAAAGAACCACTCTCAAAATGAAAATTCATCCTCTGAAATTTAGCTTGATCACACAGATTTAATACCTGATCTCTGAAACAGTGACCTTGTTGTAATACCCACAGGTCTTCATTTATAATATCCGCTATTTCTATCTTCTTTTCCTCAAGTAAGTGATGGTCTTTTGAAAGATAAACGTAGAATTTTTCATAGAACATGGGTTTTTCAACGATCCCCTGTTCTGATAAGGGCGTCACTACTATCCCCATATCCAGTTCATCATTTCTCATTCTTCGGACTATTTCTTCAGTGACCATTTCCTCCACCTCAAGCTGGACATTTGGATAGTTTTCTAAAAATCTACGAATAAATAAAGGAAGTAGGTAAGGTGCCAATGTTGGGATTATGCCTAATTTTATTACTCCATTGACCTCTCCTTTAAGGGATGAAATCAATTCATAAATACCTTTGCTTTCTATTACTACTTTTTTTGCTTGAGCTAGTACCGCTGCACCCAATTCTGTTGGGATTACTGGCATTTTTGACCTATCAAATATTATGATTTCCAATTCCCTTTCAAGCTTACTGATCTGAGCACTTAAAGTAGGTTGGGTAACAAAACATGCGTCTGCAGCATGTCCAAAATGCCTAAATTTATCTACAGCGATGATATACTCCAGTTGTTGAATTGTCATTATTACTTTTTAATAGCCCTATTTACCTAGTCCGTAAATATAGAAATGTTTTTTCCTTTTATTTAGATTTGATTTAAATAATGATTATTTTTGCTCCCAAATTCATTTAGATATGACCAAAAATATAATCAAAACCTTCTTAATAGTACTATCAGTTTCCATGCTTTCTGCATGTAATGGAGAAAGCGAAGAAACAGTAAATGTTTATACCCACAGGCATTATGAAGCTGATCAGCAATTATTTGATCGCTTTTCAGAACAAACTGGTATCAAGGTAAATGTAGTTAGTGCAAGTGCCGATGAACTGATTCAAAAACTGGAACTAGAAGGTGCAGGATCTCCTGCTGATGTACTTATCACGGTAGATGCTGGACGTCTTCACCGTGCTGAAGACAAGGATCTACTTCAGGCTATTGAATCTGATATTTTGAACGAAAATATCCCATCAAAATTTAATAGTCCCAATAATAAATGGTTTGGACTAACATATAGGGCGAGAATATTGGCATATAGCAAGGAGAGAGTAAATCCATCCGATCTTAGCACCTATGAAGATCTGGCTGATGAAAAGTGGAGAGGAAGAATTTTAACCAGGTCATCTGAAAACATCTACAACCAATCTTTACTAGCATCGATTCTAGAAGCCCACGGTGAAGAGAAGACTACAGAGTGGGCAAAGAATATATTAGCAAATATGGCCCGTAACCCTAAGGGAAATGATAGGGATCAAGTAAAAGCTGTAGCTTCAGGTGAAGGAGATATAGCAATAGTAAACACATACTACATAGGCATAATGTTAAATGATGCCAATATTGAAGAGAAAAGAGCAGCGGAGCAAGTTGGGATTTTCTTTCCTAACCAAGCAGATAGGGGTACTCACATAAATGTATCGGGAGCGGGAGTAACTAAACATGCACCCAATAAAGAAAATGCTATTAAACTTATCGAATTTCTTTCGGGAGAGGAAGCCCAATCCCTTCTTGCGGATATAAACTTTGAATATCCGGTCAATCCTTCCGTTGAGCATTCTCCACTTTTAAAAAGCTGGGGTGATTTCCGATCTGATGAACTTAACCTCTATAAATTAGGAGAAAAAAATCAAGATGCTGTAATGATTTTTGACCGGGTAGGTTGGAAATAAAACCTTAGAAGTACCAAAATATTGGAATTAGTAAAACAAAGCTATTATTGGTGGAATAGGTGGGCAGGCGCCGCAGTGATCATACTGCTGGTGGTTGCTATGCCGGTATTTACTATTCTATTCCAATTATTTGGTCCCCCGGGGTCTAGCTGGGACCATCTTAAGGAAAATCTACTGTTTTCTCTTTTCAGTAACACCTTACTGCTACTTTTAGGGGTAGCACTTTTTACCTTTTTTCTGGGAGTGAGCACTGCTTGGTTAGTTTCTAATTATAATTTTCCAGGTAGAAGATATTTCGAATGGCTTTTAATACTGCCATTAGGCTTTCCTGCTTATATAATGGCATACACCTATACAGGAATTTTCGATTATGCAGGACCAATACACTCCTTTTTTAGAAACTATTTGGACATTCATATCACAGGTAGTCTAATTGATATTATGAATCTTCCGGGGGCTGTATTCATACTCTCCATTACTCTATTCCCCTATGTTTTTCTGATCAGCAGGTCATCCTTTTTACAGCAATCCAAAACTCTTCAGGAAGCATCCTCTCTACTGGGAAGTAATAGATGGCGGACTTTTCTAAAAGTAGCTTTACCTATGGCTCGTCCTGCCATAGTGGGGGGGATAGCACTAGCCTCTATGGAAGTACTGAATGATTATGGTACGGTAAAATATTTTGGAGTTAACACTTTCACTACAGGTATATTCAGGGCATGGTTTTCCATGGGGGATGCTACTACGGCTATATATCTTTCCGCCATATTGATGTTGGTTGTGTTTACCATTTTATATCTTGAAAGTCTTCAAAGAGGAAACAGGCAATTCGGAAATGCAAATGCTTTAACCAAACCTTTGGTGAGGGTAACACCCCCAGTAAAAAAACAGTTACTGTATACAGGTTTTTGCACCGTAATATTTCTGGTAAGTTTTTTAATACCCCTCACACAAATTATCTATTGGGTTTTTCTGACTTATGATAAAGTAATCAACTATGCTTTTTTTCTTTTAGTGTATAGAAGCTTTACCTTGGCGGCGGGTACAGGTATAGCAGTGGTAATATTATCAATAATATTATTATATGCTCTTCGATTAAGTCCGTTTAAATGGATGAAAAATATTACCAAAATAGCTACATTGGGGTATGCCATACCCGGTGCTGTGATAGCTGTAGGGATAATGATTCCATTATTGGGGTTTGATAAATGGCTTATCAGCCAATTCACTCCAGGAACTGTCGGACTTCTTTTATCCGGAAGCCTGTTCGGATTAGTATTTGCGTATGTGGTAAGATTTATGGCTGTCGGCTATAACCCTATAGATTCGGGATTTCAGAAAATAGGTATCCATATAAATGAGGCCAGTAGGCTATTAGGTATTGGATCTACCAAAACTCTATGGAAAATTGACCTCCCATTGATCAAACCAAGCCTCTTTGCAGGTATATTACTGGTGTTTGTGGACGTTTTAAAAGAATTACCCTTAACTTTGATCCTAAGGCCATTCAATTACCACACTTTGGCTACAAAGGCATTTGATATGGCTACCAATGAAATGATAGCCGAATCGGCCAATGCCGCTTTAATTATCATTCTTACTGGAATCATACCCATTATATTCCTGAATAGAATGATTAGAAGGCAGGATGTTTAGCAGAGGACAATGACGATATTAGAACTTCAATCCATAGATAAAAAATATTCTCAAGCAGATTATTTTGCTGTAAAGCAGGTATCTTTTAAAGTAAATCAAGGGGAGATTTTAGCGCTCGTAGGGGAGAGCGGATCTGGTAAAACTACATTACTTAGACTTATAGCTGGCCTAGAACATCCAAACTCAGGGATAATCCTGCTATCGGGAGATAAAATTGTAGAAGGCAGAAAATCTGTTCCATCCAATAAAAGAAAAGTTGGAATGGTTTTTCAAGACTATGCCCTTTTCCCACACCTTACTATCCTCGAAAATGTTAAATTTGGATTAAGCCATATAGCTGGAGATATAGATAAGATAGCCAAGGAAACACTTCAGTTGGTAGGACTGAATGAAAACTTTTCCAAATACCCTCACCAACTTTCAGGTGGGCAGCAGCAGAGAGTCGCATTAGCTAGAGCAATAGCTCCACGGCCTTCCATTCTTCTGATGGATGAACCGTTCAGTAACCTTGACGCATTACTCAAGGATCAAGTAAGGGAGGAAATCAGGCAGATCATAAAAAAAACAGGGGTAACAGCCATATTTGTCACCCATGATACTAGAGATGCTTTGTCTACTGCAGACCGTATAGCTATACTCCATAAAGGAAGACTACAGCAAATAGACGCTCCAAGAAATCTTTATGAAAAACCGGTAAATTCCTATGTAGCAAATTTTTTCGGAAAAAGGAATGAGATTATTGCTACCACCACTGTGGAAGGATTCTACACACCTTTTGGATTTATAGAGGATATAAGGGCTCAAAATTTCCAAGAAGATGTGAGAATTCTATTTAGGCCAGAACATGCCTGCCTATCTGATCTTCAAGGACAGTCCTTAAGAGGAAAATTATTTAAAACATCCTATTTTGGGGATCACCAGATCATCAAGCTGGCAGATGATGACGGCAAAAGAATCAGCATTAAAATTGATCCATATCAGCAGATAGATAATGTAGATCATGTGAGGTTCAGTTTATTGCAATACGAAATCGAATCTGCATATTGATAATTTTTCCTGCTATGATTTTGAATTCGCCATACACTTATCTGCTTAAAATCATGAAACAGCTATCCTCCTAATTATTAAAACCTTAAAAAAATATAAGATAAGAAATATTTATTTTAAGATAATAACTTGATTATTACATCATTGTGAAAATTTTATAAATTTTTTGCTTTAATTATTAATTCTCTTTTTTCTGCCTTATATTTAGAATACTGTAATAGGACAAAAGTGCCACTACCTTATTCTTGGGTTATTATTCAGGAGGCACTTTTAGCGTTGATGTTTTTACACCTTGAAAATTCGTAATTATGTTTGAGATAGTACCTTCTATTTGGCTAATAAATGGAAAATGCGTTCGCCTTAAAAGGGGTGATTTTGCGACACAGGAAGTAATCTCCAATAATCCGTTGGAAATAGCCCAAGCTTTTGAAGACCATGGAATTAAACGGCTTCATTTGGTAGATCTGGATGGAGCTAGAAGA
>DATHVH010000003.1:0-12756 GCA_035461405.1 Anditalea sp.
ATCGGTTTCCCAAATGTGCTGATCACAGCTCATCAGGGGTTTTTGACTCAAGAGGCTTTGACACAGATCTCCACCACCACGCTCAATAACCTCACCGGTTTTGAGAAGGGAGAGGAGCTTGAAAATGAAGTTCTATTTGAAAGCGGCAACTGATTCTTGTCGCTAAAACCCCTTTATTTAATCTTTGGAAATCTGCTTATACTAAAGAGCCTTGCCTGGCTACTTTCGTTTTTTCCTCCCTGGTAGGCAATCCTCCTGGACTGGTGATATACATTAAATGCATGATGCTGAACAGCACCAGTACCGCCCCCAACTGATGTAGAACCCCCAAGGTTATTGGCACCGCATATACTAAAGTAAATACTCCCAATAAGAACTGTACCATTACCAATACCATCAATATATTTCCAGCAATGGAAATAGATATTGTACTCTTTCTAGCTTTGACCCAAATAATGCTCACCATTACCAATACAGCAACTCCAAGAACACGGTGAATCAACTGCACTATGCCATGATTCTCAAATATGGCCATCAACCCATACATTTGAAATCCAATGCCCAGTTCTTCAGGTATCCACTGGTAACCCATCTTCGGGAAGGTATTGTACATCAGTCCAGCCTTCAGTCCTGCTACAAATGCCCCGTAAAGTATTTGAACTCCTATAAGGACAAGCATACCAATACTTAGTTGGTGCATAATTTTATCTTGGCTTACCCTAGTCCCTCTTACTTCAAGGGCAACCCAATAGATATAAGCTATTAAAGCCAGAGCAGTAATCAAGTGCGCAGCCAGACGGTAGTGACTAACATAGGGCATGTCAACCAATCCGCTCATGACCATGTACCAGCCGAGCACTCCCTGAAAGAGTCCTCCCAGGAATATGATGACCACCTGTTTTTTCAGCCGTGGTGTAAATGCCCCTTTGGCCCAAAAATAAATGCATGGAAACAAAAACACCAAACCCACTATCCTGCCCAATAGCCGGTGGAAATACTCCCAGAAATATATCTGTTTGAATTCACTTAATCCGAAATGTGTGTTATAGACTTCATACTCAGGGGAACTCTGATAAGCGCGGAACTCCTCCTGCCAGGCTTCCTCGGTAAGCGGTGGGATAGCTCCTTTTATGGGTTCCCATTTTACCATGGAAAGTCCTGATTGAGTGAGGCGAGTTATACCGCCAACTACCACCATACCGGTCACCATCAGACAGCCTATTATCAGCCAAATAAAAATTGAATTTCTATAGTGGTTTTTAATTTTTCTTTTCATGATGTAAAACTGGCATATATCTATGTAATAAAAACTGATAAATATCAGTGTAATTAGATATTGTTACCTGATTTTTCCTTTATATATAGTCTCTTTAAATATTATTAAAACAATAGAAATATTTGCCGGACCATATAAACAAGTGATCATAGGCAATTTAACAAACATACCACCACACCTCGGTATAGTGCACTTGCTAGTATTGGCAAATCATCATCAGTTAATCCTAAAAAAATCAATTCATATTGCTAAAATCTTTATCCATATTTTTATCAAGTGTTCTGGATGAAAACAAAAGGATCTGGATCATCAATCCAATAATAATCAAAACTACTAATTCAAATTGAGAAGTGATATTACCAAAATTAAGCAGTTTAGTAGTTTTGAACATTAGTTTCTCACCTTCTATAAGTTGAATATCTGAAAGCAATTGCAAATCATTCAAAGCCGCTGAAATACTTCCCCTAATCGAATCTATATCTTTTGTGATCAACTGACTGTTTATATTGGTTGTCAGTTCGGTAAAATGCGAAAAATAATCGGATTCTTGTTCAGTAAGAACAGTCCCAGCATATAGGCGGTTTAATACATTTATTTCATCCAACATTTTAACTGCTGCGGCTAGTTGAGCTTCCTCTGACAGATGTGTATTCTCCAGTACTTCATGGATATCATGAAGCCTATCAGACATTTTGAGAATATATCCCCCTACTACCAGTCTATCATCAAACATAGAAACCATGGCTTTTCTCAATTCGCCTGCATCTTGGCCATTCTTAAAATTTAACAAAAGCACTATACCAATCACCCCAAACATCAATAATGAGACAGAAAGTTTGTTCTTGATTTTATAAGTCCATTTCATATTTTCACGGGTTAAAAACACTTTATTAAGACTAAATTTGATCCGAGTATTTAAAGTCGGCCGGTACTTCAATATCTGTATAACTTTGATGGAAAGCAATAACAAAAAATAATAATAGTTCAAATCAAAATGTATAATCTAACACCAAATGCCCCCCTAAGATCAATCATGAAATAAACTGACTTATGTCATGTTTTCCCGAAGTCGTTTAAGATAATTTTGTCCTATAATCTTAAATCAAAATGCTATAGATATGAGCGTATTTAATAAAAGTACGGTAGAGAATAATCCAAAAGCTGATCAGGGGGGAACATGGTTAAAGGAGTGGAATCCCGAAGATGAACATTTTTGGGAGAGTAAAGGCAAGGCGATTGCCTGGAGAACACTTATCATCACCACCATAACGCTGACTTTATCTTTTGCGACTTGGTTTATGATGAGTGCCATAGTTACCAGGCTTAATGGTATCGGCTTTAATTTTACCTCAAATCAGCTTTTTTGGCTAGCGGCCCTACCTGGACTGGCAGCCGGTACGCTTAGAATTGTTCATACATTTTTGATCCCTATTTATGGTACCAGACATACTATCACAGTATCCACCATTATCAAACTGATACCTGTAATCGGTATAGGTTTGGCAGTGATGAATCCAGGTACACCTTTTTGGGTATTTGTAATTTTAGCATTGACGGCTGGCTTTGGGGGAGGTGACTTCTCTTCTTATATGCCTTCAACTAATTTGTTTTTCCCTGCCAGACTGAAAGGAACCGCCCTGGGCATACAGGCAGGTATCGGTAATTTCGGGGTGAGTTTAGCGCAGTTTATGACTCCTGTGATGCTTGGTGTTGCGATCTATGGAGCTCCACAGTTTTTTGCCAAAATAAACTTGGACACAGGTGAAATGATAGAGCAAGCAATATTTCTTCAAAGTGCGGCATTATGGTATGCTCCTCTCTTGATAATCATGGCAGTGGTCTGCTGGTACTTTCTAAGAAGTGTACCTGTTAAAGCAACTTTTAAAGAACAACTTGATATTTTTGGTGAAAAACACACCTGGTATTGTACTATCACTTATTTCATGACCTTCGGAACATTTGCGGGTCTTTCGGCTGCATTTCCGATGATGATCCATACCATCTATGGCAAATTTGAAAATGCCCCAGATGCTTTGGCCTTTGCTTTCTATGGTCCACTGATCGGATCTGCCTCAAGAGTGCTCTTTGGATTTATAGCGGATAAGGTAGGCGGAGCCGTTTTAACCACTATTACCGGGATAGGAATATTTGCAGGGATAGTATTGATTATTGCCATGGATTTAGTAAATCCAACTAGTCTGGAACAATTTCCTTATTTCATAGCAGTAATATTAGGTATATTTTTCTTCACAGGAATAGGAAATGCATCAACTTTTCGCCAATTTCCAATCATCTTTAAAAGTAACCCCCGCCAAGCTGCAGGGGTAATAGGCTGGACAGCAGCGATCGCTGCCTACGGACCCTTTATATTTTCAATGGCGATAGGTGCCTTCATCGGCGCAACCGGTCATGCCTCAGGCTTCTTCTGGATACTTGGAGCCTTTATCATCCTGGCCACATGGATTAATTGGTATTTCTACAACCGCAAAGGGGCAGAAAGACCTAGCTAAATTATTTCTATTAAAACATTCACTATGTATAGACTAATTAAAACGCTTAATCGTACCGCCTTTATAAAAGCTATCATTGCATCTCTTGCTGTAATCATTATAGTATTTATAGGATCCCGGAATCTCCAACATTTTGACGCAGCACTCATTGGGTACCTTTTTGGGACTGTATTTGCGGTTTTTGGAGTGGCTTACAGATATTCTGTCTGGGTCCAAAGGCCCCCTACTCGCCTATATTGGAGGCGTAGCTGGCAGTTTCTTTTGAGTAAAGATTTTGCCAGATATGCTCTTCACTCCACCAAATTGTTTTTCAGAAACATCATGCTCCAGCGTCATATCTATCCTAGAGGAAGGATGAGATGGTGGGGACACTTTATGCTGGCTACTGGCTGTCTGATCGCCTTTGCAGTGACCATTCCATTGACTTTTGGATGGGTGCATTTCACATTGGATACAGCTTCAGACACTACCTATACAGCTAATTTTTTTGGTTTTCCGGTAAGTCAGTTTGAGCTGGGTTCCCCTGTCGCTTTCGCTACTTTCCATGCACTGGTATGGTGCTCAGTACTAGTGACCATAGGCGCGGTGATCATGTTGAAGCGCAGGCTGACCCATGGGGGTATGATCGCTACCCAGACATTTGAAGGGGACTGGTTGCCCCTTATCCTATTGATAGCTATATCTATCACAGGATTAGGCATCTCCTATGATTATACTTTCCTTCAGGGTCGTACCCACCAGTTTATGTCAGTAACTCATGCCATCACGGTTATTCTGTTTTTGATTTGGATGCCATTTGGCAAATTCTTCCACATCTTCCAGCGTCTCGCCCAGGTAGGTGCGAATATTTACAAGGTGGAAGGTACTAGAAGAGGATTGGCTAAATGTCCCCATACCCAACAAGACTTTGCTTCGCAAATGCATGTGAATGATTTAAAAGATGTGACCAAAACCCTAGGATTTGATTTTACGCTGGAAGACGGAAGAAGTCACCTGGACTATTCTCCGGAAGGAAAAAGATCAGCCTTGGCTAAAGCCCATTTTCAGGCAAGAAAAGATTCAGGTCATTTCTTTGGATAAGAAATTATAAAAATTTAAACACACTATGGCTAAGCTACCTACTTCAGTAGAAAATATAATAGACAAATACGGTCCCCATAAGAACTTCACCCCACAGGATGGATATAAGGGAACACATGAGCCGGACGCATTGGTAAAAACCCACTGCTGCTTCTGCGGGATGCAGTGCGGCATCCAGCTAAAGGTAAAGGAAAACAAAGTGGTGGGATTTGAGCCATGGATGGAGTTCCCTTTTAACGAAGGTCGACTTTGCCCGAAGGGTGTACAGCGTTACTTGCAAAACAATCATCCCGACCGTATCCTTTCCCCACTGCAAAGAGTGGAAGGAAAAGGTTTCGAACCTATCAGCTGGGATGCTGCTATGGACCGGACGGTCAATGAGATCAAGCGCATCCAAAGGGACTATGGCAATGATGCTTTTGGCATGCTCTCCGGTGTATCCCTTACCAATGAAAAAAGTTATATGGTGGGCAAATTCGCCCGGGTAGCTTTAAAGACTGCCAACCTGGATTACAATGGCCGTCTCTGCATGGTGAGTGCCGGGGCAGGAAATAAGAAAGCTTTCGGCCTGGACAGGATATCAAATAACTGGAGCGATTTGAAACATGCAGAGGTCATCATCATCGCCGGAACCAACATCAGCGAAACCTTCCCTACCCTAACCCACTATATTTGGGAAGCAAGGGACAATGGCGCAAAGCTTATAGTGGTTGACCCTAGAGTCACTCCGATAGCCAGAACTGCTGATTTGCACCTTCCTATCAAGCCGGGAACGGATTCCGCTTTGTTTGGAATGATATTGAAAATATTGGCAGATAATGACTGGCTGGACCATGACTTTATAGATAATTACACAAGCGGGTTTGAAGAAACACTCGATGCTGTAAAGGATTACGACCTTGACTGGGCACAGGAAACTACAGGTATCAACAAAGAACTCATTTTACAGGCTGCAACTCTATGGGGCAAGGCAAGCACAAGCTTTCTCCTTCATGCCCGAGGCATAGAGCACCATACCAAGGGAGTGGACAATGTAGTAAGCTGTATTAATATCGTGCTGGCTACCGGCAGGATCGGCAAGCCATATTGCGGCTATGGAACCATCACCGGGCAGGGCAATGGTCAGGGAGGTAGAGAGCATGGCCACAAATGTGACCAGCTGCCAGGAAACAGGGATATCACCAATCCAGAGCACAGAAAATACATCGCCGATGTCTGGGGTATAGATGAAAAGGATATGCCGGGCAAAGGTCTATCTGCCTATGAATTGGTAGAAGCTATTCATAGAGGTGAAATCAAAGGTCTTATCACCATTTGCTTCAATCCATTGGTATCACTTCCAAACAACAACTTTGTAAGAGAAGCATTTGAAAAACTAGAGTATTACGTAGCTATAGATTTCTTTTTAAACGAAACTGCCAGACATGCGGATGTGATCATGGCCGGCTCCCTCCACGAGGAAGAAGAAGGAACCGTCACCACAGCCGAGGGCCGTGTAGTAAAAATTAATGCAGCCGTCACTCCGCCTGAAAATGCCAGAAGAGATGGTGACATCATCATGGAGCTGGCCCATAGACTAGGCGCCGGGGATAAATTTAATTTTGAAAACAGTGAAGCAATCTTCAATGAATTAAGAGTAGCATCCAAGGGAGGCACTGCAGACTACTATGGGATTACCTATGAAAAAATAGTCAATAATATGGGCATATTCTGGCCTTGCCCTACTTTGGATCACCCAGGGACACCAAGGCTTTGGGAAGACAAGAAATTTAGAACACCGGATGGCAAAGCACATTTTAATGCTGCACCATTCAGACCTTCTTCAGAAGTGGTGGATAAGGAGTATCCGGTCGTATTGACTACTGGTCGTGTAGTATCCCAATACTTAAGCGGAACCCAGACCAGAAGAATAGGGAAACTGGTGGACCAATATCCGGAGCCACTTCTGGAAATCCATCCTAAACTGGCCTACCAGTACGGTATCAAAGAAAGAGAATTAGTGAAAGTCTTAACCAGAAGAGGAGAAGCACTTTTTCCTGCGCAGCTGGTAGAGACCATAAGGGAGGATACAGTTTTTATCCCCTACCACTGGGGTGGGATACATTCTGCCAATCAACTTACTATCGGAACTTTGGATCCTGTATCCAAAATTCCGGAATTCAAGGTATGTGCCTGTAAGTTGGAACCTACGGGAAAACTGGCTCCGCACCCTTCCGAATCCAATGCATTTCAAAGTAACTAACCAAAAACCACCATATTATGCCGAATACAAAATATGATCAGCAGATGGAATTTTTCGTGGACATGCAGCGATGTATAGGCTGCCATGCATGTGAGATGGCCTGCGCTGAATGTGAGACCAACGGACAGGAAAGTATGATCCACATCCACTATGTAGACAGAGCAGTAACTACACAGACTACCGTACAGGTCTGCATGCACTGCGAAGACCCTGCATGTGCCAATGTCTGCCCTGCCGATGCCATCTCTAAAGATGATTTTGGAGTAGTCCATACCGCCAATACGGCTAGATGTATAGGCTGTTCCAACTGTGTACTGGCCTGTCCATTTGGAGTACCACAGAAAAATGAGGCGGCCGAACTGATGATGAAGTGTAATATGTGCTATGACAGAACCAGTGCCGGCAAAAAACCGATGTGCGCTACAGTATGTCCTACACAGGCCTTATTCTATGGCACCAGAGAAGAAATTCAAAAAATGAGACCCAATAGTACCCCTGTCAATAAATTCTTCTTCGGAATGCAGGAAGTGAACACCAAGGTAAATATCATGATGCCAAAAGGCAGCACCCATTTAAAAGTACATTAAAGATCAGTAAGATGGCTGAAGATAAAAACAAACAAATCCCCGATTGGAAAAGGGATTTCCCTATCGATCAAGAAGAATCTACCCACGTTTCCAGAAGAGAATTCGCCAAATTCCTTGGCCTATTCTCCGGTGCACTGGCACTGGGCAATGGTGCTATCGTGCTAAATAGCTGGGCATTTCCGGAAAAGGATCTTGAGGGCGAACATTTTATATGCGATGAAAATGAAGTGCCTGTTGGTGGCATGAAACAATTCGAGATAAGGGGAACCAAAGAGATACCCTATATCCTTATACACCTAGAAGAAGGAGAATGGCGCGCTTTTGAACAAAAATGTACCCATCTGGCCTGTGCGGTAAGGTACAGGGCAGATATACAGCAGATCGAATGTCCCTGTCACAAGGGTTATTTCGATCCCAGAACAGGGGTAGTGATACAGGGACCGCCTCCTCGCCCACTCCCACAGCTGGAAGTAAAAGTGGCGGATGGAAAAGTATATGTCAAATCATTTAAAGATACCCCATATACATCATGAGCGACTTTAGATCTTCACAGAACGAAGCACACCCGAATAAATCTAATACCTTGATGACCGGTATTATTCTGATACTGATCCTCGTGGTGAGCATTCAGGTATGGTTTCTTTACAGTGCTTTGAATAATGCCTTGGATGATAATTTCGATATAGCAGTAGCTACTTTCCTTGGTTCTCTAGTATTAGCTTTGGTTTCATTCTGGATTTTACGATATTTACCTGATCCACGACAACCAAAAGTAAAAAAGTCAACCTATAATGCTTATAGACCAACACAAAAGAGTTCATAACTATCTAAGGATCTCACTTACAGACAGCTGTAATTTCAGGTGCCAGTACTGCATGCCCGATGAAAACATCCAGTGCATGCCCAATTCACACTTGATGAGTCCGGATGAGATAGAATCCCTTGCCAAGACCTTTGTGGAACTTGGAGTGGATAAGATCCGTCTGACCGGGGGTGAACCTATGGTGAGGAAAGAATTTGTGGACATCGTCCAGAGGTTGGCCAAGCTGCCGGTAGAACTGACCCTTACGACCAATGGGGTCCTGGTTCATAAGCACATCGAATTGTTTAAGCAAGTCGGTATCCGATCCGTCAATGTGAGTTTGGATACTTTAAATGCAGAAGTCTTTCATCAAATTACTAAAAGAAATCAGTTCCAGCAGGTCTGGGATAATATTCTACTATTACTTAAAAATGATTTTAGGGTAAAAATCAATGTGGTGGCGATCACAGGGATGATAGAAAAGGAGTTGGCAGATTTTGTAAATGTGACCAAAAACTTGCCTCTTCATATCAGATTTATAGAATTTATGCCTTTTGAAGGCAATCACTGGAAGACCGACCAAGTACTTACTGCAAAGCAGATGCTGGGGCTGGTGGAGAAGGATTTTGACATCGTCAAGCTGAAAGATGCGCCCCATGACACGGCCAAGAAATTCAAGGCTGTAGGACATCAGGGAACTTTTGCCTTTATCACGACTATGAGTGAACACTTCTGCGGAGACTGTAACCGGATGAGGCTGACTGCTGATGGCAAGATGAAAAACTGCCTGTTTGGCAAAGATGAAATGGATCTTTTGGGCACCTTAAGAAAAGGTGAGCCTGTAGTTCCACTTATAGAAAAATCTATTTATATCAAACATGCCATATTGGGCGGACAGTTTACAAAGGACTATAATCAGGCCGATGTGGACAAAATAAAAAATAGAAGCATGATCAAAATCGGAGGTTAAAATGATCTCGGTAAAAGAAGCAAAAACTATACTTTCAACAAATATCCCAAAAAGTCCCACCCAAAAAGTTTCATTGGAAACCTCGGTGGGATTTATTCTTGCAGCGGATATCCATTCCCCTATAGAAGTCCCCCTTTTTGACAATTCCGCCATGGACGGCTATGCCCTTTCGATCGAAAACCCGAAAGGTTCTTGGGAAGTCACCCATACCATTCAGGCAGGTGAAACCAATTTGCCCGAAATAGCGGGAAATAAAGCTGCAAGAATTTTTACCGGAGCACCCGTACCCAAAGGTACTGATACGGTCATTCAGCAGGAGGTAATTAATAGAGATGGTGACCGTATTACTTTCGATCTAGAGGGATTCACCAAAGGTCAAAACATCAGACTTAAGGGCAGCCAAAACAAAGTGGGAGACTTACTGGTCCAAAGCGCCAGCCTCATCACGCCTGGAACCATCGGTTTGTTAGCATCCGTAGGAATAGCTGAAGTGGAAATATATAAAGCACCGTCGGTAGCGATTATCATTACCGGTAATGAAATAAAGGATGTGGGGACAGAACTGAAATTCGGAGAAATCTATAACAGCAACGGACCTGTTTTAAAAGCATATCTGTCGATACTGGGCATCAAGGAAATTAAGACTTATAAAGCAGCCGATGAACCTGAAGCTTTACAGGCGACTATTGAAGAGGCTTTGGCTGGATATGATGTAGTCTTATTTTCAGGAGGCATATCGGTGGGCGATTATGATTTTGTGAAAAGTGGACTTGAAAAGGCCGGTGTGAAAGAGCTTTTTTATAAAATCAGACAGCGTCCCGGTAAACCCTTATTTGCCGGAATGAAAGAACGGAAGCTTATCTTTGCCCTGCCTGGAAATCCAGCTTCCGTCATGACCTGCTTTAACCAATATGTGAAACCAAGCCTGCTACAGATGCTCGGCCATTCGAATGCCTGGCAGCCTACTGCCCGTCTCACCTTAAGTCATGATTTCAGCAAAAAGGGGGGCTTGACCTTTTTTATGAAAGCACTGATGAAAGATAATGAAGTGAGTACGCTCACCGGACAGGAATCTTTCAACCAGTTGTCCTTTGGCATTTCCAATTGCTTTGCCGAGTTTCCAGAAGATACAGAAGAAGTAGCCGCCGGCACGGTGGTGGATGTATACACATGGTAACGTTGGACTTTATAGAGGGTGCCTGGATGTACCTGTTTTTCCTGATGCCCATGGCGGCATTTCTCTATGCTTCTGTAGGTCACGGTGGCGCCAGCAGTTACCTGATGTTTTTGGCCCTATTTAACTTTGCACCGGAACAGATTCGTCCTACTGCATTAATAATTAATATTTTCGTATCCTTCTTTGCTTTTATGTCCTATAGGAAGACATGTGATTTTCCCACAAAACTCTTTCTTTCTCTGATCATATTTTCAGTGCCCGCCGCTTATTTTGGGGGAACTATTCTGGTAGATACTGCCCTCTATAAAAAGATACTTGGTATATTGTTGTTCTTTCCCATTATCCGCTTCCTGAACCTATTCCCTGTAGCAGAGAAAAAGGTAGATCAGGAAGTATGGATGGCACCTGTCTTGGGATTGATCATAGGGTTTTTCTCCGGACTGATCGGTATAGGAGGGGGAATCATTCTCTCACCTATCCTCCTAATGCTGGGATGGACCAATATGAAAGAAACAGCTGCACTTAGCGCGCTCTTTATATTTCTGAATTCAGTATCAGGATATATAGGATCGGCAGCGTATAGTACACATATAGATTTGCAGCTTTGGCTGCTGATGCCGCTTACCCTGATAGGTGGTATGGCTGGGGCTTATTATGGTGCCAGAAAGTTTAATGTGCAGGTAGTAAAATATTTGCTGACCACGGTATTATTGATAGCATCAGTAAAATTAATTTTAGCATAATGGAATTTAGTATAGCAGCATATATTTTAGCCGGCGGTAAGAGTAGCCGAATGGGCAAGGACAAGGGGCTCATCAGTTTAAATGATAAGCCTATGGTTAGCTATACACTTAATCTTTGTAAAGAAATTGGTTATTCTCCTATATTGGTAGCCAGTCAAGAGGAGTATTCAGCCTTGGGATATCCTGTCATAAAAGATATTATACCAGACAAAGGACCAATGGGCGGTCTATATACAGCTTTGGAGCATAATAAGGATGAGGCAACTTATATTCTATTGTTTAGCTGTGACATGCCTTTTATACCGAAGGAGGCTATATTTAAATTAGCCGAAGCTGCTAATGATCAACCAATTATTGTATCCGAATTTATGAATGAAATCAATCCACTTTTTGCATTATACCACAAAGATCTTAGGGAACAAGTAAAACTAAGTTTAGAAAAGGGGCATTTAAAGATGAAGGGTTTAATAGAGACTTTCAGCCATGACAAAATAGACATGGAAGACCTAGTATTGCAGACCCCCCTTCGTTTCTCAAATATTAATACCCCGGAGGATTTAGAAAAAAGTAGAAAATTATGGGAAAAATAAAAATAAGGGCATTTGGCATGGTAGCAGAAAAATTACCTTCCAATGAGCTTGAACTGGAAAACATAGCCAATACGGACCAATTGCTCGGATACCTATACCAGCAATATCCAGAACTACAGCAGACAAAATTTTCAATAGCCGTGAACAGGAAACAGGTTCATGGAAATGAACTGATCTCACCCGAAAGCGAAGTAGCCCTATTGCCACCTTTTTCAGGAGGTTGATCATTCTATTATGAGCCGATTTGAGAGACAGACTATATTACCTGGATTTGGACAGGACGGACAGGATAAATTATACCGTTCCAAAGTACTGGTGGTGGGCGCAGGCGGACTGGGCTGTCCGGCACTCCTCTATCTTGCCGCTTCCGGTATAGGGACCATAGGCATAGCTGATGGTGATGAAGTATCCCTTTCAAATCTAAACCGACAGGTGATATTCGGAGAAAAAGATATCGGCAAATTAAAGGCCCAAGCAGCCGGCGAGCTTATAAGAAGCAAATACAGCGATATTCAAATAAACATCATCCCCTATTTCTTAAATCGTGACAATGCTCTTGACATTATTGGTGAATATGACCTGATATTGGATGGCTCAGATAATTTCGGAACCAGATATCTGGTCAATGATGCCTGTTTTATCTTGAAAAAAGCCTTAGTCTTTGGAGCTATATATCAGCATGAGGGTCAGGTAGCAATATTGAATGTACACGATAGAGAAACGGAACCATTAACTTACAGAGATTTATTTCCCAATCCCCCTTTGGCCGCAGAAGTACC
>DATHVH010000004.1:0-2043 GCA_035461405.1 Anditalea sp.
CCCAGAAGCTCAAAGAATCAATCCATTCTTCCTGGGAGGTGAAGTGATTCAAATCTCCTACCCTACATCCAGTATGAGTCATGAAGAAAAGATGATGAGTATGAGAGGAAATAATCCCCATTTTTCACGTGCTACGGTGCAGCATGAACTCATTCCTGGGCACCATCTTCAAGGGTTTATGACCCAGAGATACCTGCCCTATAGAAGATTTTTTTCTACACCATTTTGGACGGAAGGTTGGGCTTTATATTGGGAATTTAACTTATGGGACAAAGATTTTCCCCGGTCTGCTGAAGATAAAGTAGGAATGCTGTTTTGGAGAATGCACCGCTGTGCCAGAATTATATTTAGCTTAAACTATCATTTAGAAAAGATGACCCCTCAGGAATGTATTGACTTTTTGGTGGAAAAAGTTGGGCATGAGCGGGCAAATGCAGAAGCTGAAGTTAGAAGGTCCTTTGAGGGAAGATATGGTCCCCTCTATCAAATAGCTTATATGATTGGCGGCTTGCAGTTTTATGCATTGAATAATGAATATGTAAAATCAGGAAATATGACAGAAAAAGACTTCCATGATTTTATCCTACAGCAGAATTCTATTCCCGTAGAATTAATCAAGTTGCGACTATCGGGAGATGAAATCCATAAGGATTATATTACCAGTTGGAAGTTTTTAGATTAGCATTGGTCAACATATAAATACGGAATATTATTTTGTCATCCACTTCTATTCGTTGTGGTGTAGAATAATGTCGGCAGTCTACATTACTGTCTACTGCATACCATCAGAAATTTTATGGGGAATGGGCGCAAATGCGCCGTCTCTTTACTTGGGACTATTATTTCGAATATGGTATTCCAATAAAACACTATTACCACCTGCATGCACAACTATAGCAGGAATGGTTCATTTACTGTCCTGCTATATAGTCAGTATAACCCATCTCCATATATTTTCTTTTAAATCACTATATCAATAAAAATTATCCCTACATTTACAGTTATACTTTAGGGGTGCCGATAAGGCTGAGATTATACCCTCTGAACCTGATGCTGTTAATACTGACGAAGGGAAAAGTGCTACGATATATTTATATATATTTTTACTCTCCCCTTCTATTTAGTTCACACTTAAACCAATGTGATTAAATGGAAAATTTCAATCTCAAATTACTTTTCAATATCTATCCAAATATCAAAGGCAGATTTATCTGGATTACCTTTCCGATACAGAAACTTAAATATTATATAAGGCAGCTGCCTCCCAATTAATCCCTCCCCCAAATACATTATGATTATATATTGTAGTCTTTCATAAAGCTGCACTTTTTATAAAAATCAAAATCCAAATTTCTTTTAAAATGAAATCAGACAAAGTACCTGGACAAGAAACTATAACCAGAAATCCATTCCCTAATTCAAAAAAAATTTATATTCCTGGCAAGATCCATGATATCAAAGTAGCGATGAGGGAAATCGCTCAGGAAGATACCCAATTCAGATTTACGGATAAACCTGCAGAAAAGAATCCAGCCATAACTGTTTACGATTCAAGCGGCCCATATACAGATCAATCTATCTCCATAGACCTAAAAAAAGGACTCCCTAGACTTCGCGAAAAATGGATTTTGGACAGAGGAGATGTGGAGTATTTGGAAGACGTAAGTTCTGAATATGGAAAACGTAGAGCAAATTACGATTTTTTAAAACCACTAAGATTTGAGCATATTAGAAAGCCTTTGAAGGCAAAGCCAAATGCCAATGTGACCCAGCTCCACTATGCTAGAAAAGGCATCATCACTCCCGAGATGGAATATATAGCCATCCGTGAAAATCAGCATATAGAGGAGCAAAATCATACATGCCAGCATCCGGGAAACAGTTTTGGAGCCAATACTCCAAAAGGTCTAATTACTCCTGAATTTGTTCGGTCAGAATTAGCTTCGGGCAGAGCAATCATACCAGCCAATATCAACCATCCGGAAATCGAACCGATGATCATTGGAAGAAATTTTTTGGTTAAGATCAATGCAAATATCGGTA
>DATHVH010000005.1:0-3354 GCA_035461405.1 Anditalea sp.
TCTGCCTGTATTTTTGTGATTGTAATAGATAGGTATCTGACCTACATTTCTTGGAAAGGTAGCCGTGAGTTTACCGGAAGGATTGACATCACCGAAGAGTGCATCTGCTATAGCATCCCCCGCTTCACTGCCTGCAAACCAAACATTAAGTATGGTGGGCATATTCTCTTCTTCCCACTGCAAGGCTAGCGGGCGGCCAGTGAAAAGCACCATTACCACAGGTTTTCCGGTTTCCAAAAGTGCTTTTAATAAATCTCTTTGATTTTCAGGTAATTCTATATTGGACATACTGGAAGCTTCACCACTCATTTCGGCAGCTTCACCCATAGCTGCGATAATAATATCTGCATCTTTAGATACTTCTAATGCTTCCTTTATCATATCAGCTTCCGGCCTGTCATCTCTATGAGTATTTTTACCGAATATACTTATTCGGGCCTCCAATTCCGGGTCTGCTACTACATTGGCGCCTCTGGCATATACGATTTCCGCTTTATCACCTAGAGCATTTTGTAGCCCTTCCCTTAAGGAGATAGCTTCATTTACTCTGGCAGCCACACTCCAAGTACCTGTCATATTTTCCTTGTTGTCTGCCAAAGGACCTACTAATGCGATTTTACCTTGCTTTTGTAAAGGGAGAATATTGTCATCATTTTTTAGCAAAACAAAAGTCTGAGAAGCAATTTCTCTGGCTACCTTTCTGTTGGCAGATGAAAAAACATCTGTTTTTGCCCTTTCCGGATTACTATATTGATATGGATCATCAAATAAACCAAGTCTGTATTTTGCTATTAAAATCAGACGACATGCATCATCTATTTGTTTTTCGGTGATTCTACCTTCTTCAAGAGATTTAGGGAGAGTAGTCAGAAATCCTTCTCCAACCATATCCATTTCCACTCCAGCTGCAAGTGCACGTGCAGAAACTTCCTGCAGATCCCCTATACCATGATCTATCATTTCATTGATAGCTGTGTAGTCTGTAACTACAAATCCATCAAACCCCCATTGGTTTCTCAAAACCTCAGTCATTAACCACTTATTTGCACTAGCAGGAACCCCATCCACTTCATTAAAAGCAGTCATGACGGTACCTACTCCAGCCTCTATCGCTGCCTGATAGGGAGGGAAATATTCATTGTACATTCTCTGTCTACTCATGTCCACTGTATGGTAATCCCTTCCTGCTTCAGGAGCACCATATAATGCAAAATGCTTCACACATGCCATGATGGTATTAGGTGCCGAAAGATCATCTCCCTGATATCCTTTTACCATAGCTTTGGCTATTTGGGATCCTAAATATGGATCTTCGCCGTTACCTTCCGATACACGGCCCCATCTTGGATCACGGGAGATGTCCGTCATAGGTGAAAATGTCCAGCTGATACCATCAGCACTGGCTTCAATAGCGGCTATTCTTGCAGATTTTTCAATAAGCTCCATATCCCAGCTACTGGACATGCCCAGTGGAATGGGGAATACTGATTCATACCCATGGATTACGTCCATCCCAAACAACAGAGGGATTTTAAGTCTGCTTTCTTCTACAGCTACCCGCTGTACATCTCTAATTTTCTCAGCAGATTTAAGATTGAAGAGTCCTCCAACCTGTCCTGCCTTTATTTTTTCCGCAATATTAGCACTAGCAGCTTGGCCGGTGGTGATATCACCTGCTGCCGGAAGGTTTAACTGTCCGATTTTCTCTTCCAAAGTCATCAGGGCCATAATTGAATCCGCTTTTACTGTAAAATCTTTTTCGGATATATTCTGCCCATATGACTTGAAATTTATTAAAGCCAAAGCAAGGATTAGAATAGAAGTATTTTTCATATGTTTATAATTTGTTTTTCAATGGTCAAATGGAATCTCGCATTCAGGATAATCATCCTAGTGTGTGAGGTCTTTCCTCAATGCCTAACTGCCGTAAGGCAGACCCGATTTCATATAAAAATTTATTTTCATAGGTCAATTATTTCTTGTTTTTGATTTGTGTCAAAGCTTTCTGGAAGTCTTCATTTTCCATGAATAGATTCCATATGAGTCCTGTCCTGTAATTTTCTATCATTACTACAATAGGAGCCTGGTTGAGGCCCATATATAACTCAGAACACCAATTTAAATCTAGATTGAATGCATCTCGAAAACCATACTCTCCCCATAGGAAATGGCCGTAGTTGAAGTAGTAGTTTTTCAGAGCGGCCATAGATTCCTCAGGGGTATAAGGAATTGAAGCTAAAGCTCCGGTAGGCGTCATTTTGCCTTCGTCAGCATGTGCAGCGGCTTCATTGGGAGAATAACGGTGAGGTCCATCGCTAGCGGTAAGCCCCCAGTTATCCTTTCCATAACCTTGGAAACCCTTAGGGTTTTCAATGCTATAGCGATAGCTGATCTTTGCTATATTTTGATTGTTTTCAAAGTAATTAGTATAAGCATCATCAATTAGGGAAGGATCAGCCCCTAAATAGGAATAATGGATAAAGAACAGCGGTCCTCCTGTGCATACGCCGACTTCTAAGGGAATTCCAAAATAGGTATTGCCGTTTGTATAGTTTTTTCCGTCTTCAGTTTTTCCCCAAGCACTGCGGTAATTTTGAGCAACCGAAGATTGGCTTGCCCAGCCGGAATAGTACATACTGGCAGGTATAGGGTGTGTTGGGGAAGCAATAGCTAGAAGGTAGGTGATCATGGTCTCATTCCATCCTATGAGTTGGTGATCGATCACCCATCCCTGATCAGGGGACCAGTGCCAGGTCAGGAAATCGCTTTCAGGTTCCTTGCGATACCAGTTCCATTCCACATTTTCCCATATTTTTTGGATTCTTTCTCTGATTAGATTTTCTTCAGTGTTGTCTCGATCAAAATATTGCTGGGCTGCCAGTAATCCCTGGAGCAAAAAGGAGGTTTCCACCAAATCTCCTCCATTGTCCTTGGGACCAAAAAAGGGTTCCGCTTTTCCTGTAGGACCATCGATGAAATGTGAAAAAGCACCGTGAAAAGTATCGGCGTTTTCTAAAAAGGAGGTAATTGTCATAAATCTTTCAATGGCTTCTTTTCTGGTAATAAACGCTCTTTCCACACCAACCAAAAGGGCCATTATGCCAAATCCTGAGGAACCGGAAGCCACCATTTTCCGGCGGCCTGGAATATTCTCCAGAGCAAGGCCACTGTTGGATTCTGCTCCCTCCCAATAATACCTGAAATTCGCTTCTTGGACCATGTCCAGAAGTTCTTCGTCCGACATCATGCGGGTGCTCGCTTTTACAGGCTCGGATAATGCTGATTCTTGATAATGGTTATTAAGAAGTGAGATTTTGTATGAATATTCAAGGATCCCTTCACCCACATAATCAG
>DATHVH010000006.1:0-11183 GCA_035461405.1 Anditalea sp.
GGATAGGATTTTCTGATGGCCCAGGTGCACGCCGTCGAAAGTTCCGCTGGTGACCACTGCGTTTCTTATCTCGGGCAGGTTATCTAGACCTTCATATATCTTCATTCTTTTCTGCTTTGATTTTTTCGACTAGTTCCAAAACTTCCTCTGCATCTTCCAACTTAAATTCTCCTATCCTTGTTCGAGTGAGGGCTGACATATAAGCTCCTACACCGAGGCTTTCTCCGAGATCCCGTGCCAGGCTCCTAATGTAAGTACCTTTTGAGCAAACAATTTTAAAATCTATTTCAGGTAGCTCAAACCTGCTTATCTCGAATATTCTTACCTGAACCGCCCTAGGTTCCATTTTTACATCTATTCCTTTTCTGGCGGATTCGTAGACCCGCTTACCATCCACCTTGATAGCTGAGTGCATCGGAGGGATCTGTAGGATATCTCCAGTAAGAGCGGATACAGCATTTTCTACATCCTCGAGACTGAGGTGAGAAGGGTCTGCTACATCTACCACCTCTTTTTCCAAATCAAATGATTCAGTAGTCTTTCCAAGTACGAATGTCCCTGTATATTCTTTTTCCTGGGCCTGGTAAGTATCTATACTTTTGGTCTTTTTACCTGCACAGACTATCAATAACCCCGTAGCTAGAGGATCCAAAGTACCAGCATGGCCGACCTTTTTTATTCTTAAGGCATTGCGCACCTTTTTGACTACATCAAATGAAGTCCAACCCAAAGGTTTGTTGATTAAATATACGGCTTCAAAAGGTTTTTCTTGCTCCATGGTTATATCAAAAGTCCAGCGGCTATTGCTATTAATCCTATTATAGCACAGTAAATAGCAAAATATACTAATTTTCCTTTTTTAACAATTTCTATCATCCATAAGCAAGCAAACAGCCCAGCTACGAAAGCTGCTAAAAAACCTGCTCCCAATGCAATGGCACTAATGCCTTCTGCGATGGAAGGATCTTTAAAAAACTTTAAAGTCTTTAATAATGATGCACCTAAAATTGGGATCAATACCATGAGGAAAGAAAATCTAGTAGCTCTTTCTTTTTCTACACCAAGGATAAGCGCAGTAGCTATGGTAGATCCAGAACGGCTGATGCCCGGTAATACAGCTATAGTTTGTGCGATTCCTATGATAAAGGCCTTTCCGAAAGTGACCTTTCCTTCTTTTTTTCCCGCATAATATGACAGGCATAAAAGGGCAGCGGTGACCAATAGCATACTCCCGACAAAAAGTATCTGGCCTCCAAAAAATTCATCTATATAATCTTCGAAAAAAACACCCACTATTCCGATGGGGATCAGTGTGATAAATATTTTTGCTACAAATTGAGTCCCCTCATTCCATTGAAACTTAAAGAGATCCTGGATGATCGCCCAAATATCCTTTCTAAAAACAACAATGGTACTTAGTGCTGTGGCAGCATGGACTATTACGGCAAATAACAAATTGTCCGCGGCTTCAATTCCCAGTATGTAGGTACCTAATTCAAGATGACCGCTGCTGCTGACGGGCAAAAACTCAGTTAATCCTTGGATGATTCCAAGGATTATAGCTTCTAATAAAGACATTTTAATTTACTTTTTTGGGAGAATAAAAGATGGCGTAAAATTCAAAAACAAAGCCGAAAACGGTTATGATAGGGCCTAAGGTTATTCCTAAAAATCCAAAGCCATGTGGCTCACTGTCTAATCCCATTATAATAAAACCTAATACTATAATCCCGATGCCTATTAACATCAGTGTGTAATTTTTTTTGGTAAAGGGAAAATGATTTTTATCCATATTAGTATAATTCGTCTAAAGACATGTTCAAATATTTATTCACAGCTCTAAGAGTGCTGAAAAAAGAAAGTACTGCGCCGATGATTACCAAACCGCCAAAAAGAATGTATAACAAGTCATAATTCTGAAGCATTGAGAACCCGTCTACATTAGCTTTGGCATATTCTATTAGTCCATAAAGAATGGCTGATGCCATTACCCCGGCAAGCGCCCCAAATAGAAATGCTTTACCAAGAAACGGTTTTCTAATAAAGCCACGAGTAGCTCCTACGAGTTGCATACTTCTGATGAGAAATCGTTGGGAGAATAATGCCAATCTGATAGTATTATTTATTAGCATTATTACCGTTAGAATTAGTATTAGGATGAAAGCTCCCATCACTAAACTTACTTTAACCAAATTTTTATTAATGGATTCTACTAAATCATTCATGTAGGTCACCTCAAAAACACCATTTTGGAGTTGGATTTCTTCTACTATCTCTTCTATCATTTCGGCAGTCTGATATTCTTCAGCGATAGCCAAAGTATAGCTGTCCCTAAGAGGATTGTCATCCAAGAATTTTGTAAAATCTTCTCCAGTATCCTGTAAAAAAGCTTCAGCAGCTTCATCACTTGATGTAAATGTCAGTCGTAATCCTTCCTCTTTCTCCAATATATATGGTTTTGAAGCTAAGAATTCACCTATTTTCTCCTTTTCAGCTTCAGTTATGTTTTTATTTAAAAATACCTGAAGCTCAATATTTTCTCTAATAATAGAAGTTAAGGTTTTTGCCTGAATGATGATCACGCCAAACAAACCGACTATAAAAAGAGATAAGGTGATGCTGAACAACACACTAATGAATTTAAAATCGCCAACTCTTTTCTTTTTATTATAAGCAGTGTTCATTTTTTTGGTATATAAGGTCAAAATTAATCAGGTATATCGATTAAACCAACCTTATTGAGATTAATTGAAAGGTATAACTCCGTTTGGGCCGATTATATAGATCCTATCTTCAGGATCTAAAGGAAGACTAACGCAACCCGTAAATTTTCCAAATGAAGGAAGAATCAGCTGGTCAATTTTATAATGGAAGCAGGGAAGTCTACAATTTTGTTTACCAAAGCTTTTGACGGAAAAGCCGGGATGAAGATGCCCGCATAGATTTAGTTTCCCCTCAGGAATTGCTTCCATGGGTTCATGACTTAAGATTAAAGAACCTACTGTAAGTGGTTCTGAATAAATCTTCATGACAGAAGATTTATAAATATTCTTTGGAAGAATGTCATGATTGCCTTTAATAAGAACAAAGTTAATATTTGTATATCCTTCCAGAAATTCTTCCAATGTAAGCCATTGCTTGTTAATAGCGCTATGAAATAGGTCCCCCAAGAAATAGAATGTTTCTGGCTGGAACTGATCTATCAATGACTCTATCGTCATATAATCAGCTAAGTGGACTGATTCAGGCACTGCTATACCTGCCTTTCTAAAATGCCCTGCTTTACCAAAGTGGGTATCTGCTATAAAAAGGCTTTTGGTATTATGGCACCATACTGCTTTTTCTTTAAGTAAATATATATCTTCTATAAACTCTACAGCACTATCCAGTTGCTCTATCACTTTACTCTTCATTAAAAATCCAAACGCAAATTTAGATAACAAATTGGATACTTTAGGTTCTATTTTCTCTAAAGCCAACTGCCCTTACTTAAGTTTTTCGTATTTAATTAATTGTTTGCTTACGAAACATAGCCAAAGGAGCGAAGTAATAAAGATTTTCAAAAAATACCGTAATTACGGTATTGCTTGAAGATAACTTTTGATCGTACTTTGGTACCTAATAATAAGATATGCCCTGTATCTACTATGTATCTTACTAGGAACTGGTAAAATATCAATAAATAAAGAACTGGCATAAAGAGATTTTTAAGATATCTATGGAAAAAGATCAGACAAAAATGCATTTTCATCCAAGTAATAGTCAAGTGGAAGTAGTAGACTTTTCCTTTCATTGGCTTTGCTTAAAAAAGGAAGATTTTACAAACGTTTTAAATTATATAGTATTAATGGAAGCTCAGTTTGGCAAAGCTGAAGAATTACTCGCTAGAGATAAGAAAGACGAAGCCAATGAGCATTATTACAATTTTGATGATTTAAAGTGGGCATTATATAAAGACCTGGCTTTTTTGGGATTGGTTACTGACACGGAATGGGTCAATTTTTTAGAATTACAAGATATGCTGGAAAATCCAGATCAGTTTAATGAATTAGATTACCTCACACTTTGTAAGGTTTTGGCTATATCCACTTCAGGGACGCATTTTTCGGATGGCTATTTTGATCGTAAGATTAAAAATAAAACCATCCTAAAATTATTAAAATCATTAGATAAAGCTATCGAAAGGAGAGATAATACCTAAGATTGAAATAAAATTTTTAAACTTATCGAGACCGGCAGAATTGACTATCCCACTTAAATAGCAAGACTTTTTTTCTTTTTTACAATTAGCGGATCTAAACAGTTTGACGAATAGATTTAAATCATTTATCTATCTTTGGATGATTTCCAAAGGTGATTCATTGATTTTCTATGAAATTTAAGTTTCTGATTATATTCCTTTCCTTTCTGCTATTCCTTTGGATATTTGCCCAGATTGCCCGAGATGATTTTTGGCATTCATTTATCTTATACTCATTACTTTTCGGCCTTTACTTACTTTTAAATATATGGGTAAAAAATACTAGTATCAGTTTGGGTCAAATACTACTGATGTCAGTATTGACCAGACTAGTATTTATGGGGATGCCCTTACATTCTGATGATTATTTAAGATTTTATTGGGATGGACACTTGATTCTGAATCACATTAATCCGTATGAATTTACTCCGACTCAAATAATGAATTTTGATTTGGCTCCAAATTTTCTCAAACCTATCTATCATATCTTGAATTCCCAAGAATACTATAGTATCTATCCTGTGACCAATCAAACTGTCTTTGCGTTTGCGGCTTGGATAGGAGGAGATAGCATATTGGGATTTGTGCTTTGGATAAGATTTGTCCTAGTTATTTTTGAAATGGCCAGTATTTGGATTCTATACAGGATACTGACGCTATTGAATATAAATCCCGCATATACTCTACGTTATGCTTTAAACCCATTGATTTTATTAGAAATTACAGGCAATTTACATTTTGAGGGAATGATGGTTACCTTTATATTCTTAGGAATATTAGCCTTACTACACCTGGATTATATTAAAGCAGGAGGTTGGATAGGAACCGCTGTATCTGTAAAACTTACACCCCTAATATTTTTACCATTGATTTTTAAATATATAAATAATAAAAATCTAATTTGGGTTATAAGTAGTTTTACATTGGTATGCGGTCTGTTTTTTCTCCCTATTTTCCTATCAGGCACATTTGCAAAGTTTTTTAACAGTATACAATTATACTATGGTACGTTTGAATTTAATGCATCTATATATTATCTGTTAAGAAAACTGGGATTTTTAATAAAAGGATATAACATGATAAGCACCATTAGCCTAGTGTTATCTTTATTGATATTTATACTGATTTGCTACACTGCTATTAAAGGCAAAATAGACAATATTCAACAATTTTTATTTTATGGTTTATCCGCCTATTTTGTGTATTTATTATTGGGTATGGTAGTTCATCCTTGGTATATTATTCCTCTTTTAGGATTAGGCATTTGTGCTGGTTTTAATTATCCTATAACCTGGTCATACTTAATATATTTATCTTATTACGCATACACTAATGATCCAGTAAAAGAAAGCTTTGAGATGATAGGAATTCAATATGGCCTTCTGTTTATATTTGCCATCTATGAATATGCCCAATATTTCTCATTCAAAAAGATTAAGTATATATAATTACATGAAATTAACTGAAGTTGCTATAAGACCTTTAATAAGAGTATTTTTCAAATCAATTATATTTTTAATTATCTTAAGCTCGTGTGGCGAAGAAAGACATGCGCAGCGTATAGTTGATAATGCTATTCAAGCACATGGGGGAAACAACTATGAAAATTTAAAATTGGAATTTGATTTTAGGGACTATCATTATCGAATGAAAAGGGAAGGAGGACTATTTTCCTACGAACGTATTTTCATGGATAGTATAGGAAACAAAATAGAAGATAATCTGACCAATGATGGATTTAGCAGAAAAATTAATGGTGAAAAAGTAAAGCTTACTGACGAAAGAAAAAATGCTTATAAAAATTCGGTTAATTCTGTATTTTACTTCGCACTATTGCCTTATGGATTGAATGATCCTGCGGTAAAGAAAAGATTAGTAGGTAATTCTACTATAGGAAGTACTAATTACAATATAATAGAAGTGACATTTGAAGAAGATGGGGGAGGTGAAGATTTTGAGGATGTTTTTTATTTCTGGTTTAGGAAGGATAAATATTATTTGGATTTCATGGCATATACTTACGAAACAGATGGGGGTGGAGTAAGATTTAGAGAAGCAATTAATCCTCAAATAGAAAATGGTATTCGTTTTCAAAATTATAAAAATTACAAGCCTAGGGATAAAAATACACCAATTTCTGATTTGGAAGAATTATATATCAGAGGAGAGTTAGAATTTCTATCGGACATTGAAATGAAAAATATTTCAGTGAAATAACCTTATTAATAGTTTTAGAGAAAAGAATTTTAGACATGGAAGTATTTTCTATTCAATGTTATATTTGCTATTAAAGTTTGCTTATTATATATAGACAGGCTCAAAGCGATGAGTGTTTTCCTTTGTAAATTCTAATTATAGAAGACTAACATGAAGAAAGTAACATTAAAATTTCTTAGAAAATTGAATACACTTTCGTACCATAAGCAAAAAAGAATAATAGAAAAACTTGAATTTTGCCCTTAGTGGACATTGGACCTTCGACTGTTGTCTGCCAATTAATTAAAAGCTCCCTATATTTTGTTGGCAAAAACGCGGATAATCATAAAAAAATTTTAAGTTTAAAAAATTAAATGAACTGTTTAAAACAGGTTATAAGTCGTTAAACAACATATTTTAGAAGCGCGTCGTTATAAAGCCAAAAAAATCTAAACTTTTTACCATTCAATTGGTTGCGTATGTAAGATAAGTTGAGTTAATTAGTGGTTTATTTTTACGAAATACATTGAATAACTGCAATTTATGTATTCGATCAGCCATGAAATTACGTTGAAAACCTATTAAAATTTAAGTTATGAAGGAGTTTTTAAAAGGATATAAGATTGAGGGGAATGGTACTCCTGAAAGAGAAAATGGAAATAAACAAAATGAGACCTTGTTGATCAAGGATGCTCTTTTTGTACGGGACAAAGGAAGTCTAGCAAGAGTAAGGTTTTCAGATATTCTCTGGCTTAAAGGTGACGGAAATTATACTACACTCGTAACACGTAGTAAGGTGTATTCTCTACGAAACATATTAAAAGAATTTGAATCTGTACTTCCCGAAGAAGACTTTATAAGAATTCATAAATCTTATATAGTTAAAGTAGATGAAATCAATACTATATCGCCAAAAGAAGTTACTATAGTAGATGAAAAAGTTCCAGTAGGTAGGACATACTATCAAAAACTAATCAATGGGATTTATAAACTAGGTTCCGGAGGATATGAATAGTATAAAAGAACCGCATTTAGCGGTTTTTTTTATACCACAAAAGGCTGCTGTCTCCATAGCTTAAAAACCTATAGTCATTAAGCATGGCTTCATCATAAATTTTTTTCCATTCACCATTGGTAAATGCTGCTACCAATAATATTAATGTACTTCCCGGCTGGTGAAAGTTGGTAACTAATCCATGGCAGACTTTGAATTTATATCCGGGCATAATAAATATTTCGGTACTTCCCGTAATCTCCTCCATACCATTTATTTCCATATGCTCCAAAATAGCATTAAAGCTGTCTTTCATGTTCGGGAGGCTTTGAAAATCTGAATAGGGATAAAGTTTTGGGATAAAAAATGTGTTGTCTAAACCTTCAAGTATTTTAACTCCATACCAATAAAGACTTTCTAATGACCTCATCGAAGTAGTACCCACTGCTATTATATTTTTTTTAGCATTGATGATATTTTGAATATTAGCCTTTGATGCGATTACCTGCTCACTGTGCATAGGGTGTCTATCCACAGATTCTTCTTTTATAGGCTGAAAAGTACCTGCACTTACATGAAGTGTAAGATAATCCAGTAGCACCCCCTTGTCTTTTAATTGGTCTAGAGTTTCGGATGTAAAGTGCAAACCTGCCGTAGGCGCAGCTACTGCGCCTTCTTTCTGTGAGTAAACTGTCTGGTACCTAGGTTTATCTTCGGCTACTGCAGACCTGTTTAGATAGGGAGGAAGAGGGACTTCTCCACACGCCTCTATTATAGTACAGAAAGCTTTCTGGACATTCCAAGAAAAGGAAACTAGTCTTTTATCTCTATCTAATAAAGAAGCTTCCAGTAAGATGGTATGATTATCAATAATTAATTCACCTTTTAGCGTTTCTCCATCTTTCCATTTTTTAAGGTTACCTATCATAGTTTCCCAGATAACAGGTCCCTGAGATATCATGATTTCATTGATCACAGAAGTAGGCCCTACCGGCTTCAATAAGAATATTTCGATTTTGGCCCCTGAGGGCTTCAGAAAAAATATTCTTGCTGGAATTACTTTAGTATTATTAAATACCAATAGACTATCTGCAGGCACTAATGAAGGAAGGCTACTGAACTGGTAATGTTTAACCTCACCATCTTCAAAGTGGAGCAACTTGGATTCATCTCTTTTCGATAAAGGAAATTTTGCTATTCTTTCGTCTGGTAGGGTATATTGGTAGTCGGATAACTTTACCTTAGATACTTCCGGCATGGATCTATATAATTTTTGTAATTTAAAGGGCAAATATAGGGATAAATTAGTAAAATGATTGATACTGGATGCCTGAGACCTTATAACCGGTGTCAGATTAACTTCGAGTTAAAGTTATGATAAGAAACATTTAAAATATATGTAAGGAGTATAATACTTGGTACAAAACAATTTTGAAGGATAATTTTTGAATAGTAAAGTGAAAAATGAATCATATTAAACTAGGTCGTGACAAAAAGTAATTACGTAGGGGGAACCATGCCAGATTGAGAAGTTGGATGGAATGAATCGCGTCGAAAACCGAGAGCTAGGCGGAAATGGTAGTTGAATGAATAAACCCTATAGTAAGTTAGTAGGCAACTAACTTCAATTTGTGAACATTAAATATTGTTCACTGAGCTCAGCATTAAAGACAATAAACTATATTATGACCAAAACATTTAGAGCAACTTTTGAATATCGATCACTGGATTTGAAATTTAAATTTGATGCAGGAACCTCCAGGGGTGTTTTAAAATCCAAGACCTCTTTTTTAATAAAAGCACAATCAACTCATTTTCCATCACAAATTGGATATGGAGAGGCCGGTCCATTGCCCAAGTTAAGCATTGATGATATACCGAATTTCGAAGAAGTACTCAATAATTATTTATCCTTGTTGGAGAAAAATGACTTACCCCTTGATGAGGATAAGTTGCTTTCCTATTTAGAATCATTTGTTTTGGATGAGCATCCTAGTATTAGATTTGCCTTAGAAACTGCCTTATTGGATCTTCTGAATGGTGGGGTAAGACAGATATTCAAATCACTTTCGATAGAGAGGATACCTGCTATTCATATCAACGGGTTAATATGGATGGGAGATAAGGACTTCATGCTGTCTCAGATTGATAAAAAGCTGCAAGAGGGCTATGACTGTGTGAAAATGAAAATTGGTGCCATTGACTTTAAAACGGAGTGTGATTTATTAGCTTATATTAGATCTCATTTTTCCAGACAGGAAATTACACTCCGTGTAGATGCGAATGGCGCTTTCAGTACAGAAGAGGCTATGCATAAATTAGATGCCCTAAGTAAATATGATATCCATAGTATAGAGCAACCTATTAGGCAGGGAAACTGGTCGGCAATGGCAGATTTATGTGCAAAGTCTCCTATAGCAATAGCACTGGACGAAGAGTTGATCGGAATAAATGGGAGAGAGGCAATGCTACAGCTACTTCAAACCATTAAGCCCACTTTCATTATTCTAAAGCCAACGCTGTTAGGAGGAATTAAGAAAACAATGGATTGGATAAAATTAGCAGAGGATCAAGGAGTAGCTTGGTGGATGACTTCTGCGCTTGAATCAAATATAGGATTGAATGCTATATATCAGCTAACGGCTAAATTGAAAACAACATTACCGCAGGGGCTGGGTACAGGACAATTATATGAAAACAATATTTCTTCCCCATTAATAATTGAAAAAGGCCACATCATATATGATCAAGAAAGATCATGGGATGATGTTGGAAACTATTTTAAATAAAAAAGCTGCCTTGATAAAATCAAGGCAGCTTTTAGTTTTTTACTTGTTAATGTATAATTAAGCTAACTTTACATTTACAGCGTTAAGTCCTTTTCTTCCTTCTTTAAGGTCGAAAGTTACGTCGTCGTCTTCTCTAATTTCGTCTACTAGTCCGGAGATGTGTACAAAATATTCTTTTGATGACTCATCGTCTACGATAAAACCGAATCCTTTAGATTCGTTAAAAAATTTTACTTTTCCTGTGTTCATAATTATTGTATTGTATTTTTTATTTATCCAAAGGTAAGTAAAGTATTTTTAATAAACACAATAATCTGAAATAAATTTTTCTGGATCTTGTAGTTATATAATCGCACTACATCAATTCGATGCCCGATTGCTTACATGAGCTAATGATTTCCTCTGGCCAAATACCCGCTTGAACTTCTCCAATATGAGATTTCCGCAATAAAAACATGCATACCCGTGATTGGCCTATTCCTCCTCCGATACTTTCAGTTAATTTACCTTCCAGTAAAGTTTTATGAAAAAGTAAATCTTTTCTTTGTTCTGTATGCGTTATTTTCAGCTGATGCGCAAGAGCAGCGGCATCTACCCTTACACCCATAGAGGATATTTCGAAGGATTGTTCTAATATAGGGTTCCATAGAAGTATGTCTCCGTTTATTCCATAGTAACCATCTTCCGTAGACGTACTCCAGTCATCATAATCGGGAGCTCTTCCGTCATGTCCTTCACCATTGCTCAGTTTTCCACCTATACCAATCAAAAATACAGCTCCATATTGCTGAGCTACTTTCTGTTCTCTTTCCTTAGGACTAAGCTCAGGATATTCATTTAATAAATCTTCTGATTGGATGAAAGTGATCTCCTCTGGAAGTATAGGGGTGATATCTTTAAACTCCTCAAATATTAATAATTCTGTTTCTTTCAAAGCGGCATAAACTTGCTCAACAGTTTCTTT
>DATHVH010000007.1:0-10056 GCA_035461405.1 Anditalea sp.
ACGGCATTTATTTTTTTAAAAATCCATATATCCCTGAATTCTCCCAATGGGGCTATACCGCCACGGCTGATGCTTAAGGACGGATCTGGAATTATACTTTCTTTAGTGATTTCTTCTATTTTGCCAAGTCCGTTACAGGTAGGACATGCGCCATAGGGGCTATTAAAAGAAAAATTATTTGGAGCTGGTTCATCATATGAAAGTCCCGTGGTGGGATCCATAAGGTGTTTTGAGTAATGGTGGATTTCGCCATCTTCATCTCGAAGCATAATTACCCCTTTTCCATGCTGAAGAGCTGTCTTCAGTGACTGGGTTATCCGGTACCGATCCTCTTCCTCTGCTACAATACGGTCTATTACTATTTCGATGTCATGAATTTTATATCTATCCACTTGCATCTTAGGAACTACATCCATGACCACTCCATCTACCCGCACTTTTGAGAAACCCATCTTTCTGATCTGCTCAAATAGCTCGCGGTAATGTCCTTTTCTCCCTTTTACGATAGGAGCGAGGATATATAGTTTCTTATTGGCAAAATTGTGAAATAATTGCTCTATGATCTGGTCTTCAGTCTGACGGACCATCCTATGACCTGAAAGATAAGAAAAGGCTTCACCTGCTCTCGCAAAAAGCAGACGCATAAAATCGTATATCTCTGTAACGGTACCTACAGTCGACCTGGGGTTTTTGGAAGTAGTCTTTTGCTCTATAGAAATTACCGGGGAGAGCCCGTTGATTTTATCTACATCAGGTCTTTCCATCCCGCCTAAAAAGGATCGGGCATAAGCTGAAAAGCTTTCCATGTACCTTCTTTGGCCTTCTGCATAGATAGTATCGAAAGCAAGAGAGCTTTTGCCGCTACCACTTAATCCGGTGATCACTACTAATTTATTTCGGGGAATGGTAATATCTATGTTCTTGAGATTATGCTCCCGAGCTCCGTATATCTCAATTAATTCTTCAGTGTTACTATGATTATCTATCATGAAATCGTCATTAACCTTATACGCCTAACAATTTGATCTAATCGTATGGGCGATTCCATGTGGCTATTGAATACAATAGTTTCCACATGAAAGGATGCTTATTTTTTTAATTTACAAAAATACAAGAATTTTGCTTAGCGCTAAATCTATCATTTGCTAACCAATTATAAGGCCGATAAGTTTATCAGAAGTGGTGTCAATTAAGAAGCTTCATTGGCAGCGGCTCTCATATCAGCCTCAGTATCCCCAGATAGTGTGGACATCATTCCACTGAGCAGCAATTCCCACCAGTAGTTAAAAATAAATTTGCTGGGATCCCGTTTGTAATACACCTTTCCTTCTGCCAGTTCACCGTTCTTTTTGGGATTATTATTTTGAACCACAAATGTATTGGCAAGAAAGGCACCAGCCCTGCGGAAAATATTTTGCTTATCCTGGTAATTTTTATCCAGGATTTTAATTTTAAGGTCACGGTATTTCATGATTAAATCTCCTGTGCCTTCAAGGTTATTGGCATATATATTAAAAAATAAATTATCAAGCTGACCGGCATTTATTCCAATTCTGGTTTCGGGACCTATCATATCATTTAAGGCTTCCAAAGACATGGCGCCTACAGAACCTTTCATGTGAAAACCCTGATCCGGATCATCCAAGGTAAAAAGCACCGTCATGTCCACAGTTCCCTCTCCCATAATTTTACCAGTAGCATTAACTTCCATAATGTTATTTTGATCTAATTGTGATTCTATATTCGTTATGTTAGATATAGAAGCATTGATATCAGCAAAGTGTATAGCTCCAGCTCTGGGGGCATCGGTATCAGGCCTTTCTTGGTAGCCTACAAAGCCATTCTCCAGTCTAAGCTCATTTATATTTATATCTTTAGGTATACCCAAAATTCGGGTCTGTACCATATCCGGTCTTCTAGCTTTGTCTTCTATTTTTCGTTTGTCCCTAAATACATTGATTACTAAATCTTTTGCATTTATTAGCTCAGTCTGGATTATTCCTTTTCTAAAGAAAGTTTCAAAATTAAAGCCGTTTACTTCTAATTCTCCCTGCTCCAGTTCTATCCAATCAGTTTCATAATCAAATTGATTTATATATTCATAACGCTCCAATTTATTGTCCAGCTCCAATCCACCGATCAATAAATGATGCTCCTCTGAATTGAAAGAAAGATCCCTGAAATAGAAGGCATTTCTATATTCATTAAAATGAAATGACGCCATATCCATATACCCTTCCACTAGTCCAACCTTAAATAGGGCGTTAGGATCATCTATATCTGCTTCACTTAATTCAAAATGGTTTGCTGAAACTGTCAGGTCGTTTATACTCATGCGGACTGAGTCATTGTAACTGTCTAGATTGATATAAGACAGCCGGTTAAATCTTACTCTCTTTACTGATATGATATCATAATTTTCGCCTTTTCTTTCTACTTCTTGGGCCATTTGAAGGGAATCGAAGGGAGGAGTTTTTGTTTCAACTTTTACATTTTCCAAATATGCGGAGTCAAGTATGATAGAATTATCCAAGTAGAAACTCATCCAGGAAAAACCGGTTAAATATGCATTTTGGAGTACTAAGTCGATTTTTATCTTTTCTTCTGGAATATTTTCATTGGGTGTAATCCTGATATCTCCAAGTTCCAAAAAAGTACCTCGGAAGTTAAAGTCAAAAAGTATATGTCCAAATTCTACCTTATGATCGCCAAAATCAGGAGTTCTGATGATCATATCTGTAACTATTTTCTCAGCATTGTTATTAAGATAAGAATTGATAGCAAGGGGAAGCCCTCTAAATATCAATAATACAATAACTACCGCAACGATAATAAAAACGGCAATTTTCTTTTTTTTCATAATCGGTATTAAGCTATTGACAATAAAAATATGAAAAATACCGAAGATGTTTACAAGACATTTTAGGCAGGTAATTTAATTACATATGACTTATCTTTTTTGATAGGTAGTTTATTGGTACGCAGCCAAGGATTATAAAGTTTTAGTTCTTTATAATTGCTTTTATGCTGAATAGCCCATGCTGCTAAATCGTCTATGGTTTTGTCAACTTGATATTCCTTTATTTGAGGCATGGAATAGAGTTGCTTTTTTTCCATTTCATAACCATACTCTTTGGGATTTTCAAACAATTCTTTGAAAGCTAAAATTCTAAACAGATACCTGCTAGTTTCTTCATTTAACAAAAGGTTGTAATAATCAGGTACTTGCTGTTCATTTTTTCTTTTGGATAGGCCTGTAATGCCCATGTTATAACTTGCGGCTACACTAGTCCAATTGCCAAAGCGGCCGTAAGCTTTTTTCAGATAGAGGCATGCTGCTTCTGTTGCCTTTTCTAGATGGTACCTTTCATCTACATCCGGGCTTACTTCCAGATTGAGTTCTTTGGCTGTATTATCCATAAACTGCCAGAAACCTCTCGCTCCAGCAGGGGATACTACATTCATAAGGCCCGATTCCACCAAGGCTACATACTTGAAATCCTCCGGTATACCATGATTTGCTAATATTGGCTCTATAAGGGGCAAGTACTTCCCAGCCCTTTTCATAATCATTATAGTATTAGAATTCCAATAAGCATTGACATAAATTTCTCTCTCAAACCTTTCTATGATGTCATTTTGGTCTAATGGAACTGGTTCACCTGCAAAATTTACCCCCTGTGGAAGATCAAATAATTTTACCCTGGTAAATTCTGGGATGGTTATTCGTGTCTGCTCTCCGCTTTGTTCATTTACAAATATGACCTCTTGGACAGGTTCTTCTCTGACAATGTTAAAATATAGGACAACCCCTCCCAAAAAGAGGATTAAAATATATAATATAGGAATATGATATTGTTGCAACCTTATTAGAAATTGGGTGAAAGTAGATATTTACTATAAAACTCATCAATGACCGTCACTGCTTCTGTAGCAGTATCTACCACTGCAAAAAGGTGAAGATCCTCTTCATTTATATTAGCATGACCCAACATAGTATTTCTCAACCAGTCGATCATTCCGGACCAGTAATCTTTGCCTACAAGTACTATTGGAAACCGTCCAATTTTTTTAGTCTGAATAAGTGTTAAGGCTTCAAATAATTCATCCAATGTACCAAATCCTCCAGGTAATACTACAAAACCCTGGGCATATTTTACAAACATCACCTTCCTTACAAAAAAGTAATCAAATGTAATCAACTTATCCTGATCGATGTAGATATTGTTAAACTGTTCAAAAGGCAATTGAATGTTCAGACCAACTGATTTTCCGTTTTCGGAATGGGCACCTTTATTTCCAGCTTCCATGATACCCGGCCCACCTCCGGTGATAACACCGTATCCATGCCTTACCAGCTTAGCAGCGATTTCTTCGGCAATTTTATAAAATTTATCTGTTCTTGGTGTGCGGGCAGAACCAAATACAGATACACATGGTCCTATTTTGGCAAGTTTTTCAAAACCCTCGACAAACTCGGACATGACTTTAAATATGGCCCAGCTGTCAGCACTTTTTATTTCATTCCAATCTCTCTCTTCAAATGCTTTTCTGATTCTTTCCTCCTCGATCAACTGCACTTTATTTATTTCTTCTTCACTCATATTATAAACTTTAATTAAAAAAACGTATTTATTAATTATGGATTACTTAAAAAAGGATGTTTTAAGCTTCGAAAGTTAGCGTATTTCATTTTAATTATGAAAGTAACCCAAAGAGTAATTAATTATTTATAAAAACAGTTCAATATAAAAAAGGGCTGTAGGAATCCAATTATACTAGTTGTAATTTCGTGCCCATTTAAATTACTATATGAATTTACAGGATAAAGCCTTAGCTGTCAAGGAAATATTTAAAGAGCTGGACCGGGATGTTGCCGGATATTTACTTCAAAGCAATTTTACTTGTTTTACTGGCTGTGGACGTTGCTGTATGAATCCAAAGGTAGCTGCTACTGTTCTTGAATTTATTCCTTTAGCCTTTGACATCTATCAGAACGGTGATGCAGAGGAGGTAATGGATAGATTAGAAAAGACTTCTGACCTAGAAAATTGCATGATCTTTACAAAGACAGCGCTAGATCAGGAGTCGGGAGTATGCCAGACGTATATGTATAGAGGGTTAATATGTCGTCTTTTTGGGGTTTCTGCCAGAAAAAATAAATATGGTGATAAGGAGATGATCACATGTAAAAAATTGAAAACGGGAAAACCTGAAATATTTGAAAAAACCTCAGCTAAAATCAATGAAGGTATGCATATACCAATGGCAAATGATTACTATGCTAAACTTTCTGCCATAGACTTTAAACTTTGCGAAGATACATACCCTATAAATGAAGCTATAAAAAAAGCTTTGGAAAAGGTTATGATGTATAATTATTATTATGAAAATCAAGAGTAAAAATATGAACTTTCCATTTTGAGCAAGGTTTTTGCTCTATTTTGCTTCTCAATATGGAGGGAAGTAAATTTTTCACCTAACTAAACCTTTTAAAATGCTAAACTTCTCAGAAATTACCAATACTATAAAGGATATTATAGATGTAAGAATAAAGATTGTTAAAGAGGAGCTGAAGGAAGAGTTTAAAGCTTTAGCGCTGAAAATAGCAGTAATTGTAGTAATGGGCTTAGCAGCCTATTTTGTTTTATGGTTTCTTAGCTTTGCATTGGCTTTTTGGCTTGGCGCACTTACAGGATCTACAGCATTAGGTTTTTTACTGACCGCAGTCCTTTATATGATTATTTGCGGAATATTATTTGCCATTAAAGATTCTGAAAAATTCCAGTTTTCGATGAAGAGGGTTATTACTAAAATCGGGATTTTATTCCAGACAAAAGAAACTACACCAGAGTATACCAATGATCAGGATAAAATAAATAAAGAAGAGGGGAGTAACAGTCAACATACCGACGATCATAATGTGATACGTAGATCTGAACATATTTACGACCAAGATAAAACAACTAAAACACAGAAGTCAGATGAGTGAACTAGATCTTAAGAAAAAAGCACAGGAACTTGAGCAAACGCTGGTAAAGCAATTAGAAGTTCTAAAAACAGATTCCCAATTATGGGTAAAACTAGGAGGAACTGTACTCTTAAGTGCTATAGCTGCCTATAGTATCACCCGTGCATTAAGGGGAAATAAAAGTAAAAAATTAGCAAAAGCTATCAAAGAACTGGAAAAAGAAGGATTAATAGCACGAGGATCTGATCAGCAGATGCATTATCAGCCAGTTGCTTACAAAAAGCCATCATTTTGGGCTCCCATTGGACAAAGAATATTAATGGCTGCTTTTGATTTTGGAAAAGCCAGATTAATTACTGAACTAGCAAATAGGTTTGATAAGCCATTTACCTCAGGAAATTATTCCAGGGATACATCAGCTGGTAATACTACAGAACATGAGCATACGGGAAACTATCCTAAATAATACTAAGCAGGGAAGGAAAGGAGTTATTCTTCTTTTGGACCCAGAAAAGTGTAATGATCGCAAAAATTTAAAAAATGTGATTTCATCAGCAGTCCATCATGGGGTGGACTTTTTTTTTGTTGGCGGAAGTCTTTTGTTGGAAAAAAACGTGGATGATGTTATTTCTATAATCAAGGAAAACAGTCATAACGTCCCCGTAATACTATTTCCTGGTAATACAGTTCAACTATCTGATAAAGCTGATGGGATTTTATTTCTATCCCTTATTTCAGGAAGAAATCCTGAATTTCTGATTGGACAGCAGGTGGTAGCGGCACCGCTCATAGCCGAACTAGGTCTGGAAGTGTTGCCTACAGGGTATATGCTGGTAAATAGTGGGGAGATTACTAGTGTTAATTATATAAGTCAAACCCTCCCTATTCCAAATAATAAACCCGCATTAGCTATAGCTACAGCCCTTGCGGGAAAATATTTAGGATTAAATTATATATATCTAGAGGCAGGAAGCGGCGCTACTGCTCCAGTGAATCCCGACATCATCTCAGGGGTAAAGAAAAATGTTGGTTTACCTACTATCGTAGGCGGGGGAATAAATACAATAGATAAGGCAAAAGCTGCCTGGGAAGCCGGAGCGGATTTTATAGTATTGGGAAATGGGGCAGAAAAAAACCCCAATCTGTTGATTGAGGTTCTAGAATATGCTAAAGTTTATAATTTAACCCTGAACGTTAATTAAGGATTCTCTTCTTCTCATTTTTCCGGCAGGAAGTCCATACATCATTTTAAATCTTCTGCAGAAGTACGCAGTATCTTTATACCCCACTTCTTTTCCGATATCCCTGATGCTCTTTTTGGTAGTTCTCAAAAGCTCCACCGCAGCTTCCATTCTTTGGTATTCTATATAATCCTGAGGATTGATGCCCGTCAGCATTTTAAAATACTGTCCTACATAGTCTTCAGATACATTAGCTACTTTCGCCAATACTTTATTAGATAAATCACCTCCGATGTTTTTCTTGATATAGTTAAACATATCTATCAGACGTGGATCTTTAAAGTAAGTACTGTTAGTAGAAAGTTCTTCTACAAACAATCTGTTCTTAAGTATATGTCTCACTATCTCCACCACTAATAATTCAGTGTGAAGTTTTATAACTCTTTCTTTGCCAGGAGTGATCTGTTCTGATTCTTTGACTATATCCTCTATAATAGAAGCCACTCGGTCATTAAATCTAACTACAAATGGAGGAATACCTAATGAATGGAAAAAGTTTACAACATCAAAAACCTTGGCTTCAAAAGTAAGCATTGTAATACAGTCTTCCTCTGCGCTTTTAATTTCTTTAAAGCTTATGGTCTGTACGTACTTCTTTTTGTTATCATTGAAGTTTTCATTTGAAATCTCATTTCTTTTGGTAACTGTTCCAAAAGAAATTTTAGAAGATCTACCTGCCGGTATAAAAAGAATTTCTCCTTCATTTACAGCTTCTTGATCATCATCAAATCGTATGGAGCCTTGATGTAATAAAATGACCGTATTTTCGGTATCTGTAAAATCAGTAACAGTAACCGGACGCTCAATTTTATAATTATTTCCCTTTAGGAAGCGAACCCCAACGGATTCAATGACTTTATTGTAATATTCCATGATAAAAGCCCATTAGGTTTTTTTGTAAAAGTATCACTTTTTTCTATTCTGTTGTAATATTAGTGAATAAAAATTTATAAATAATAAAAAAAGGGTACAAATCTTATATTTAAGCTAGATTTCCAATCTTATCTATTTTTATCTTAATAGGTTTCTGGATATAACTATTTTCTGAATTTCAGATGTCCCCTCATAAATTTGGGTGATCTTAGCATCTCTCATTAATCTTTCGACATGGTACTCTTTTACAAAACCATATCCTCCATGAACCTGAACTGCTTCGACAGTAACCTCCATCGCCACTTTAGATGCATATAATTTAGCCATTGCACTTGCGTAGGAATAATCTTCGCCTATATCCTTAAGGTGAGCAGCCTTTAAACACAGTAATCTGGCTGCTTCTATTTCAGTAGCCATATCCGCTAATTTAAATTGTATAGCCTGGTGTTGGCTAATAGGCTTGCCAAAAGTTTTCCTCTCTTTGGAATAGGCCAAAGCCAATTCATAAGCGCCAGAAGCTATACCCAATGCCTGAGCAGCTATACCTATACGGCCTCCATTTAAAGTTTCCATTGCAAACTTAAAACCCAGCCCTTCTTCTCCAATTCTATTTTCTACCGGCACCCTTACATCTGAAAACATTAGGGAATGAGTATCAGAACCTCGGATACCTAATTTATCCTCTTTTTTTCCAATCGTAAATCCATTCATACCCTTTTCCACTATAAAAGCAGATATACCTTTATGTTTTTTGGCTGGATCTGTTTGGGCTATTACTAAATATATACTGGCAGTATTACCATTGGTAATCCAGTTTTTGGTACCATTTATTATATAATGGTCTCCGTCACGCTCTGCTATGGTTTTTTGGCTGGTGGCATCTGATCCAGCTTCAGGCTCTGAAAGACAGAAAGCGCCGATTTTTTCACCTCTTGCTAGTGGCTTTAAGTATTTTTGCTTTTGATCTTCGGAACCGTATTTTTCCAAACCCCAACAAACCAATGAATTATTTACTGACATACACACCGAAGCAGAGGCATCTATTTTAGAGATTTCTTCCATGGCAAGAACATAGGATATTGTATCCATACCTCCACCATCATACATGGGATCTACCATCATTCCCATAAATCCTAGCTCGCCCATTTGCTTAATTTGCTCATGTGGGAATCGTGCTTCTGTATCTCTTTCTATTACTTCTGCTAAAAGTTCAGCTTTGGCAAATTCTCTAGCTGCATCTCTTACAGCCATTTGCTCTTCTGTCAATTGAAAATTCATTATTTTTAATCTCTTTTGGGTTTCGTGGCCTGAATATACAGGAAAAAAAACAAAAGGGACAATTTACTGTCCCTTTCTATTGTTCAAGAGTCTTAATCTCTGTTTCCGAAGAACATCATAGCGTAATACGCCAATGTCACCAAGGAAGCTAATGCTGCAACTACATAAGTCATGGCAGCCCACTTAAGCGCATCTTTGGACATTGCATGCTCTGAAGGAGTCACTATATTTCTTTGCTTGATCCAGGCAAGTGCCCTGCTGCTCGCATCAAATTCTACCGGTAGCGTTACCAGAGAAAATAATGTAATCATACCATATGCTCCGACTACTATTACTCCCACCGCTTCATAAGGGAGGCCAAACATGGCGATCCCACCAAATAAGGCCGCTATAAGTACAAAATTTAATATTTTACCGCTGGCATTTTGTATAGGCACTAATGTAGACCTTACTGTGAGCCATGTATATGCAGTGGCATGCTGTACCGCGTGTCCACACTCGTGGGCTGATACTGCTGTCGCTGCTGCATTTCTGCCATAATATACATCCGGGCTTAGATTTACTGATTTGTCTGCAGGATTGTAATGGTCAGTGAGGTTACCTTCCACACAATTCACTCTTACATTTGAGATGCCATGATCCGCGAGCATCAGCTCGGCGATTTCTTTTCCTGAAAGGTTTGCCTTCAGAGAA
>DATHVH010000008.1:0-3380 GCA_035461405.1 Anditalea sp.
TAGAAATTCATTTCCTGCTCTTCTGGCAGGATCTCCTGTGCAGGTTTCCTCTGGGCCCAGTACGGCAAAGCTTACGTCTACTTTATTCAATATTTTTACGAATGCCTGAGTCACGGCTTTATATCTGTCATCAAACGAACCAGCGCATCCTACCCAAAAAAGGATTTCAGGAGATTCGCCAGAGGCGGCCATTTCGGCCATGGTGGGTACTTTGTATGTAGTCATATTGGATTATTAATATTTGCTCTGTCCACGGTCGACAGTCGACAGTCGACTTCTTTTTATTTCGTTTCCTCTTCCTTCAGCTTGTCCGCCCAGTTAAAACGGTCGGATGGGGAGAATTTCCATGGGGAAAAACTTGTTTCTATATTTTGGAACATGGCATTCCACTGCTGAGGGGTACCGCTTTCTTCCATAGCGATATATCTTCTCATTTCTATGATGATAGCTAGCGGATCGATATTTACCGGGCAGGCTTCCACACAGGCATTACAGTTGGTGCAGGCAAAAATTTCTTCTTTAGTGATATAGTCACCTAATAGGGATTTGCCATCTTCCAGTCCTGGACCTCCTTTATCTATGCTGATGGCTACTTCCTCAGCCCTGTCACGGGTATCCATCATGATTTTACGCGGAGAGAGAAGTTTTCCGGTCATGTTGGCAGGACACTGGTCTGTGCATCTTCCGCATTCGGTACAGGAAAAGGCGTTCAGTACATTCACCCAGGATAAGTCATTTACATCCTTGGCACCAAATCTTGCAATTTCTGCAGGGGTTTCCCCTTCCGGCGTATTTGTAGGGAGGCCCAGCATCATGTTCACCTCATTGGTCACCGAATCCATGTTGTCCATTTGGCCTTTAGGCTTCAGGTTGGAATAATAGACGTTTGGAAAGGCTAAGAATATGTGGAGGTGTTTGGAATAAGTAACATAAACTGCAAAAGCCAAAATGCCGATGATATGAAACCACCAGGCCACTCGCTCTATGATAAATAAGGTCTCAGCTCCCATATCTATAAACCAGGGCTTAATCAGGCTGCTGAAAAATAGTCCGTCGATCTGAGTATAGTAACTAAAACCTTTATCGGCAAGAGCCTGATCCGTAGCATTCATCACTAAAATCGCAATCATAAGGGTAATCTCTGCCATCAGGATGATGTTTGCATCCAAGCCCGGCCAGCCTTTCAGTTCCCTGGCGGTAAATCTTTTGATACGGATAGCGTTTCTCCTGATCAGGAATATAAAGGATCCCACCAAGGTGCCCACAGCAAGGAATTCAAATATGTTCAATGCAACTGCATACCAGGTACCTGTAAACGGCGCAAAAAACCGATGCTGACCAGATAGCCCATCAATGACAAATTCCAGTATCTCCAAGTTTATGATTATAAAGCCGACATATAGGAATAGGTGAAGTATAGCAGGGACGATGCGTTTAAACATTTTTTTCTGCCCGAAAGCTACCAGACCCATTACTTTTAATCGTTCGCTTGGGTTGTCTGTTCTGTCAGACTCCTTGCCCAGTAAAATAGCCCTTCGCAGAAAGCTTACTCTTCTGTACAATATGTATCCTGCTATTATGAAAATCAGCAGAAAAATTAATCTGGATAAAATACTCATATTGAAATGATTAAATTATTTGGGTTAGTTTTCTTATTATTTTTTTCTTTAAATGATTTGGAGGAAAAGAACATTTACCTACCTTTGCATCACTTTACAACGGTGATGTAGCTCAGTTGGTAGAGCATCGGACTGAAAATCCGTGAGTCGATGGTTCGAATCCATTCATCACCACAAGCCCTTGAGAAATCAAGGGCTTTTTTTATGGTCCTGCTTGATGTTAAGGTGAGTATTAAATTGTCCATATTTTTCCTGTATAATATCCTGCAAAATAATAAATAGTAAGCATGCATACTATTTACCGATATAATTTAAAATCAGTCTAAGTTGCCGGCTTTTAAAGATACGTAATCCCTTTCTAAACGGAAACTAATATTAGGCTTTTTAGTATTCTAAAAAAATTTTTTAATATACGGTTTCATTCCATTAATGAAATGTTTGATATAGAATATGAGGTTTTAATTGGACATTGCACTTTTGTTACGGTCCTACCTTTACCAGCAGGAAGTGTCACCTCCCGATTTTACTTGGCAAATTTTTACTTCTCCCGATAGCTATCGGGATCGATTTTCATCTTTCAAAATTCGATATTTATTCTTATTACTAATTACATCTTACTCTCTCAGTGGTCAGTCTTACGTATCACTTTTTACATTTTACTTCCTACATATTATTACCCCGGATATGACAAAGACTTCGGTCTTCGATCTTCGGTCATCGGTCTTCCTTCTCATAAAACTAAGGAATAATGGCTTATAGCATCATTGTACATCATCCTATAATAATATTTTAAAATTTTTCTCATCTTTCTGTAACATTTGCCTTACGAGATCATCACCTACATGAATGAAGACTTTTTTTGAAGCACATATCTGGCCCCTGAAAAGCAAACTGTACAGGATGGCGTTCTTCTGGTTGAAAGACCGGGATGAAGCCAATGATGCTGTACAGGAAGTGCTGGAAAAGGCCTGGATCAGAAGAGATGAGCTTCAAAAGATGGACAACCATGTCGGCTGGATGGTAAGGGCACTGAAAAACCAGAGCATCCAGCATTTCAGGTCTGGCAGAAAGATAGAGTCATTGGGCGACCAGGATTATGCCGAACCGGAAAGCGTAGAAGTAGATTCAGGAGATGCCTACAGGAGAGTATTCAGTTTCCTGGAAAAGCTACCTGAAAAACAGAGAGAGGTATTTGTCCTCCGGGAAGTGGAGGGGCTCACTTATGAGGAAATAGCCGAATATTTGGAGATCAGCATGGAACAGGTAAAGGTGAACATCTTCAGGGCCAGGAAAATCCTGCGGGAGTATTTATTAAATCAAGTGACACATGGCAGAAAGAATTGAATATCTATTGGAGAAATATTGGGCAGGGGAGAGTAGCCTAGCGGAAGAGAAAGAATTGAAGGGTCTTTTAAAGACATCGGATCTGTTTTCTGTAGAAAAAGAATTCTTCGGAGAATTGGATATGCTGAAAGAAGAAGAGCCTAAGCAGATCAAAAAACCTGCTTCGAAAACCATTGGGCCACAATGGCTGAAAATGGCAGCCGTCTTTGCCTTGTTTATGGCCATGACTGCTTTAGTATTTCAGTATCAGATGTATCAGGAAAGACAGGAGGAAGAGCTGGCTTATGCGCAAGTGATGGAAGCCTTTTCGCTGATCAACCAAAACATGCAGAAAGGCACCAACCAACTGGAAGCTATGGAGGAGTTCAGGCACCTGAATACCGCTCACGAGTTATTTGAACAAAGACAAGATTAAGG
>DATHVH010000009.1:0-26271 GCA_035461405.1 Anditalea sp.
CAAATTGAATTTAAAATGATAATCAAGAATATGAATATATAAAAACCCCAATCTCTTGGTCGACTTTATCAATATGACCAGATGATGAACAAACAGTCTTGAATCGGATTCTCTTTTTAAGCGATTGGTAATTCCATCGGAAATATTTACAGATTAAGTATTTATTTTCGGAAAGGTTATGTTTCAATCTATAAAAAACTTTATAAGATAAACTTATTTTGATTTACATAGGATTATCAAAACTCATCTATTAACTAAGCGATTTGGGTATAGGAAATAGAATTTTATAAACTTTGAATATAAATATAATGATTTTTGATTGCTTTAATTAATCTGCAATTCCTTTTCATTAGAACCTGATTTTTTAAGACTTAGTCGACTGATCCATTCGTGCAGGCTTAAGTCCTTAATCAGTTGGTGTTCAAATGGACTACTTGATAAAATCTCTAATCTTGTTTTGTATTTATCCAGCGGTTTATAGGCTAACCAAGTTTTTAAAATGGAAATAATAAGCTGTTCAACATGATATAGTTTTCTTTCACTTTTTAATTTTCTTTCCACTGAGCGCAATGCATAAAACACATAATCTGTTTTTTCCATCAATGAATTGACCTGCAAATTTAAAAGCAGCAAATTTATTCTGGAACTCTGATCAGCTAAACTGGCAGGTTGATTAAGTTCATGATTTAATATAGATAAAGCTTTAGAATATTCTCTTATACAAAAATAGGATAAAGCTAAAGTGTAATTAAATTGGGCTCTCATTTGGGGTGGTAACTGGGCCAGGTCATTATCAAATAATTTTTCCTCAGAGAGTGATATTTTTAAATCCTCATATTTATTATTATCTATGAGTATTTTCAATTCATATTCAAATGAGCGACAATTTTGCATGGGAACCATATTTCCCGATGTATCAATATTTTTTAAGCGATCGAGGAAATAGGGCATTTCCTCATATTTTTCCATTGCTCTTAAATCAGCAAGGATTCCATCTAATAAATTAAAATAATATATAGGGGAATGTTTCCATAAATGGAGATTATTTTGAAATAAATTGTCTAATTCATAGAAGCCTTCAAGACTGCCTTTTGGATTTCCTATCATCCTAAAATAGATTGACTGAAAATGTAGATGTAACTGTTCAGATTTAAAAAGTGGCTCACCGGGTTTGTTTGTAATTTGATATTCTTCTAAAAGTATATCATTAAGCTGTGCAATCTCAGCAGGGCTTCTTACTATTCCATTTTTTAAAAACCTTAACAAAAGCACTTCATATAACATGGAATGATTCTCTATTTTCATTTCTTGTTCCAGAAGTTCTCTGATTTTAGACTGTTTAGCTAAAAGTTTGGATTCATTTACACCCACAAATTGCATATAAGTCAAATATTGAAGTTCCTGACGTGCAGCTAAAATATAATAGAGAAACTTTTGAGAATGAAGGGCCTGTTTTTTGGTTCTTTCAAGTTGATCAAAACTTAGTTTTATTAAACCTTTATGGTAGAGGATCCTGCTTTCATGCAGCTGGTTCATTAGAATTGTTTCAACATCTTTTTCAGAATCAAATTGTCTTAAACTTTTCATTAAGACTTTATATAGATGTTTTCGTGCAGGCTCTATACAGTTATCTGGAAATACCCTGTTTATTTCTTTAATGAATTCATCATTTACATCAAGGTGTTTTTCAATAAGATCGAAAAGGACCATATAACTTTTTTGTCCTTTTTGCATTTCCGAAATCATTCTGAAATACCTCTTTTCTGATTTTGTAAGAGAATGCACCAAGGAAAATAAAATTTTAATAGAATTCATAGCAATAGCTGAAATTAGGTGATTTTGGGTTTTGTATTTTCATAAAGTAATAGAAATGATTTAATAATCTTACATTTTGCCGAATTATTATATTTAAGGTATATTCTTAGGATTAATTAAATAGCGTAATTCTGGTTTCGGTAAAATAATTACCTACACTAATTTAAGACATCAGTAATTAATTTTGAATACTTATTTTTAATAATCTATTACATTAAAATCAATTATCCATGAAAATACCCATATATGTAATTGGTAGTTCTAATACCGATATGGTTGTCAAAGCAGATAAGCTTCCTTCACCTGGTGAAACTGTCCTCGGAGGTGAATTTTTAATGAACCCTGGAGGAAAAGGCGCCAATCAGGCAGTTACAGCTGCACGATTGGGAAGCCACGTTACCTTTGTTGCTAAAGTGGGGAAAGATCTCTTTGGAAAACAAGCCCTTCAACAATTTCAAAATGAAAATATTGATACTGAATTTATTTCTACTGATATACACCATCCTTCTGGTGTAGCTTTAATAGGTGTAGATAATAAAGGTCAAAATAATATCATAGTAGCACCCGGCGCAAATAGTCATATGGATGTCCGGGTGGTGGAGCAGGCCCTCTCAAAAATTGAAGATGATGCCATTATCTTACTTCAATTGGAAATACCTATAGATATAGTGGAATTTGCCATTGATTTTGGTTACAGAAAGGGCTTAAAAGTTATTTTGAACCCAGCACCAGTTCAAAAAATAAATCCGGAAATTCTTAAACAACTTTTTGTGATTACTCCAAATGAGTTTGAAGCGGAAATGCTCACAGGAATTGAAGTATGTAGTATAGAGTCTGCTAAAAAAGCAGCTGAAGTTTTGTATGCGATGGGAATTACTAACGTGGTAATTACCCTGGGCAGTAGAGGTGGATATCTCCATAATCATAATACTTCCAAATTAATTGCTGCACCGATGGTTACGGCAATTGATACCACTGCCGCAGGTGATTGTTTTAATGGGGCATTAGCTGTGGCAATATCAGAAAATCTGGATTTAGAGCCTGCAGTAGAATTCGCTTGTAAAGCAGCATCTATTTCAGTAACCAGAATGGGTGCTCAATCCTCTTTACCTTATAGGAAAGAAGTGAATGAAATAGTACTGGTTCCATATAAATAGATTACTTATTTAATTGAAATAATTTCTCTTTAATCGATACCCATTTTAACTATTTTAAAAAATGTTTATAGTAGAAAATTATACGGTTGCAGTTTGGTTTTGCATTGTTACTATGATTTGTTGGGGGTCATGGGCAAATACACAAAAATTAGCTGCAAAAAATTGGAGGTTTGAACTCTTTTATTGGGATTATGTAATAGGGATTTTTCTATTTGCATTGTTAATGGGTTTGACCCTTGGGTCAAATGGGACGTATGGTAGAAGTTTTTTGCAGGATTTGGGTCAATCAGATATCTATAATCTTATATCAGCCTTTACCGGAGGTATTATCTTCAACGCAGCTAATATTCTTCTTTGTGCAGCAATAGCTATAGCTGGCATGTCAGTAGCCATTCCTGTAGGAATTGGATTGGCATTGGTAATAGGTGTTATCGTAAATTATATTCAGGCTCCCATAGGGAATGTAGTATTACTATTTCTGGGAGTGGCATTTGTAGTAGCTGCTATTATCTTGAATGCCGGTGCTTATAAAAAAATGATATCGGGTCAAGGAAAATTTAATTCCAAGGGCCTAATTCTTTCTATTATAAGTGGAGCGCTTATGGGTTTTTTCTACCGATTCGTTGCGGTCTCTATGTTTCCCGATTTTAAAGAACCATTGCCCGGATTTTTAAGCCCCTATTCAGCTGTCTTTATATTTTCTACAGGAATTCTGGTGAGTAATCTATTATTCAATTCAATTTTGATGAAATATCCTTTTGCTGGAAGTCCAGTATCATATGCTGCTTATTTTAAAGGATCTATCAGGGATCATATAACCGGAGTTATTGGAGGTATTGTATGGTGCCTGGGTATGGCATTTAGTATCATTGCTTCAGGGGTGGCAGGTCCGGCTATTTCGTATGGTTTAGGTCAGGGGGCCACTTTAATAGCTGCATTATGGGGGATTTATATTTGGAAAGAGTTTCGGAGTGCCCCTAAAGGTACTTTTAAATTATTGAGAATAATGTTGATTCTTTTCGGGGTGGGTCTTGCTCTGATTATTGTATCGAGATAAATATTTTACCTGTCATTATAAGTATAATGGCTTCTTAAATTAGAACATATTTAAAATGAAATATTTAATAGCTTATCTACTTTATTTAATTTTAATCCCAAATACTCCCACGTTATATTTAGAGGGTTCGGATGCTACCGTATGGCACTACAACCAGGCCATTAAAGGATCCATTAATGGAATAGATACCGATTCGGTTATAGTATATCATAATGATAATTCATTTTCAGTACCAGTGGACGAATTTGGGAATTATAGTTCGACCTTACTTTTAGTAAAAAAGAGCAATAAAATCTGGACATGTATAAATCGAAAGGAAGGATTAGTTTCGTCTGACACGATTCATCTTACCCTGGGTTATAATCCAGTTCCAGTATTAAAACCTATTGCAAAAGTAAATGGGGAAAAGGTCCACCTTGATTACGAAATACTGGAAAATCCATATGACGAAGTTTTGACCTATGAATGGTATTTAAAAGAAAATAATGGAAAACATTCTAAGGTATCCAGTTTACGGAATGATCAAATTCTTGCCACTATTCCTAAAAATGATGGGATATATTCTTTTATTCTGAAAGTTTCTTCCAAATCTGATACGGCATACTATGAAACTTATGTTAAAAGGGAAGGGGGTAAAATAGAGGCATTTGATATAGAGAAGGATGTTCCGCTTTGGATGGATGAAGCAGTTATTTATCAGGTTACGCCATATAGCTTTGTAGAAAATGGGAAATTTAATGACATTAAGGCAAAACTGGGAGAAATCCGAGATTTAGGAATTAATACGATTTGGTTACAGCCTATATCTAAATCAAGTTACAGGGGGCAAGGTTACGATGTAATTGATTATTTTTCAGTTAATCCGGATTTAGGGACAGAAGAAGAATTGGGGCAATTGGTTTCTTCAGCTAAAGCCCTAGGTATGAGAGTTCTTTTTGATGTTGTCATAAATCATTCTTCTATAAAACATCCTTATGCCCAGGACAGAATTTTAAACGGCAAGAAATCACATTATTTTGATTTCTACCAAGTGGATCATGACGGGCAGCCATACTCTTCACACTATACCCCGGTACATGAAAATTTTATAACTTATTTTTGGCCAGACCTTGTCAATTTTAATTATGACAATGAAGAAGTCCGTCGATGGATGATTGAATCCTGTAAGTATTGGATCCAAAAATATGACATAGATGGCTATAGACTGGATGCTATCTGGGGGATCAATTCTAGAAAACCCTCTTTCAGTAGACAGCTAAGGACAGAGTTAAAAAGTTTAAAACCTGATCTTTTATTATTGGCAGAGGATAAGGGTACTGACCCAGAAGTGTACAAGCATGGTTATGATGCGGCATATGATTGGACTTTAGACACCACCTGGGTGTCCCAATGGTCCTGGGAGTATGAATATAATGAGTCTGAAAGCAAAACGGTGTTCAATCATCCCAATAAAAATAAAAGAGGAGAGTTGCTTAAAATCGCCCTGTTTAAAAGTGGTGGAGACGATTTTCGAAAGCTTAGGTTTATTGAAAATAATGATCTCCACCGATTTATAGGTACTCACGGCCTGGAGCGTACTAAAATGGCATCTGCATTAGTTTTCGGCATCCCTGGAATACCTATGCTATATAATGGTCAGGAAATAGGCGCTCTTGGCCATCCTTATTCTACTAAAGGAATTTTTGATAATAATAATTCTATTACTTCCCAAGATAAAAAAGGGTTATATGATTTTTATAAAAACTTAATTAGACTAAGAAGTAATTATCCCTCTCTCAGAAGTAAAGAGATGCAAGAAATAAATGTATCCCGGGACAATACGGTATTAGGAATTTACCAGGAGAATAATGATGAACAGCTTATGATGTTATATAATCTTGATGGAGAATCTAAGGGCCTACAAATTAATTTTAACGATATTTTTAAAAATAAAAATAAGTCACTCACTCTGATAGACCTATTAAATGACCAGACTATCAATATAAAACAGTCTGACCATTTGACTGATATTAAATTAGAAGGTTATGGGGCCAAATGGCTTGTCATCAAAAATTGATTTTAAAGAATGTCAGTATTTAGGACTCAGCAGTGGTGTTTATTATGGGTGAGTATTTTTCTAATCTTGAGTAGCTGTACTCAATCTACTGTTATAGACCGGGAATGGAAAGAATATCTTGGTGGACCGGATAGAAATCACTATTCGGTCCTTTCCCAAATTAACCAGGAGAATGTCAATCAATTAGAAATGGCATGGATCTATAATACATTAGATACAGGAGAAATTCAGTGTAATCCCATCATAGTTGATGGGATACTGTATGGTATGACAGCTGCTTCCCAGCCGTTTGCGATCAATGCAGCTACAGGAACGGAAAAATGGCGAAAATCTCCTGAAAATATTGACCTTTTGAGTACGAGTAGAGGGCTTGTTTATTGGGAGGAGGGTTCAGATAGGAGAATATTATATACAAACGGTGAATGGCTTTATTGTGTAGAAGCAGAAAGTGGAGAACCTATATTAAGTTTTGGGCACCATGGACGTACCAGCCTCAAGGAAGGACTGGGGTTTTATTCCAAAGAAAAAATGGTCCTATCCAATACCCCGGGAACAGTTTACAAAGACCTGATCATTATGCCCCTTCGAGTCGGAGAAGATGATGAAGCTGCAATGGGCCATATTCAGGCTTTCAATATTAAAACGGGTGCTTTGGAGTGGGTTTTTAATACTATTCCAAGTCCAGGTGAATATGGATATGACACCTGGCCAAGCAATGCTTATAAAAACCTTCAGGTGGGCGGTGCAAATAACTGGGCCGGAATGGCTATAGACAGAGAGAAGGGGATTGTTTTTGTTCCCACTGGATCGGGAGCATATGATTTTTATGGCAAAAACAGGATTGGAAGTAATCTTTTTTCTAATACTTTATTGGCTTTGGATGCAAAGTCAGGAAAGCGCATCTGGCATTATCAGATAATCCATCATGATATATGGGACAGGGATTTACCTGCACCACCCAATTTAGTAACTTTAATAAAAGAAGGAAAAAAAATTGAGGCTGTTGCACAGGTTACAAAACATGGATTTATTTTCATATTTGAAAGGGCCACAGGGGATCCAATTTATCCTATAGTTGAAGAGAGTGTGCCTGCCTCTGATATTCCTGGTGAACATGCTTGGCCCACCCAACCGTATCCTACCTTGCCTTTACCATTTGCCCGACAAACCCTTACTGAAGATGATCTTAGTCCATTTGCTGAAAATAGAGATGAACTATTGGATTATTTAAAACAAAGTGGATATACAGGAATGTTTTCCCCGCTTAATGAAAAGGGGACCTTGGTATTTCCAGGATTAAGCGGGGGAGCAGAGTGGGGAGGTGCAGCTGTGGATCCAGATGGAATAATGTATCTTAATAGTAATGAAATGGCTAGAAAAATTGGACTTGGTCCTTCTGTTTCCAGGGAACAATTGGAGGGGCTTACTCCAGGGCACCAGTTATATACGTTGAACTGTACTCCATGTCATGGTAAAGATTTATCCGGAGATAAAGCAAGTGGGTTCCCCTCTCTTGTAGGCCTTGATCAAATTCAAAATATAGAAACTACAAAAAAAATAATTTCAAAGGGAAGAGGTATGATGCCGGCATTTACCAAGTTTTCAGATGAAGATCTAACAAATATAGTATCCTATATATTTAATGAACAGACAAATATGATAGACTCGTTAACCCATTCTCACTTGGATACACTTGATCTTCAGATGTCATATCAGATCAACCGATATGCAAAATTTTTGGACGATAAAGGTTATCCAGCAATAAAACCACCATGGGGAACATTAAATGCCATTGACTTGAATACTGGTGAATATTTATGGAAGATCCCCTATGGCGAATATCCTGAGCTTACCGAAAAGGGAATTCCGATAACCGGATCAGAAAGCTTTGGAGGACCTATAGTGACTGCAGGTAATCTGATTTTTATAGCCGGAACCAAGGATAGAAAATTCAGGGCATTTGATAAGTTTACTGGAGATTTACTTTGGGAAACTGTTTTACCTTCTGCAGCATTTGCCACCCCAAGTACATACGAAGTCAATGGGAAACAATATATAGTAATTGCCTGCGGAGGTACAAAACTAGGGGCTCCAGGTGGCGACAGCTTTATAGCTTTTGCGCTACCGGATAATATAGATTGATATTCAGGATTATACCAAAAAATATGCTTTTGGGGATATTCCGAAATGTTTGGTAAATATTTTATAGAACTGAGAATAGCTGCCAAAACCTACCGTATAACAAGCTTCGCTTATACTGTAATTAGGGTTTTCTTTCAAACACTCCAAAAGCCTTTCTAGCTTTAATTTATTTTTATAATCCACAATGCTTAAGTTTAACTGATCATTGAAGAGTCTGCTTAACCGCGAAGAACTTACTCCGCATTCCATTGCCAATTCACTTAATCCATAATCTTTTTCAGGATTTTTTCTTAATAATTTGATAGCCATTTCCACCTGGGGATTTATTCTTTCCTTTATTTCTTCGGCCCCCTCTGTTAAATATAAATGCCATCCAATAGTCATCAAATATGATAATCCAGAATTTAACAGCACTGGGTCTTTGTGATGGTAAAATGAATTTTTATTAAAACCGAATGCTTGTCCAGCATAATAATAGGCAGGTGAAATAATCTCTTTGTTAGAGTTAAGATCACAAAGCATCTGGCATATTTTTTCTAATTTTTCTAAAGAACTTATGGAGATTTTTCTGCAGAATGAGCCACTTGGATTTGGATTGTTTAACAGACAATATTTTTTTTCTGTAAACGTAATTTTTTTGAATAAATCTTCAGTAAATACAATAACATACATCTGAAAATTAGGATCTGTTTTAATAAGTCGGTGTTCCTGCCCAGGGAAAAGCCATACGATATTACCAGGAGTTAGATTATATTTTTGATTGGGCAGGATATATTCAGCGGACCCCCTGATGACAATATTTAACTCCAGCTCTTTGTGTTTATGGGGCTTTTGCATTCCCTGTAAATGTTCCTTGGAATTATATAGAAATAAAAAGCCGTGGTGATTGTCTTCAATTTTGAGTTCTTCTATCATGGTAGCAAATTATAACCACTATTTGATCAATTTCGAAATGTAATTTTGTGAATTAAGCTCTAATTTACAACATGTAATTAACATTCTAACCCTCCTAATAAGAATCATGAAGATATCTGAAAAAGAAAAAAAGAAGTTTGAAGACCAAGGTTTTATAATTGTAAAAAATCTATTTTCGAATGAAGAAATTTCACATTTACATGCGACTGCACACAGTGATCATAGGCTGGAACAGGCTTCGTCTTCAATGGACGACGGAAAAGGAAACGCGGTAAGACTTTCCCTGTGGAACCACCCCGGCGATGGTATATATGGCATGTTTGCCAGGTGCAAAAAATTGGTGGAAAGAGTGGAAGAATTATTAGGTGGGGAAGTTTACCATTATCATTCGAAGATGGTATTGAAGGACGCAAAAGTAGGAGGTGCATGGGCCTGGCATCAAGACTATGGCTATTGGTACCAAAACGGTTTACTTTTCCCCCAATTGTGCAGTGTAATGATAGCCGTTGACAGGGCCACAAAAGAAAATGGCTGTTTGCAGGTAATTGACGGATCTCATAAAATGGGGAGAATAAATCATATACTCAGTGGAGATCAAGCTGGAGCTGATATGGAAAGAGTGAATGAAGTATTGAAAGTAAGAGAAAAAATATATTGTGAAATGGACCCCGGGGATGCCCTTTTTTTTCATGCTAATCTTCTACATGCTTCTGCTGAAAACAAATCCGATAACTCAAGATGGTCTATGATATGTTGTTATAATAAAGCTACCAACAACCCTTATAAAGAATCACATCATCCTTCTTATACCAAACTCAATAAGGTGGAAGATGATATGATCCTTAAAGTAGCCGGAAAAGGTGAATCAATAAATCAGGTGGAATTTGCTGATCTTAAAGAAGATAAAAGTGCCAAAAGCCTTGATTGAGTTCTTTTGGATATTAGATAAAATTAATAATAACCCAAAATCCCTTATAAATGAAATTAGGTATAATAAATAGTGCCTTTGCCCAGGCGGGTGTAGACACCAAAGCCGGTTTGGACCACATTGCGAGAATAGGCTTCGATACAGTTGATATTTTTCCTGAAGCAATGACCATCCCGCAATCAGAAATTGATTTAATTAAATCTACTTGTCAATCCCATAATTTGCCCATATCCTCCGTAGTGGTTGTTGCATTTGGGCTTGTTGATTTTAATGATCCTGTAAGACATTTTCATGTAAACAGGGTTAAGAAATTTGTTGATCTGGCAAAAGAATTTGGCGCGTCGAATGTATTACTGGTATTGGGTGAATATATATGGCAAAAAGAAGTGATTCCCCCTTCCGCCCAATGGGATTGGGGAGTGGAACATGTGAAAGAAATAGGAAATTATGCAGGGGAATCTGGGATTGAAATAGCATTGGAGCTTGAACCATTTAGATTAAGCCTTCTGAACAGTGTACCTAAGATGGCACAGTTCATTGATGATTGTGGTCTTCCCAATATAAAAGCAAATATAGATATCAGTCATCTTGTATTGGCTGATTCCTCACCTGATGAACTGTCACTTTTAAAAGGCAAGGCCGCCCATGTCCATATTAGTGACTGTGATGGAAAGGTCCATGGCGATCTTCCTCCCGGAAGAGGTATAGTAAAATTCGGACCTTATCTCCAAGCTATTAAGGATTTGGATTTTGAAGGGTCCATATCTCTGGAGCTTGAATATTCCCCCGACCCAGCCAAAATTGTGGAGTGGGTAGAAGAGGCCTATAACGCCACCGATAACCTTATGCATCAGGTTGGACTAAGAAATTAATGAAATAAATAAAAATATTAAACCTATTAAACCTAAAATAATCATGGAAAACGAAACTGATGGATATGGCTTAAGTGCCGCCAAAGAAAAATCACGTATTAATCCGCCGAATGTTAAGTATTTACCTCAGAAGCCCAAGCACTATAATCCCAATATTGGATTGATTGGTGCTGGAGGGATCAGTGAATATCATCTCAGCAATTATAAAAAAATGGGATTTAATGTGGTGGCTATAGCAGATGTGATGATCAGTAAAGCTATGGAGAGAAGGGATAAATATTACCCTGAAGCAGCAGTGTACGACAATTATAGAGATTTGCTCCGCCGTGATGATATAGAAGTGGTGGACATCACACCTCACCCTAAAGATAGGCTACCCATCATAAAGGAAGCCTTACTTGCCAAAAAACATGTACTGAGCCAAAAACCATTTGTACTTGATTTAAAAGATGGGAGGGAACTAGTAGCTCTTGCTAAAAGCCAGAATGTAAAATTGGCCATAAATCAGAACGGCAGATGGGCACCACATTTTAGTTATATGAAAGAGGCAATTAAAACGGGAATTATTGGCAGACCTATTTCTGTAGATTTTTCACTTCAGTGGGATCAGACTTGGATTACCGGTAATCCAGCATTTGAAGGAATTCATCATATGGTATTGTTTGATTTTGCAGTTCACTGGTTTGATATCTCCGCATCTTTCATGCAGGGTGAGATTCCCCAGAGCATATATGCCGCCAATGTAAGATATGATGAACAAAAATATCTGCCTCCGGCATTAGGCTCAGTTATTATCAACTATCCTCAATCTCAGGTGAGAATGGCATTTAATGCCCATACTACCCTTGGGGAAGAAGATGTTACCACTATAATAGGAACAAAAGGAACACTTAGAAGCAAAGGTCCCGGCTTTAATGACCAACCTATTATGGAGGTATTCACGGAAGAAGGGGAAGTGTCAGTTCAATTAGAAGGCTGTTGGTTTGATAATGGGTTTCAGGGTACTATGGGGGAATTGTTATGTGCAATAGAAGAAGATAGAGAACCCACGAATAGTGCTGAAAATAATCTTAAAAGTTTGGAATTATGCTTTGCAGCTTTAGAAAGTGCTGATAAAAATATTGTTACCGTACCGGGAAAAATAGATAAGCTAAACACTGAAGCAGAAAAAACTGAAAAACTATTCAACTGATTATGTTTAATGAGTTAAAAATGCATTCGAAAGAATTTTCAGATTCAGGAGTTAAAGTATCCAGGTTGGGCTTTGGAGCTTGGGGATTATCAGGTGTTTTCGAAAAAAAATCAGAAAATGAATTGATAAAATCCACTTTGATGTGCCTTGAAAAAGGCGTGAATTTAATTGATACAGCAAGGGATTATGGTGAATCTGAAAGGATAATCGGAAAGGTTTTAAAGGAGTATAAAGGGGTAAAACCCTTTATCTCCACTAAAATCCAATCACAGGGGCCAGGAATGATAAGATGGGGTATGCCTAGGGATGTCAATGAGGTATTTCCTAAAGGGTGGATCACAAATTCATTCGAAAAAAGTCTAAAAGAATTAAAGCTAGAAAAAGTAGAACTGGTACAACTGCATCTTTATTGGGCCAATTGGGGGGTTGATGGATATTGGATGGAAGAATTGCAGAATTTAAAAAGTAGTGGTAAAACTGATTTCATTGGAATATCGTTACCGGACCATCGGCATGAGACCGCATTACAGATTGCAAATAGTGGATTAATAGATTCAATTCAGACTATTGTCAATATATTTGATCCCCAGGCATTTGACAGCTTAATTCCAGTCTGCCAAGAAAACAATGTTGCGGTACTTGCTAGATGTGTGCTGGACCAGGGTGGATTAAGTGGATTTTTAAGTGAATATACTTATTTTGATGAGGATGATTTGAGGAAAAAACTTTTTCCTCAAGATATTAGAAGAGAATATATTTCGAGAGTAAATGCCCTTAGAAAATATATACCTCTCTTTGCATCCAGTCTCACATCTTTAGCCATAAAGTTTGTACTCTCTCATCCCGGGGTCACATCCGCACTCATTTCTATGCATATAGAAAAATTCGCAAATGAAAATATAGCCGTACTGGACGAACCTTCATTGCCAAAGGATATTTTCGATGAAATTTCTATTCACCATAGATGGGTGAAAAATCTCTTTAACAATGTTTATTGGTCTGATGGAATATACAATGTATAGCAATAATGTAAAATGGCAGGAACTTCTTCCCGAGGAATTTATAAATAGACAACAGAATTGTCCTGTTGTCTATCTTCCAATGGGTCTATGCGAACCCCATGGACAAATCGCAGCCTTTGGTCTTGATACTATCAAAGCTGAATATATTTGCGATAATGTGGCTAAAACGGTAGGGGGGATAGTAGCTCCTACCTTGGGGTATCATATTCATGAATCTGGTTATCATAAACCATGGTTGAAAGAAGTGGTGGGAGATGTGAATCCAAGAATGACTTCCATGCCACCTGAAGCAATTCTTCATTTCTTTTTATATCAATTGAGAGCTTTTTCAAACGCGGGTTTTAAAGGTGCCGTTATCATCACCGGTCATGCAGGTGGGAATCAAAAAGATCTAAATATGGTAGCCGAAGAATTTATGAAAATCTCTCCCATGAAGATTATTGTGAAAGCTGATCCTGAGTTGGTAGAAGGGAAATATATAGCGGACCATGCTGGTAAATATGAAATTTCCCAACTATTGTTTCTCAGACCTGATCTGGTAAACATGGAAAAGATCTCTAGTCAATATGAAGAAGATAATGATCTTGGAAGATTTGCCCTAGGGGATGATGCAAATGAAGCTAACCCCAGCTATGGTAAATCGATAATGGAAGAATGTTGCATACATACAGAAAATTTGGTCAAACAAATGCTCCCGACTTTAGACGATGTAATACCAGAAAAAATTTCATCCGAACAAATAAGTAATATTTGGAGTGAAATTTTAATCCAAAAAAATAAATGGTTTACAAATAATAGTTAAATTATTTTTTATATATAATTTTTTATTTATTAATAATCCTTCTTCCGATACGATATTTTTATATTATCTAAATAATTGGTTTTCTTTTGTTTTTTTAAATCTTTTTTAAATTATTATTCAATTTATTAATGATAATAGAATTTTAATTATCCTTATTTTTAATCATTCTAAAGCATACTCTTATTTGAATTACTTCTATTTCACTAAAATTCTTATTTTATTGGTCGGAAATCGTTTTCGGTTTTGTAATACATTTCATTTTCCCACCATTCTATTGATTAAAATAAAATAACCTAATATGATCTAAGGCATAGCAATAAATATTAAGGTCATTTTATTTTTTGATTTTTTCTTTAAAAAGCTGTTTAAAACCCATTTAGATAGGCATATTATTCCTATTAGATGGAATTTTATAAGAATATTCAGTTTGTATTATTTTTAGGATTGTCTCATATTAACTTTTTTGGTTTTATAAAAATTATAACTCTGGCTAATATTATATACTAATAATTTATAAAAAGATACTTGTATAAAATTTTAGATTATACATAGTGTAGCACTACTAAGAATTCCTAAAATTAGGAATGTTTTATTCTATACATTTTGTATGGAATGCAAATGTTTTTGTCAATTAAATTAATAATTAAACCCTATCCTTATGAAAATTAATGGTTTACTAAAAATTACCAAAAATGGTGTTTTGCGGAGATCAGGTATTTTTGCGGTTTTAATTTGTATGATTTCTTTCCAGTCATTTGGAATTGAAGTTTTTCAGGATCAAAACCAAAATACCCTCTCAATTACTGGTCAAGTTTTATCGGAAAACGGTGAACCTATTCCCGGTGTATCTGTAGTCGTATCCGGAACTACCACCGGAACAATAACTGACTTAAATGGACAGTATACTATTACTGTTCCAAACAGCAATTCTATTCTAATATATTCTTTCATGGGATTTGAAACCCAGGAAACAAGGGTAGGAAACCGGACAACAATTAATATTCAATTGGCCGAACAGACCAGTCATCTTGAGGAGGTGGTTGTCATTGGATACGGAACACAGAGAAGAGAAACTGTTACAGGATCTATTGCCACTGTGAAAGCTGAGGATTTCAATCCCGGTATGATTACAGATCCAATGACTTTAATAACAGGTAAGGTGGCGGGTTTAGCCATCACACGGCCAAATGGTGCCGATCCAAATGCTACAGCTGATTTCTCTTTAAGGGGGGCTGTCTCCAGAGAAGGAAGCGCCCAGCCATTAATAGTTATTGACGGGGTCCCTGGTGGGGATCTTAGAACTATTGCACCACAGGATATAGAATCAATTGATGTTTTAAAGGATGGTTCAGCAGCTGCCATTTATGGTTCCCGTGCTACGGGGGGGGTAATTTTGGTTACAACTAAAAGAGGAAAAACAGGCCCTGCCCGAGTTTCTTATAGCGGTTATGCTTCCACAGAAAATATAGCTAAAAGATATGATGTTCTCAACGCTGAACAATATAAACTATTTGCACAACAAAATGGACTTGAAGCGAATGATCAGGGGCATGATACAGATTGGTTCAATGAACTGTTGAGGGACCGTCCTCTAAGTCATGGCCATAATCTTTCCGTCAGTGGGGGAAGTGGGAAAACAGACTACTTTGCTTCAGTAAATTTCCAAGAGTTTGAAGGAATGGATTTAGCGTCTACCAGACAATTTATAAATACTTCATTTCGCCTCAACACTAAAGCCTTAAATGATAAACTGGACGTATCTGTAGGAGTAACCAATTCTTTCGACACAAAAAGTTTTGCAGAATACTATGGATTTGGACAGGCTCTAAATATGAACCCAACATTTCCCGTGAGAAATCCGGATGGGACTTTTTTTGAGGCCCCCCAGATCGGACAGGGAAGTCAATGGAATCCAGTAGCGAACACACTCCTTAATACAAATGACAGCAAAGAACGAAGATTTCTGGGAACCATTAATGCAACCTATAATATTTTACCTAATCTATCTGCTACTGCATCCTATTCATTTACTGTTCAGGACTTTTTATCGGGATCCTATACTGATAACAACTTGCTTTATATGCAGCAGAGCAATATTCGTGGACAGGCTTCGAGAAGGAATAATGCCACAACCAATGATGTATTTGAAGGAATAATTGATTATCAAAAAGAGGTAGGAAAACATAATTTCAATTTACTTACTGGTTATTCTTATCAAAAAATATTTAATGAAGGGTTTGGTGCCGGTAATAACAACTTTAACACGAATGCATTTCTTTACCATAACCTGGGTGCAGGAGCTGCAATAAATAACATTACTCCTGGATTTGTAAGAAGCGGAGTATTTGTGAACAGTTTTGCAAATGAAAGATCCATAATTGCATATTTCGGACGTCTCTTATATGATTATGATCAAAAGTATCTCTTTAATGTCAGTGTAAGAAGAGAGGGGGCCTCTGTTTTGGGGGCTGCTAATAAATGGGGTACATTCTCCGGAATATCAGGTGGGTGGATGTTGACTAAAGAAGGATTTTTGGCCAATTCCTCTACTATCAAATCTTTGAAACTTAGAGCCGGATATGGTGTGACCGGAAACCAGAATTCTTTAAATCCCTACCAGTCTTTAGCTACTGTTGGACCATTTCCATGGGGAACCCAACATGCCTATTATGGAACACCTGACAATCCTACGTGGGTCCAATCCTTTGGGCCAAATATCAATCCTAACCCGGGTCTAAGGTGGGAAACTAAGACTGAATGGAATGTAGGTGTTGACTTTTCATTATTCAGAACAAATTGGCTAACTGGTTCATTTGACTATTACGACCGAAGAATTAATGATTTAATAGGGAATTTTACCGCTCAAATGCCTCCAAATATATATCCTCAAATCTTTGCCAATGCAGGTGAAATGATGAATAAGGGTATGGAATTATTATTGGAAGCCAATATTATTAATAGAGCAGATACAAAGTGGAATATTACTTTGGTAGGGGCTAGAAATATAAACGAAATTGTTTCGGTTTCAAGTGACCAATTCATGGGTTCTGCCCAAAATATTACAGGGGTGGGCTTAGGTTATGGCGGAGATGTCCAGAGACTTGCTCCCGGTCAGCCAGTAGCAGTGTTTTATGGACGTAAGTTTGCCGGATTCGATGAGTCAGGCCAATGGTTATTCTTTGATAAAGACAATGTAGCTGTACCTAAAGAGGATATTGGAGATGACGACTTTCATTATTTGGGCAATAGTATTCCAAAGTATAATTTTGGCATAACCAATACTTTTATATTCGGGAGATTTGATGCCTCCGTCCTAATAAGAGGAGCTTTGGGATTCAATGTATTAAATGCGAAAAGAATTTTCCATGACAATACTACCAGATTCACTTCTACTAATTTATTGGTATCAGCTTTAGAAGATCCTATTAGTGACCAAGCTTTATTCTCTGATTACTATTTGGAAAACGGCAATTATGCTAAGCTTGATAATGTCACAATTGGGTATACCTTCCCTTTTAAAAATCTGAGAGTCTATGCTACAGGCTTAAACCTTGCTGTACTAAGCAATTTCTCAGGCATGGATCCTGAGCTGGCGATTAATCCTTTTAACGGTGCCGGTATAGAATTCAACGACAGGTATTATCCCCGTACCAGAACATTTACATTAGGTTTATCCGCCCAATTTTAATTCTATCAGTCATGAAAAATTCTATAATAAAAATATTCAGTAAATATATAGGCAGTATTTTGTTAGCCTTTGTTCTGAGCCTGAGCAGCTGTAATGATCTCGAAGAAAATGTTTATAGTTCTACGACCACTGCAAATTATTACCAGACTACTGATCAGATAATGGCCGCATATTCACAGCCATATAGTTTCCTTCAATTTATCCATTATGATATGCACTGGTCACTGGTGACATTTGGAACGGATGAGGCTGTGGTAACCGTGAAGAACAATCAGGGTTTTGAAAATGGGCGATGGATACAGTTTCATCAGCATACCTGGACTACCAGTCTAGATTGGTTGGAGTGGAACTGGTATAATTATTTTCAGGGAATAGGGTATTGTAATCAATTTCTTGGTGTCCTTGAAGGGCTTGATTTTGATAAATTTGACATCCCGATATCTAAAGAGCAAATGACCGCGGAAATTAAAATGTTAAGGGCATTTTACTATTATTATGCTATGGATACCTATGGCAATATTCCCGTGGTGGAGGATATGATGGTAGCAAATCCCACAAACTGGCCCAGGGCAGAAGTTTTTGCATGGATAGAAAGTCAAATCTTGGCCAATCGTGATTTACTCAGTGAAAAAGGAGAAGGTAACTGGTATGGTCACTTTACTAAGTCTGCTGCAAATGCATTGTTGGCCAGAATGTATCTTAATGCTGAGGTATATACTGGGACTCCACGGTGGCAAGATGCAGTGGATGCTGCAGATCTTGTCCTTAATTCAGGGCTATATGCCTTAGAGCCAACCTGGAATGGTCCATTTAAGGTAATGAACCAATTCAGTGATGAAAATATATTTGTAGTTCCTTATGACTTTAATTTTGCTCCCGGTTTTAATATGTCCGCTCAGAACCTTCCTGGTGCAATGAAAGATGTATATGAATTTCCAGATTATCCATGGGGAAAAACGGTAACTCCCGAATCATTTTATAGATTATATTCCGAAAACGATTTGAGGATCAATCAATGGATAGTTGGTCCGCAGTGGTATGATGAAGAGGAAACTGAACCGGTTTGGGGATGGTGGGACCAAGATGGTGAACAATTGGTTATTCACCCGGAAATTACAATGCTAATGAACCCGAGTGGCGGTTACGGTGAAGGTGTTCGGAATAAAAAATATGAAATTGAAAATGGCATGATATGGAACATGAACAATGATTTTGTGGTGCTGCGTCTTGCTGAAATCATGTATATCAAAGCTGAAGCACTCATGAGGATAAATGGTGGAGTGGCAAATGGTGAAGCATTAAATTTAGTTAATGAAGTCAGGGCAAGAAGCTTCGCACCCGGTGATCCTGATGCTCTATATACTGCTACCACTCTTACCTTGGAAGAATTTTTAAATGAAAGGGGAAGAGAATTTTCTTATGAAGGAAAAAGAAGGGAAGATTTAATCAGATTCGGTAAATATACTGAAGCCAGATGGGAAAAAGCACAAAGTTCACCCCATAGGGAAATATTCCCCATACCAATGAATATTCTAACTGCCAATCCAGGATTGGTGCAGAACCCTGGCTATTAGTAGTATTATTATCAAACAATCCTCTGACGGTTTTCCGTCAGAGGATATCTACAATCCATTCGCAAAATATACTTTATGAAATTCCAAAATCATATTTATAAAATCTTTATCATATTAATCCTTTCACTAAACTTTTCCTGTAGTCAAAAGGAGAATAAAATATCTATGGATGTCTGGAATATGGTTGGGGGTAATGTAACGGGAAACAAATACTCCTCTCTGGATCAGATAAATCTGGAAAATGTTGCCAATTTGGAGGTAGCATGGATTTATAATACCGGGGATGCTGATACTACCGCCAATTCTCAGATACAATGTAACCCCATCATAGTTGACGGTGTTCTTTTCGGAACTTCTCCTCAGTTAAAACTTATTGCGCTTGATGCAGCAACAGGCCAAGAAAAATGGGTTTTTAAACCTTTTGAAGTAATTGAGGGTGATTTGGCCGGCCATTTTAATTTAAACAATAACAGGGGAGTGGCTTACTGGAGTGATGGTAAGGGGGATAACCGAATTTTTTATGCAACTGGGCATTATATGAATGCCGTAAATGCTGAAACCGGTGAATTGGTAAAGAGTTTTGGAAAGAACGGCAGAATCGATCTGCATGAAGGATTGGGAAGAAATGTAAGTGACTTGTTTATCACTGCCACCTCAGCGCCCTCGGTTTATAAAGATTTGTTGGTTACCGGCACTAGGGTATCGGAGTCTATGGATGCTGCACCTGGTCATATTAGAGCATATGATACCAGGACGGGGGAGCAAAAGTGGATTTTCCATACTATACCTGAACCCGGAGAAGCTGGCTCCGAAACTTGGGACGACCACGAGGGAATGCAAATGACCGGAGGAGGAAATAACTGGATGGGAATGATCATTGACCACGAGAGGGGTATAGCTTTTGCTCCCACTGGTTCAGCCGCAATGGATTTTTATGGGGGAAAAAGAAAAGGATCAAACCTTTACACAAATAGTCTTTTGGCCTTGGATGTAGAAACAGGGAAACTCAAATGGTATTTTCAATATATCCATCATGATACCTGGGATTATGATCCTTCTTCCTATCCAGTTTTGGTAACTGTAGAGCACAATGGAGAAAAAGTAGATGCTGTGGCCCAAACTTCAAAAACTGGATTTGTCTACGTTTTTAACAGGGAGACGGGAGAATCGCTTTTTCCAATTGTCGAAACACCTGTAGATACTTATACCGATCTGGAAGGTGAAAAATTATGGCCAACCCAGCCAATACCCCAATTACCTGCTCCCTTTGTCCGGCAGGCATTTAATGTTGCTGATATAAACCCATACCTTCCAAAAGAGTCATACGACGAGGTTAAAGCCCGTCTCGAATCTTATAACACCGGCAGAATGTTTACTCCGCAATCCAAACAGGGAACGATTATTTTCCCTGGGTTTGACGGTGGAGCTGAATGGGGGGGGCCTGCCGTAGATCCCCAATCCAATATTCTTTATGTGAATGCAAACGAAATGCCCTGGATTCTTCAAATGTGGGATGCCGAACCTGAATCCAGTTCCGCAGAATCTCACCTTGAAGCCGGGAAAAGTCTGTACCGGCAGCATTGTATGGTATGTCATGGGGAAGACAGAAAAGGAACGGATACGAATCCATCTATTGTTAATGCCCATCTTAATTATAACCAAGAAAGTTTAAGGGATTTGATAAATACCGGAAGACGAATGATGCCCTCATTTCAGCATCTTAATGTAAATGAGAAAAATGCAATCATTTCATATGTGGGCAATGTCAAAGAGCTGCAAGAGAAACCGTTTATCAATGAATCATCACCCATTGAGGAATTTCGAAAACTTCCTTACAATATTTCAGGATATAACAAATTTAAATCTAAGGAAGGCTACCCTGCTATAGCACCACCATGGGGGACCCTTACTGCTATAAACCTGAATACAGGGGAGCATGTATGGAAATCTACTTTAGGTGTGGATAAAGAAATGGAAGAAATGGGCGCCGAGGAAACCGGAACAGAAAATTATGGTGGTCCTGTAGTCACTGCAGGGGGTGTGCTTTTCATTGCAGCTACCCGGGATAATATGTTTCGTGCATTCAATAAAAAAACGGGTGAATTATTATGGGAAGCAGAGTTACCTGCTTCAGGTTTTGCTACACCCGCCACTTATCAAATCAACGGAAAACAGTACGTGGTAATAGCATGTGGTGGGGGAAAGTTAGGTACTAAGTCTGGAGATGCATATGTTGCATTTTCTTTACCTTAAAATTAAATGATGAAAAATAATAATTCACGAAGAGGATTTCTGAAAAAATGCGGGGGACTAATGGCTATTTCTGCCTTTAGTTCCCCAATAGAGATTTTTGGTTTGAGTTATCCTAAGAAAGAAGTCATTTTAAGTGGACATGTCTGGTTATATGCCAGTAAGTTTCCACCTGACTGGGACTGTACACCGATAATTGAGGAAGCGTTTCGTGACTTCAGAAAAGCTGGACTTAAAGGTATGGAACTAATGGAATCAAACCTAAGGGATCATAGACGCATACCATTGCTGAAAGAATTAATAAACAAATACAAAGTTCCTGTGACAGGGTGTTCCTATTATGGTGATATGTGGAATAAAGAAAAAAAGGAACAGATCCTGGAAGATGTAGAGTTGGTTACTTCCCATTTACAGAAATTGGGTGGAAGTACTTTTGGAATAACGGTGGGAGATGCCGGGAGAAAAAAAACTGAAAATGAACTTGATTCACAGGGCGACCTTCTAATGGAAATCATGGAGGTCTGCAGCAAAAGAGATATAGTTCCCAATTTGCATAACCATACCTTTGAGATGGATTACAATTTAAATGATTTTTTAGGTACTATAGCGCGGGTACCGGATTTAAAACTGGGACCTGATATCAATTGGCTGATGAGGGCGGGAATTGATCCAGTTTGGTTTATTGAAAAGTATGGTCACAAAATGGTATATCTCCATTTGAGGGATCAGGATAAAAATGGTAAATGGACCAGATCTTTAGGGGAGGGAGTTACTGACTTTAAAGGAATTGCCAAAGCCTTAACGAAAGTGGACTTTAGTGGCAGGGCAGCTATAGAACTGGCATTTGAAACACCTCCTACAGGTTCAGTAACAGAAGAATGGATCAAAAGCAGAAAATTCGTCACTAAAGTTTTCAGCTGGTAGTATTAATAAATAAATTTTATTTTAATGGATGCTGACACAAATACTTATTCTACATCAAAAAATATAAACTCTTCGGGAATTAAGGACCATAGCTATGACGCTATAGTTATTGGATCAGGTATAACAGGAGGATGGGCTGCCAAAGAATTATGTGAAAAAGGGATGAAAACGCTTTTGCTTGAACGAGGAAGAGATGTAGTGCATTTAAAGGATTATCCTACAGCAAATAAAAGAATATGGGAGCTTCCAAGGAGGGGGCAGATATCATTGGACATGATGCGGAAGAATCCGATCGCCAGCAGTTGCTATGCATTCGATGAATCAACCCAACATTTTTTTGTAAAAGATGATGAACATCCCTATACCCAAAAAAAACCCTTTAACTGGATAAGAGGCTATCAGGTTGGAGGTAAATCCATTATGTGGGGAAGGTGGACCCAACGCTGGAGTGATTTGGATTTTGAAGCAAACCTTAAAGATGGACTGGGAATAGATTGGCCCATCAGATATAAAGATATCGCTCCATGGTATTCTTATGTAGAGAAATTTGTAGGGATAAGTGGAAACAGGGATGGAATTCCCCATTTGCCAGACGGAGAATTTATGAAGCCTATGGAAATGAACTGTCTCGAAAAACATTTAAAAGCAAGTATTGAGAGTAATTATCAGAACAGACATCTTATTATATCCCGGACGGCTAATCTTTCAGAGGCTATGGACGGAAGAGGCAAATGTCAGTATAGGGACAAATGTGCCAGAGGCTGTCCCTATGGTGGGTATTTTAGCAGTAATTCGGCAACCCTTCCAGCAGCTATGCGCACAGGAAATCTCACCCTTAGGCCCAACTCGGTAGTTCACTCAATAATTTACGATGATAAATCAAAGCAGGCGACAGGTGTTAGGGTAGTGGATGCTCTGGACAAATCAGTATCGGAATATTTTGCTAAAGTGATTTTTGTAAATGCAGGCACAATTAATACAACTGCTATACTCTTAAACTCTGTGTCGGAAAGATTTCCTGAAGGTATGGGAAATGATAGTGGGGCTTTGGGCCATTATCTTATGGACCATAATTACCGTGCAAGCTTGGGGGGCCAATTTACAGGTCTTCAAAATAAATACCATTTCGGAAACAGGCCTACAGGTGTATATATTCCTAGGTTCCGAAACTTGGGAGATGATAAACAGGATAAGTATGTAAGAGGATTTGCATTCGCAGCAGGGGGATCTAGGCGGTCAGGTAGATTTGAGGATGTTCCCTTCGGAGCCACACTTAAAGCAGCAGCCTCCGAAGCAAGTGTCTGGGATCTTTGGATGACTGGGATGGGTGAATGTCTTCCTTATTATGAAAATAAAATCTCACTGTCTTCAATAGAAAAAGATTCCTGGGACATGCCCAAAATTGAAATTGACTGCGAGTACAAAGACAATGAAATTAATATGCTGGAAGATATATTGGCCACTGGAGCTGAAATGCTTGAAAAGGCAGGGTTTTCAAATGTATATGCAAGTGACTCTAACAAGCCTCCGGGCTTGGGTATCCATGAAATGGGTACTGCTAGAATGGGAAGGGAACCCAAAACCTCGGTCCTGAATAGTAACAATCAAATATGGGGGGTGAAAAATGTATTTGTGACCGACGGTTCCTGTATGACTTCCTCAGCTTGCCAAAATCCATCTCTGACTTATATGGCACTTACGGCAAGGGCTGTGGATTTTGCGGTAACTGAACTGAAAAAAAGAAATATTTAAACATTAATAGAATGAGCATAAAATCCATAATTATATTTTCGATGTTATTGTTTCTTTTAGGATCATGTTTAAGGGCACAGGAAAAAGAGAAGGTTTCTCTAATTTTTGATTCAGATATGGGACCTGACTATGACGATGTCGGGGCATTGGCAATGCTTCATGCGCTGGCGGACAAAGGTGAAGTAGATATATTGGCAACTATAGCAAGTACAAGACATGAAAATGTGGTAGCGGCATTAAATATTATAAATACCTATTTTAACCGTCCAGAAATTCCTATTGGTGTTCCAAAAAACACGGGTAGGGAATTAAGAGATTGGCAGTTTTGGTCCGACTCCCTGATTCAACGATATCCCCATTCGATCCGCCACAATGAACAGGTGCCAGGTTCGGTTGCATTATATAGAAAAATCTTATCAGGTGAGAAAGACGAAAGTGTGACCATTGTAACAGTAGGATTCTTAACCAATATCGAAGGACTTTTAAAATCAGGACCAGATGAACATTCACCGCTTTCAGGAAAGGAGCTTGTCAGGAAAAAAGTAAAAATGATGGTAAGCATGGCGGGAAAATTTCCCGAAGGTATGGAATTTAATATAGAAGAGGATGCACAGGCAGGTGTATATGTTTTTGAAAACTGGGATAAGCCATTAATTTTCAGTGGATTTGAAATTGGAGAAAAAATATTGACTGGATTGCCTTTGATAAAGAATCAATCCATACGGCGAAGTCCTATTAAAGATGTTTATTCTATAAGTATTCCCATGGCGGAAGAAGACAGTCAAGGTAGAATGAGTTGGGACCAGACAGCTGTTCTGGTTGCTGTACGGGGGACACAACCATATTATGATCTGAAGCAGGGTAGGATAGTGCTGAATAAAGATGGCTACAATACATGGGATGAGAATGGGATTGGCCATAAACACCTTGTAGAAAAAATGGACCCAAAAAAAGTGGAAAAGATTATCAATGACTTAATGATGCATCTACCAAATAATTAAATATTTATGAAACGCTCACTTTCAATAGTAATGATTTTACTTATCTTCTGTTTGGCGGGGTGTTCAGATGAGCAAAAGGAACCACCATTAATAGTGTTTGTTGTAGGGGACCATGAATATAGCAGTGAGATTACAATGCCGAGACTTGCTGCTGAGCTTGAAGAGAATTATGGTTTTCAAACAAAAGTATTAAATGCCCATCCAGATCATAATTCAGAAGAAAATATTCCCGGTTTAGAGGAATTGGATAATGCTGACCTGGCAATATTTTTTCTTAGATGGAGAAGACTTCCTGAGGAACAGTTAGATTATATTCAGTCTTATTTAGAATCAAAACGCCCAATCATGGGCTTTAGGACCACTACACATGCATTTAATTATGCTGATGGTCATCCATTGGAAAAGTGGAATGCATTCGGTGAATTTGCTTTTAATGCTCCTCCAGGTTGGGAAAAGAAAGGGCATACCCATTATGGGCATGAATCAACTACTGAAGTAAGAATAATCCAAGAAAACAGAAATCATCCGGTTTTGGAAGGAATATCTATCGATTTTTCTGCTAAATCATGGTTGTATACACTTTATCCAGATTACCCTTCAGAAGGTTCTACACCCTTATTGATGGGAAAAGCCGTAAATCCCGATAATATATATGCCATAGATCACCCGGTGGCCTGGGTCGGAAAAAATTCTTTTGGGACTAATTTTTTCATGACTACACTGGGACATCCTGAAGATTTCGAAGAAGAAGATTTTCAAAAGTTAATTGTAAATGCAGTCCATTGGCTGCTTTCCAAAGAGAAGGTAAATTTTGCGGGAAAAGCTGATATTGCTGTACCTTATGATACTCATCCCTCATCCTCAATGCCATGATCAAAAAAATGTTGTTTTTAGGGTTTTTATTGGGCATCACTTCCAATATTTGTTCATTCACTTTTGCCAAAGGGTTGTATCCTTATCAAAATGATACGGTAAGGGTTGAAAGATTAGCCGAAGGTCAATGGACCAAAGAAAAAGCCAATAAATGGTATAACGAGCATCGGTGGTTAGTCGGGTGTAATTATATTCCACGGAATGCAATCAATCAGCTAGAGATGTGGCAAGAATCAACTTATGATCCTGAA
>DATHVH010000010.1:0-13590 GCA_035461405.1 Anditalea sp.
AAAATTACACCCGCTCTCATTTCCATTTTAGAGAATTTAATTGCAGTTTTGCACAAATTAAAATTACTATGGCTGTATTATTTAAATCACTTCAATTAATCACAGACACTGAAATCAGCAAACCTGCTGATTATTTTTTTAATGGTGAATTCATAAGTAATGTATTGCCCAATGAAGAGCAGGATGTAGAAATAATAGATTGTGCTGGCCTATTTGCTTCCAAAGGATGGGTGGATTTAAAATGTTTTAATGGTGAGCCTGGACTAGAACATAAAGAGGATCTTCAAAGCTTAAATGAAGCCCTATCGATAAGTGGCTTTTCAAAAGCAGTTTTGTTACCTAATACGGTTCCTTCGGTACAAAGCAAAAATGAAGTTGAATTTATTAGAAATAAAAGTAAATATTTTTTTTCTGACATTGTAATCCAAGCCTCAGTTACCCATAATAATCAGGGAGATGATTTAACCGAAATTTTGGACTTGCATCATCATGGTGTCAATGTGTTTGGAGATGGTTTAACTCCTATATCCAATTCTGATCGATTGATGAAAGTCCTTCAATACCTTCAAAAATTTGATGGAATCCTTTTCGATAATAGCTATGATCCACTACTGGCCATATTTGGACAAATGCACGAAGGAAATGTCTCCACTCGATTAGGATTAAAAGGTATTCCAGCACTGGCAGAAGAAGTAGCTGTCCAGAAAAACTTGGAAATTCTTAGATATGCAGGGGGGAATATTCATTTTCAGACTATTAGTACAGCTGGTGCTGTAAGGATGATAAGGGAAGCAAAGGAAGAGGGTTTATCCGTTACAGCAGATGTCTCTATATATCAGCTGTTGTTTTCTGAAGATGATTTAGTGACTTTTGACACCAATATGAAAGTAGCCCCCCCCTTTAGAGGAGAGCAGGATAGAAATGCACTTATTGAAGGTTTGAAAGATGGGACTATAGATGCTATAGTATCCAACCATCGACCTCATGACATGGATGCAAAGCATATAGAATTTGATTATGCTAGTGATGGTATGCTGGGCTTGCAGACATTCCTACCTGGTTTGGTAAAATTATCTGATGAATTAACATGGCCGTTACTAATTAAGAAAATCACTTCAGGACCATTAAAAGTTTTGAGAGAGCAAAATGATAGTGAAGCCTTGCAATCACTGACAATATTCAATCCTGAAGAAAATTGGATTTATGATAGAAAAACTAATAAATCATTGTCGTCTAATTCGCCGTGGTGGGGCCAAAACCTTTTAGGGAAAGTGAGGTATGTAATTAACGGATCTAAATTCCTTCGTTTTGATAAATAAATATTTTGATTCCGCCTACAAATTTGGGATTATAGGTGGAATTTTATGTGGGATAGCTTTTTGGTTGATGTACATTCTGGGAGCTGAACCTGTAGGTATGACACTGGTGTTTGGATACCTAATTACGCCCATATTTGTATTTATAGGCGTTAAAAATTTTAGAGATAATTTTAATGCAGGCGATATGACTTTTGGGCAAGGAATGACAGTTGGGTTTTTTGTATACACCTTGATTGCTATTTTATCTGCTATCTTTGTATTTATATCACTTAATATTATGCCTGATATATTGATGGATTTCAGGAGCGTAAACCTTCGGCTGCTAGATGGCAAAAGAAGTGAATGGGTGGAGCAATTGAATATTGAAGCATTTGAAACTACCAGAGCAAGTATTGAGGAGATGTCTGCATATAATGTAGCCATGAATGATTTTCTTCGAAAAATACTTCCTGGATTATTTTATACTATAATTATTTCCATAATTTTAAAACAAACTAAAAGTTAAGCAATGGAAGATATTCAATTAGAAAAAGATGGTGACGAGGTAGTAAGTCCTTTTCAAGCTGCCGTAAAAGCTGGCGTGGTAGTAGGTCTGGTTAGCCTTGTAATTTATTATGTAGCATATTTCATTGATGTAGAAATCCTTTCCTCTGCCTGGTTAGGATTTGCTATGCTTGCAATTTCATTAGCCCTTGTTATATATTTTGGTATAGACTATCGAAAAGATCAGGGTGGATATATGTCCTTTGGAGTTGCTTTTCAATTTGTGTTTTTTACTTTTATCATCAGCGGGCTAATTACTACACTAGGGAATATTTTATTATTCCAAGTGATAGATCCAGCTCTTCCAGGAGTATTAGCAGATGCTCAGTTGGAAAGCACTATAGCATTAATGGATAGTTTTGGGGCGGGCAATCAGATCACTTCGGATCAAATGGCAGAGATGCGTACTGGTTTTGAAGAAAGTCGTTCATTAATGGGTTTGATTAAGGCATTTGGTATTTCATTAGTAATATATGCCATATTAGCATTAATTTTAGGTGCTATAATAAAAAGAAGAGATAAATCTCTCGACTATTAAAAAAAATAAATGATTCAGATTTCGATTGTCATTCCCGTTTTTAACGAAGAAGAGTCCCTTCCTGAATTGACCCAATGGATTAGCCGTGTCATGTTTGAACACGGCTATTCTTATGAGATAATATATATAAATGATGGCAGTACAGACCAGTCCTGGGAGGTAATCACAGATTTAAGCAAACATAACGGAAATGTAAAGGCTATTAGCTTTACCAGAAATTATGGTAAATCAGCAGCCCTTGATGTAGGTTTTAATAAAGCTGATGGTGAAGTAGTGATTACTATGGATGCTGACCTTCAGGATAGTCCTGATGAAATACCAGGGCTATATGAAATGATTATCGATGAGGGTTATGATATAGTCTCCGGGTGGAAAAAAGAGCGATTTGATCCAGTCAGTAAAACCATACCATCTAAATTTTTTAATGGGGTGACAAGTACCATTTCAGGCATTCCTCTACATGATTTTAATTGTGGTCTTAAGGCCTATAAAAATAAGGTGGTAAAGAATATTAATGTATATGGTGAAATGCATCGCTATATTCCTTTAATAGCCAAATGGAATGGTTTTACCAAAATCGGTGAAAAAGTAGTGGAGCATCGCCCAAGAAAATATGGCTATACTAAGTTTGGGATGGAGAGGTTTATTAATGGATTTTTAGATTTAATATCAGTATCCTTTGTAAATCGATACAAAAGAAATCCCATGCATTTTTTCGGAGTGTTTGGAATTTTATCATTCTTAACTGGTTTTGTTATTACTGTATATTTGATATTTGAAAAAATACATGGTTTAAGAAACGGTTTATTTGTTAGAGAAATCACGGATCAACCTATGTTTTTTTTGGCATTGGTTGCCTTAATTATAGGGGTGCAATTATTCCTTACCGGATTTTTGGCTGAAATGATGACCTCAAATAATGCCCGTAGAACTGATTATAATATAGAAAAGGAAATAAATTTTGGATCCTGATGTTTTTCAGTATCATTGTTCCGGTTTATAATAGACCCAAAGAATTAAGGGAACTGCTGGCAAGCCTAGTACATCAGAGTTATAAAATTTTTGAAGTTATAATTATTGAAGACGGATCCGATATCCGGTGCAAGGATATTGTAGAAGATTTTGAATCCTTCTTATCGCTCCAATATGTATATCAGGAAAATACAGGTCAAGGCTATGCCCGCAATAAAGGAATGAAGCTGGCCAAAGGAGATTATTATATATTATTTGATTCCGACTGTGTTATACCTCCTCAATATCTTGAAATAGTACTTCATCACCTTTTAGATCGTAAACTAGATGCTTATGGAGGGCCCGATCAGGCTGATAAAGATTTTTCTCCCTTGCAAAAAGCAATGAATTACAGCATGACTTCAATGTTCACCACAGGCGGTATTCGTGGCAAACTAAAGGATCCGAGTAAGTATCAGGCTAGAGGATATAATATGGGAATATCAAAAGAGGTATTTCTTGCCACGGAGGGATTTAAAGATCCTAATCAAGCAGAAGATATTGAGTTAAGTATTAGATTGAAAAAAATGGGTTTTAAACTGGAGCTGATTAAAGAAGCTTTTGTTTTTCATAAAAGAAGAAACACTTTAAATTCATTTTTCAAACAAAGTTATTCATTCGGTAGGAATAGGGTACATGTAAGTAGGTATCACAGTGATGCAATAAAAGTCATACATTTTTTACCATTAGCATTTGTAATAGCACTTCTTTCTTTGCCGCTGCTTTATTGGCTTTTGCCAGGTCTATTTTCTATAGCCTTCATTCTTTTGATGTTATGGTCTTTAGCAGTCATTATAGGATCTGCTTTAGAAAATAAAAGTATGTATGTAGGTCTACTGTCTTTGCCAGTAGCCTTTGGCCAATTATTTTCGTATGGGGTAGGCCTGGTTACCGAAGGGTTTAAGAAATTAGTTTATGGATGACACTCCTTTGGTACAATAAAATATCACTTCGTTTTCAGGTAAGGCATACTTCTTTATAATTTCAGGAGATAGTAATTTCACAAATTTGTTTTCTTCAACTTGTAGACCGGATTTTCTAAGTCGCTTAGCATAATCTTTTCCATATTTCCTGACATGGTCTCGTTGGCCAAATATTTTTTCTTTCTCTTTGGGATCTGTAATGGATTTGTCCTCAATAGTTTTTTCAATGTCATATACAGGAGACTGAATGATCGCCCACCCATTTGTTTTAAGTACCCTATTGATTTCTTGACAGGATTTAATATCATCATCCACATGTTCCATGACGTGATTACAGAATACTACATCAAAAGTTTCTGCCTCGAATGGAATATCATGTATATCCATCTTTACTTTTGCGAGTGGAGATTCTATATCAGCAGTGATGTATTCAATATTCTCCAATGCCTCAAATCTTTCTATAAAACATATCTCAGGAGCTACGTGTAGTACCTTTAATGGTACTTTGAAAAATGAGGTCTGATCTTTTAAAAACAAGTACATTAATCGATGTCTCTCCAATGCCAAGCAGTTTGGACAAAGCGCATTCTCTCTAGCTTTTCTCCCATATGGAAGAAATTTTTTAAATTGATGGTCGCAAACAGGACACGTTACCTTATCACCCTTATAGAAAATTGCGATAATTCGTAAAAAAAGATGACTTACGAGCTGCAGGTATTTTCTGGGGATATAACGGATAACAAAGCTGATAATGGACCTCATGATTTATTATAAAGTGATAATTGGCCGCAATTTAATAAATCTTATGCAGAGCCGAGTAATAATTATAATAATACCAGCACCCCATATTTATCAATATGAATTTGAGGATTTTATCAGCGGTAGTATACTTTTTTCAGAAAAAACTAAATTAGTATATCATTTAAGAAATAATATCTTTATATTTCAATCTAAAAATATAGTTGTTTTCTAAGTTCGGTAAATAATTACCAGCTCAAAGGGACTTTTGCTATAGCCTAAAATATTTTAAAAATGAAAAAGAAAATTTTTATAGCCACGGGAATAGGAGTGATGATCATCATCTTGCTATACCTGGCTTTTGCGCCAAAGCAGGTGGGAGATGGTGCGGATATCCTGGTAGCCACTAAGAAGGGAAAATTTAAAGTGGAGATCACTACTACCGGTGAGCTTAAAGCTCTTAAATCTGTGCAGATCATGGGACCTAGCAGAGCTCGGGAATTCAGAGTTAACCAACTTAAGGTAGATAGAATAGTAGATGAAGGTACAGTTGTAAAAGAAGGTGAATTTATAGCAGCATTAGATAAGTCTGAATTATTTGGCAGGGTGAGTGATGCTGAGAATAATCTGGAACAAGTTAAGTCCCAATTTGAACAGGCACAACTAGACACTGCTTTATCCTTAAGGCAAGAAAGAGATAATCTTATTAATCTCGAGTACAATGTAGAGGAACAAAAACTGGTACTGGATCAATCTCAGTACGAACCGCCAGCCACTGTAAAGCAATATGAATATAATTTAGAAAAAGCTAAAAGAGATTTAAGACAAGCGCAGGAAAATTATAAGATTAAGTTTAACCAGGCTATGGCTAAGATGGCTGAGGTATCTGCAGCACTTAGAAAAGAAGAGAGGGATTTTGCCCAGATGCAGGCCATGCTAGATGAATTCACCATCTATGCACCCCAAGACGGCATGGTCATCTATGAAACTGGATGGGATGGCAATAAAGTGGCTGCAGGATCCAACATTAGTGCTTGGAATCCAGTAGTAGCTACTCTTCCAGATCTTACCGTAATGCAAAGTATTACTTACGTAAATGAAGTGGATATCAGAAAGGTTAAAGTAGGGCAAATTGTGGCTTTAAGTTTAGATGCATTTCCTGAAAAAAGATTAACTGGTAAAGTGACCCGAGTAGCCAATGTAGGTCAGCAGCGGCCAAATTCCGATGCCAAAGTTTTTGAAGTCACCATCATAATAAACGAAAGTGATCCGGTAATGCGTCCTGCGATGACTACCAGTAATGCGATATTAGCTGATGAAGTATCAGAAGCACTCTATATTCCTTTAGAAGCTATTCATGTTGAAAGTGATTCTATTAATTATGTTTACCTCAATAACGGAGGAAAACAGGAAGTGAAATTAGGTATAGCCAATGCGAATGAAGTGGTAGTGGATCTGGGTCTTAATGAAGGAGACAGAGTATATCTATCTATGCCAAAAAGCGGTAGGGAGCAATCGGTGAAACTGCTAAAAGAACTTGATGGAAAGCGAGGAAATGAATTAGCCAGCACAATAACAGAGGTAGACTAATGAAAATTAACATCTTCATCATTGAAGTTTTAGATAGGTGAACCAAAACAATCAATTTAGATTCAGAGAGCGTTTATTGGCTAATTTTTATATAGCCTTAGAAGCGGTAATTGCGAACAGGCTCCGTTCTTTACTGACGGCTCTAGGTATAATTTTCGGAGTGGCGGCAGTGATAGCCATGCTGGCGATCGGTAATGGCGCTCAGCAGGAAATCATGGAACAGATTAAATTGGTAGGTGTAAATAACATCATTATAGAGCCAATAGTAGAGCAGGTAGAAGACAGAGTGGAAGAAAATGCCTCAGGTCCAGGTATGGAAAAAAACAAATTTTCTCCTGGATTAAAGATGCTTGACGTTGATGCGATAAAAGCTACAGTTCCGGGTGTCAAAAAAGTCAGTCCGGAAGTCATTTTAGACACTTATATAGTCAAAGATGGAAACCGACGCTCCGCCAAACTTGTAGGAGTACTGCCTGAATATTTTGATGTAACCAATTTCGGATTGCGTGAAGGTAAGATGTTTAGCAGTTCTAATCTTTTAAAAGGAGATCCTGTATGTATTATAGGTAGAGGAGTGCAAACCAAATTTTTTAGTAAAGAAAATCCTATAGGTAAAAAAATAAAATGCGGAAATCAATGGCTGGAAGTAGTTGGCGTATTGGAAGAAAGATTAGTCTCTGATCAGAGTATTGCCAAACTAGGAATCCGGGATTTTAATATGGACGTGTATGTTCCCATACAGACCATGTTAGTCAGGTACAAAAACAGAGATTTAATCACTGCAGGTGGATTGAATAGTAATAGAGGGGGGATGATAATTATTTCTGGTAGCGTAGAACAAAATAATAACAATGGATCTCCTCCTAAAAATTATCATCAAGTAGACAAATTGGTGGTGCAGGTAGAGCAAAGTCAGCTGTTAAATCCGACTGCAGAAGTGATCAGCCGGATGTTGGAGAGAAGACATTTTAATGTGGTCGATTTCGAAATAACCATCCCGGAATTACTTTTAAAGCAACAGCAGAAAACCCAAAATATTTTCAATATCGTATTAGGTGCGATTGCGGGCATTTCCCTTTTGGTAGGTGGCATAGGTATTATGAACATCATGCTGGCGTCTGTGATGGAAAGGATCAAAGAAATTGGCCTTAGACTGTCTCTTGGTGCTAAAAAATCCGATATCGTCAATCAGTTTTTATTTGAAGCCGTCATGATCAGCGTATCCGGTGGTATCATAGGGGTAATATTGGGTATAGCTCTTGCCGAAGTTGTTGCCAGGGTAGGAGAGTTTCCAACTATCGTTACATTTAGTTCAGTTTTGATTTCCTTTAGTGTTGCAGCTACTGTAGGATTAGTATTTGGTATAGCCCCTGCCAGAAGAGCTGCCCAACAAGATCCCATAACTTCTTTAAGACATGAGTAAAAAATTAAAATCAAATCTCTTTTTTTGGACGTTTTTAATTTCCCCATTTTTTCTAACAGCACAAGGCAAGGCTACCTTTACTTTAGAGGATATCATAGCAAGAGCTAAGTCGGAATCTCCAGCTGCGCTTAGGGAAGAAACCATTCGTGAGAATAGATATTGGGAATACCGTTTATTTAGGGCAGATTATAATCCACAGCTTAGATTGAATGGGATATTCCCTCAATATCAACAAGCGTTTAATAGAGTAGAGCAGCCTGATGGTTCTTTTGCCTTTCTGCCTGTTCAACAGAATTTGGTGGATTTGGAGCTAGGTTTACAGCAGGTAATAGCTCCTACTGGTGGTGTGCTATCAGTAAATTCAAGTACACAACGTTTTGATAATTTCAGACCCAGACCGGGATCACCTCAGACCCTGTGGAGTGGTGTACCTGTAAATGTCAGACTAGAGCAGCCGATCTTTGCTTTTAACCGATTTAAATGGAATAGAAAATTGGCTCCTTTACAATTTGAGGAAAGTAAAAGGGATTATGTAGAAGGAATGGAAGAAGTAAGCCAGAGAGCGGCTCAACTTTTTTTCAATTATTTAATAGCACAAGTAGATTTGGAGATAGCTGAAAAGAACCTAATCAATACAGAAGAAATCTATAAAATAGAAAGAGGGAGATATGAGATAGGGACTACCTTCGAAGATAAACTGCTTCAAGTAGAGCTACAAGTATTGCAGGCTAAGCAGGCCCGTGCACGTGCTAGGCTTGATATGGAAACTTCAGCTTTGGGATTGAGGTCATTTATAGGAATTAATGAGACTACTGAGATTAGCTTAGTGCTACCCGATAAGATTCCGGAGCTAAATGTCAATGTGGACCAGGCTATTGAGTTGGCATTCCAAAATAGAGCAGACGCGTTAGGGTTTGAAAGAAGAGTTATAGAAGCTGATGCCAATGTGGCTCAAGCTAGAGGTGATAGATTTCAAATGGATATCAGGGCTAGCTATGGTTATAATAATGCCGCCCTTAACTGGAATGATATTTATGCTGACCCTAATACTCAAGCATTGGTAAACATGACTTTGAGCGTACCTGTACTGGACTGGGGTAGAAATAAAGCTAGAATGGAGGTTTCTAAGGCAAATAAAAGGTTAGTAGAATATACCGTTCAGCAGGATATTATCAATTTTGAGGAAGAGATATTTACTCGCGTGAAAAATTTTAATATGTTAAAAGACAGGTTGGAAATTACAAAAACTTCAGATCAGGTAGCTGACAAAAGGTATGAAATAGCCCGGAATAGATATCTGAGCGGTAAAGTGACCATTACAGATCTTAATATAGCCCAACAGGAGAAAGATTCTAATCGTAAAGAATTTGTTAATTCGCTGAGAGAATATTGGACAGCATATTATAATCTTCGACAGTTAACTTTATATGATTTTGAAAACGAACAATTGCTTTATATTCCAGAATAAGTAGGATGAATTTGTTGGTCAGGACAGTTTATCATCCTGACCTTTACTTTTAATAGACGGAAGTCTCTTCGATTTTTTTAAGGCTTCGTGAATGATATATTCTATCTGGCCATTGGTGCTACGGAATTCATCTGCCGCCCATTTCTCCACAGCTTTCATTAGCTTTTCATCTATCCTCAACGCAAATGGTTTTTTATTGGGCATCCTAGTTGTTTATTTTGAAATTTCGATACTGACTGATTGCTACTTCTGCTTCTTCCGGTTTGTAGGTACCTAAGATAAATTTCTTTTTACCTACTTTAACCTTGATGCCATATTTACCTCCTGTATTGTAGAGCCAAGAATCAAAATTGTATCTAATCCCCCAACCTCCAAATTGTCTCAGAGAACTGTATTTAATGAGTTTCATATCCTCTATTTCATCAAAAGAATACTCCCTCCATCCATTAATAAATGGTATATACCTGAACATTAATTTATTTTGATCAATTCTAATTTGCATTTTAATGGAAGCTAATAGGGCAATGGTAGCGATAATTATAATTACAGCTAACCATATACCTTTTGTACGGATGGTATTGAGGAAGGGCAAAATTATAGAAATAGATAATAGTATTAAAGAGATAACTAATATCACCCATATATATGTATTTTTTATTTTTTGACTCTCCTTGAAGATCATATTACGCACAGCTATAATTTTTTTTATCTATTTATCCTAACTTACTTTCACGATGGTTACGGTCAGTAATTTCTGTCCACTCATTTAGAATATGCTGTAAATCCATTGTATTTTCAATACTGAATACTAATTTCCTTTTTGGGAGTATTACTTCAAGTACATAATCTGTAAAATAAATATACCCTGTTCGTTTCCTTGAATACCTTATCCCTATTCCACCATACTCTAACATGCCATCTGATTTCTTAATCTGAAAGGAAACTATTTCTTCCTTTTTAATTATTCTCCATTTATTGATAAAGGGAGGATTTCTATAAGTGATACCTTTGTCCGTAATTCTGATTTCAAGCTGTATGTTCATCAGTAAAGCAAACATAAATACTATAGTTGCAGCTACTAGTAGTACTATCCACGGACCATCATCTCCCAAGTGATCTGTCAGCCACAGCACTATGATTAAAATCAAAGTAGGTATTTCAAGCATAATCAACCCATACATGATTATACTACCTTTAAAGCTATGGGTTTGATTGACGACCATAGTTTACTGATTCAGTGTCCCGACATTCACTACAGGGGTTGCATTTTTATCAGAACATAGCACTACCATAAGGTTACTTACCATAGCTGCTTTCTTCTCATCTTCAAAGTCTATAATACCTTTGATCTTTAGATCTTCTAAAGCCATCTCGACCATCCCGACAGCTCCATCTACTATCTTTCTTCGAGCAGCTACTATAGCAGTAGCTTGCTGCCTTTGAAGCATAGCAGATGCTATCTCAGAAGAGTAGGCTAAGTGGGAAATTCTAGCTTCTATTACCTTAATGCCGGCATGTTTCAGTCTATCTGATATTTCGGCTTCAAGGGAGTGATTGACTTCTTCTACACCAGACCTCAGTGTTATTTCAGCTTCTGGAGCCTCAAAATCGTCGTATGGATATAGACCGGCCATTTTTCTTACTGCCGCATCGGCTTGAAGATGGACAAAGTTTTCATAATCCTGCACATCAAAGCTAGCTTTAAAAGTGTCCTCCACTTTCCAGACTACAATAGTGCCTACCATTACCGGATTCCCTATTTTGTCATTTACTTTCAAGGGTTTGTTTTCAAAGTTTCTTACCCTCAATGATATTTTATTTCTAGTCATAAAAGGGATCACCCAAAAGAATCCAAATGCTTTAACCGTTCCTTGGTATGCACCGAATAGTAGCAATACCATTGACTTGTTAGGTTCCACTATGAAAAATCCCGGAATTATAAATATAAAGGCAAGGCCACAGATTAAGCCGGGCAGATGCATATCAGAAGTAAAAAAGAATATAGCTAATGCTAAAAGTAAAAGTGCCGCTAATACCATAAGGTATCCGGAAATAGGTTTAGTTATTTTTTCCATATTATTATGATGTTAAAATGATATCATTTCAATATACGAAAATAAAATTTTTAAGATTCATCCAGCTTGGTTTTTTTTTCGCAGAAGCGGGTAAATGAAAAATTTTTAGATAACCATCAGTGAATTATTTGGGAATATTTTGAGTGTACCCCTTATTCTTAAAAAAGTATCAATTCTACGTATAAATTATAGAAATCTTAATGTCCAATTTAGTTTGTCCTCCTTTTGATAATATTCGATAAAAATAAGTTGCACATGATTTTGAATATTTAACTTATCAAATATGTCAATATTAGCTCTTTAAAGAACTTTGCCTTTGTAAAATTTCAATATGCCTACCTGCATCTGATATTTGACCATTGTTATCGGAATAGACAAAAAAGTGGGTTATAATTTATTTATCTCTGGTCGGAAAATTGCATACGCTAAAATGATTTTTTGCTTGTGTGTATTTAGGTAAAAATTTAAAACCTACTTTAAAAAGATTTATTAAAGCTACAAAAATACATGCAGTTAAAATTTAAACCACTAGAAACTATAAGATGAAAGATAAAAAATACGATGGTCCTTTATGGCCAGGAAGACCTTACCCGCTGGGTGCTACATGGGATGGAGAAGGGGTAAATTTTGCCTTATTCAGTGAAAATGCTACCGGAGTTACACTTTGTTTATTTGATGAGGAGAGTGAAAATGAAATAGCTCAGATTAATGTGACTGAATATACTGACTTGGTATATCATATTTATCTACCTGATATTAAACCTGGCCAGTTGTATGGGTATCGGGTACATGGCCCTTGGAATCCCAAAGAAGGCCATGTTTTTAATGAAAACAACCTTTTACTTGACCCTTACGCCAAAGCTATCAACGGAAAGATTGACTGGAGCGATGCCATGTTTGGTTATCCAGTAAAAAGTAAAAAGGAAGATCGTAATCTGATCAAAACGAAATCTGATAGTGCCAGCGGGATGAATAAGTCTATAGTTATAGATAGTTCTTTTGACTGGGAAGATGATAAATGTCCAAATACCCCCCTTCATAAATCTATCATATATGAGCTACATGTCAAAGGTTTTACGGCCACACATCCCAAACTGGATCCATCCATAAGGGGAACATATAAAGCGCTGGGGCATCCTGAAGTAATAGGATATCTAAAGAAGTTAGGTGTGACAGCAGTAGAACTGATGCCTGTCCATCAGTATGTGAATGACAGACACCTGGTAGAAAATGGGCTAAGCAATTATTGGGGATATAATTCTATCGGTTTTTTCGCTCCCCACTTTGAATATTCCGCGTCAGGTTCGGCTGGAAGCCAGGTGGTAGAATTTAAAGAAATGGTGAAAGCACTTCATAAAGAAGGTTTGGAGGTGATCTTAGATGTAGTTTATAATCATACTGCAGAGGGAAATCATTATGGTCCTACGTTAAGTTTTAAGGGGATAGACAATGAAGTGTACTACAGGTTGGTACAAGATAATAAGCGGTATTATATGGATTACACCGGTACGGGTAATACACTCAATATGGTTCATCCAAGGTCACTTCAGTTGGTGATGGACAGTCTTCGTTACTGGATTACCGAAATGCATGTGGATGGATTTAGATTTGATTTAGCTTCCACCCTTGCAAGAGGTTTGCATGAAGTGGGAAAGCTTTCCACATTTTTAGATACCATACACCAGGATCCAATTATTTCGCAAGTGAAGTTAATAGCTGAGCCTTGGGATATCGGAGAAGGTGGATATCAGGTCGGTAACTTCCCTGTACTTTGGGCAGAATGGAATGGTAAATACAGAGATACTGTACGCCGTTTCTGGAAGGGTGACGAAAGCCAGGTACATGAATTGGCTTATAGATTAAGCGGTTCCAGTGATTTGTATATGTTGAACGGTCGACAACCCTCGGCCAGTATAAATTTCATCACTGCCCATGATGGATTTACGCTTCATGACTTAGTCA
>DATHVH010000011.1:0-5842 GCA_035461405.1 Anditalea sp.
TGCCTCGGAGTACATCCACTTGCCATAGATCCAGGAGTAATCTGCAGGGCATTTAGGTGTAGCCAAAAGATCAAAATGCTCCTTAATCTTATCATGTAGATGCCTGGCAATAGGAAAATCTTCGTATAACTTTTCCAATACTGCGGGAGCGCAGTCTACAGCTTTCTGTCTGGACAGGATAAGATTGTCCGACTCCTCTTCCCAATTAAATCCAAGTTGGGATTGGGCGGATAAATACAGAATCCTGAAAAAGTAAAAAGATAGGTTCTCTTCGTAAGTGGGAAGCTCTGCAAAAGATATGGGCAGGAAATAATTGTGGTTTTTGTATCCCCCTTCTCTTTCGGCAGGAAATATTTCCACTGCATGGCCACTCACAGCCCTAGCCAAAAGGGTAAGGCGCGGCTTGATCTCTTCCAGGTCTACTTTGTGAACCATTTTTTCAGAAGCGGCTTTTTTACTCCTTTTAAAGTACTTCACCACCTTCCCGTATACCCACTCATCTATATCCAGTCCCATGTAATTGTTTGTTTTAGTGGTTTGATGTCGGATGTCCGATTGTCGATTTCATTATTCATCATTCGACATTCACCATTCGACCTTAATTTTTCATTTCTACATTTCCTCCTTAGCTACTGAACCTACTCTGTGCCTACATGAAGCATAATCAGTATTGATGGGGTTTTGGCGGAAAACCTTGCCTCCACTACCCTTTTTCTTAGCCAAAACAAATACATTACCTGCTTCATATCCACGGGCTAAAGCACCGTGGCAATTGAAAACCCCGACAGGTCAAATGTTCTCTCCCTCTTTTCTCAGTGCTTAATGCTCAGTGCTCATTTTTTCATTTTACTTCTCACCTTTTACTTCTTACTTTCTCGTACTTCGTACTTCCAACTTCGTATTTCCTCCACCCTAAATCATCAAATCACACAAATCCTTCAGCGCTTGACTCGTCTGCAGATCATCGGTTAACGGCTCGACCACTGCTACGTGTACTGCCAGTCTTTTAGGCAGCCCGCTGTGAATCAGTTTGGCAGCATCTACCAGAAGTCTTGTAGAGACTGTTTCAGAAAGTCCCAGTTCAGTTAGGTTGCGTATTTTGGATCCTATGCTCACCAGTTTTTTTGCTATATCCGGATCAACTCCACTTTCCATAATCAGGATTTCCTTTTCCAGATTGGACTCGGGGTAGTCAAAAGACACCGCCACGAAGCGCTGCCTAGTAGATGGCTTAAGTTCTTTAAAACCACGCTGATATCCAGGATTGAATGAAGCTACTAACATAAAATTTTCATGGGCCTTCACTGTCTCTCCTAACTTATCTATAAACAGCTCACGACGGTGGTCGGTAAGGGAGTGTATAGCCACGATCACATCCGGACGGGCCTCAGCCACTTCATCGAGATAAAGGATGGCGCCTTCTTTTACTGCTGTGGTAAGTGGTCCATCCAGCCATACCGTCTCGGCGCCTCTTATTATGAACCTGCCTATAAGGTCGGTGGATGAAGTCTCCTCGTGACAACTTATGGTGATCAATCGCTGGTCAAGCTGATAGGCCATGTATTCTACAAATCTGGATTTACCTGTTCCTGTAGGGCCTTTGAGTAAAAGGGGAATTTTATTTTTGAAGGCATGTCCAAAGACAGCAGTTTCCTTTTTATTTTCTTGATAAAACGGTGCATCGATTACCATAACAATTTGCATTTTTAAGAGGCTGGTTTATTTACAAAAACCAGCCTCTGGTGGGACATCTAGTTTACTAAGACTTTATCAAGTTCCGATAGATTGGGATCCAGTTTTGGCATATCTGGCTGTTTCTTTTCCAGCGCCTCATTCGTAGGTCTGCCATATTTGAAGAACTCATAAATGTATAACCCTATGCCGACTGCAAACATGGATGCGCAAAGGAGCATCACTACAAAGTGGATCTTCACTTCCTCCTGTGCTATCATAAAATCCATACTTAATCTTCTTTCAAGATAAACCTGAACCACACCAGCTACTCCCAATGCAGTCACCATACCAAGCATCCCTATGTTAGAAAGCCAGAAGGCAAGGTGCCCATTGGTGCCGTCATATCGTTTCCTTCCAGTCATATTCGGCATAGCATAGGATATAATCGCTAGGACAATCATCACATAAGCTCCCCAGAAGGCATAGTGGCCGTGCATCGCTGTCACCAAGGTGCCGTGAGTATAAAGATTTGTCTGTGGCAATGTATGGGCAAATCCTAAAAGACCTGCACCGATAAAGGATACTATGGCAGAACCTATGGTCCAGAAAAGCGCCACTTTATTGGGGTGGTTCTTTTCACCTTTGCGGTACATGTACACCGCAAACAATGCCATGGCAAGGAAGGCAAGCGGCTCCAGTGCAGAGAATATACCCCCTACTACCAACCATATTTTATTCACACCGATATAATAATAGTGGTGTCCGGTACCTAAGATCCCCGAGAGGAAGGTAAGACCGACTATCACATACAGCCACTTTTCAATTACTTCACGGTCCACACCGGTCAGTTTGATCAGAAGGAAGGCTAGAATACCGCCCATGATCAGTTCCCATACACCTTCAACCCAAAGATGGACTACCCACCAGCGGAAAAAAGAATCCGTCACCTGGCTGTCAAACCAGATCATACCCGGTAGATATAGCAAGGCCGCAAACACCAGCCCCATGGTCATCACAAGCGCTGTAGTGGTTTGTCTTTTACCTTTAAAAAGTGTGGCCAGAATAATACCCAGGAAGAGCAGTACATTGACTACTACCAGGTAATCTAGTTCACGTGGAATCTCCAAGAATTTCCTTCCTTCCCAGATATTAAAATGATATCCGGTGATGGCTAGCACTCCTACTACAGCCAAAGAAATCAGCTGAACATACGCCCATTTAACACTGACCAGTTCCCGCTGGGCCTCTTCAGGAATGATATAATAAGCTGCTCCCATAAAACCAGCCAGCAGCCATACCACCAATAAATTGGTGTGCACTGCCCTTGCGGTATTAAAAGGAATAAAGTCGTGGAGCCCGTCCATCCCGATCCGGGCAAATCCCATGATAAAGCCATAGACTATCTGCAATGAAAACAAAAGCATACACAGTGCAAAAAACCAGTAGGCTACCTTTTGTGATTCGTATTTCATATGTTTAAAATTTGTTGTTCAAAGGTCATATGGAATCTTGCCTGACGCTCCTATAGCTATAGTGGGCATTCATGTAGGTGAGGTTTTCCTCATACCTGACTTCTAGGAAGGCAGACCCGATTTCATATAATTAGTGATTATTTTTTATCTTTAGCTAGCGGTGATACGATGCGGTCGAAGCCATTGAGGTCAATCTCCGATATCCATTGAAGGTAGGCAATCATAGCTTCAGCATCCTCGTCACTCATCTCATAGGCTACCATTTTTCTCCCATTCGGAGCCCAGGGAACGGGGGACTGGAGTATAGCTTTAATAAGCGGCTCCCCTCTTCTATCGATCACTTTGGTAAGTTCTGGCGCATAGTACCCGCCTTCACCCATAATCGAATGGCAACCCATACAATTGTTGGTTTCCCATATGTGCTTGCCCTTAATCACCTGGTCGGTGATGTTGGCGTGATTGGTTTGGTCATTGCTCGGACTCATTGAGTAAATGGTCAGTCCGATAAAAATCAGAAAGGTGACCAAAGTTCCGCCCAAGAAAAATGCCCGTGCTTGTGATTTTGAGAGCATAGCTTATTAATGTTAAGGTTAGAATTAAATTAAGTATAAAAAGACCTTTTTGTCTTCTATACTGCTAAGGTAAATACTGAAACATTTATTTTCCAACACTTTGATAAAATATTTCTGAAATTAATTGTAAGATTTTTTCATTCTACCTGAGAATAAATAATTTAAGACAGATTTATCTTTATTTATTTTTTTCTCATATATTTATCTCATTCTAAACAGATGTGCGTATGAAAGTAAAAACAGACTGTATCTCCTGCTCGAAAAGTGATTGCTTTATCAAGCTGTGTACCGATGAATGGAAATCTAAGATCAACAGCACAAAAACAGTATGTTTATATCCCAAAAACCAATACATATTTAAAGCAGGGACCCCGGTGATGGGAGCCTATTTTATCTGTAAGGGAAAAGTAAAGGTAGTGAGTGAGGACATGGATGGAAAGGAACAGACGGTAAGGCTGGCAGGCAACTGCCATATGTTTGGCCATGTGGCAGTAAAGACAGAATCCTATCCCATAAGTGCCGTTACGATGGATGATTCTACAATCTGCTTTATTGAAAACAGTATCCTACAGGAGGCATATATGCAGAATAATCCCTTTACATTTCAAACTATGGTTTTTTATGCCCGGGAGCTGAGGAAGCTGGAAGAAAGGCTGAAATGTCTGTCGCTGATGAATACAGAGAAAAAGGTCATTGCCACCCTTCAATATATAGCAGATACTTTTGGTTACCTAGAGGATAATAGCACCATAGCTGTGAAGCTCACCAGAAAAGAAATCGCCGACCTGGCAGGCACGAATATCGAACAGGTCAGTAGGATCATATCCGCTCTTAAATTAAAAAACTGGGTACAATACGAACAAAAGTGGATCACATTACTTGACATCAAGGCACTAAATGCTGAAATAGCGTCTTTTTTTCCGATTAAATAAATAGGCGGTGGTTGTCATACTCCTTCGGAGTTGTTGTCAGTATTGTACGTCACCGGAGGGGGACTGTTGTCGGTTGGTCAATGTGATTTCCTAATTGTCAGGGAAAAATTTAATCAGGCATTAAAGGGATTTGGGCTGGATCTTTAGCGCTGGATAATATATAAAATGCATAATGCTTCAGAAAATCATGCTGGGTTTTGGCGATCAGGAGGAGATCCCGCACCTGTGAAACCATAGAAAAATTTTAATATTCCGTACCTACGGCACGCTCAATGGTTTTAGGAATCATCAACACCTAACTTCTTATTTCTTACCTTTTCCTATTCTTCTGACTTTTTCTTTTTTACCTACTCACTAGTCTAACTAATAACCAATCCAACAAATCAACTAATCCTTCTAAACACTTCCTTCCTAAATTCATGCGTTTTCGCACGGTTTTTCATGAGATAGTTCTTTAACCTCTATGACCTAGATCATCACAGGTTTATGGTTTGCTGATATATCTTTGTTTCATATAACAAACCAGGGACTTAAATCCAGCTGCTATGAAAAATCAAAATTTGAAAATTAATAAAGGATTAAACTACCTTTTAATCTTTTTATTTACTGCCTTTCTCGTTGCCTGTGAACTGAAGGGCGGAACCAAGACGGAGTGGAAAACGTCTGCCAAGAGATCGGCAAAAGCTCCGCATGACATGAAAGTGTTCGGTACCTTGCAAGCTCAACTTACCGCACCCCCGTTTGTACCTGAACCGGTAGGCAACAGGCCTCCCATGAAACTTATAATGGATATGGAGATCACCGAAGAAGTCGGTGAGATGGCAGATGGGGTCACTTATGTGTATTGGACATTTGGTGGCTCTGTACCGGGATCCTTTATCCGGGGACGGGTAGGTGACGAAGTGGAGTTTACCTTAAAAAACCACCCTGACAACAAGCTACCCCACAATATTGATCTCCATGCCGTAACTGGGCAGGGCGGCGGTGCAGAGGCTTCATTTGTGGCTCCTGGTCAGCAGAAGACTTTTTCATTCAAATTGCTTAACCCCGGACTTTACGTGTATCACTGCGCCACCGCTCCGGTAGGCATGCACGTAGCCAACGGAATGTACGGTCTGATCTTAGTGGAACCGGAAGGTGGCCTTCCACCTGTGGATAAGGAATATTATGTAATGCAGGGTGATTTCTACAC
>DATHVH010000012.1:0-42604 GCA_035461405.1 Anditalea sp.
TTTGGCTATAAGCTTCATCAGTAGCTATCAATACTGTGGCCTGATCTAGGACAGCGGGCTGTATTACACTTAATTTTTGTAAAGCAGATATCGTCACCCTGAATGTTGGGATAGCCTGGCTGCTTCTGGCATTGGGAGCATTGCTTTCCCATTGCATGTTTTCTAGTTGAACACTAAGTTCTGTATAAAAATTTTGACTTTCGTTAATTGCTTCAGCTTCTTCAACTAGTGAGGAGCATCCCATTAAGAAGGTGAGTGAAGCAATGAGGATAATAGACCAGAGTAAATTTTGGCTTTTTGAAATAATTTTATTCATAATAAATTGTGTTTGGTATATTAATTTTTGCATTAAGGTACTAAAAATTTGTAATTCACAAAACATTCTAAAAAAATTATATTTGGAATAAGGAAATATAAACGGTGCCTATAGCAATAAAACATCCATATTTTAAAAGCTAACATGGATAATATTTTGATTCACCCCTTTTTGTTTAATAATTATTTATTTATAATTAATAAAGCTATTGAACAAATCAATAATATATGGTATTAATTCTATATAGATTTGGACTGTTAATTAATATTATAAATCTTGTAAAAAGCTCTCCGCTTCAAAATATTTTATAAAAAACTAATTGTATATTTTTAAAATAAACCACCTATTAATACAATGGAGCGAGATTCTCATAGAATGCTCTGGGTACCCAGCACTCAAAATTTTAAAAGAAAACTGTCCCAAATTTTAGTTATTTTTATAAATTGGCCAGCCCCAAATGGGAAATGAATGATGAGCCTCATTAATATTTAGCATAATAATTTCATTTTAAACTATGAGTATTGATCCTGAAAACCCACTAATAATTCGAGATTATCTGGCAAGGCAAAGGACCCGTATGGCCAATGAACGCACTTTATTATCCTATATCCGGACGAGTTTATATTTTCTGGTCAGCGGTACGGCTCTTGTAAAAGTTGATGATCTGGATAATATTAGCGATTTGGGGTATGTTTCCTTTGCAATTAGCATCATTTTGGTATTCATTGGATTTTTTGCTTTTTTCCGGGTAAGAAGGAAAATGAGAAAAGGATATTATCATAAAATGTAGCATGACTTTAGAGATCGGGATTGTTTTTTCTATCATAGTTTTGGCTATGGTTCTATTTATTACGGAAAAAGTATCTATAGATACCGTCTCGATACTGGTCATGGTGCTGTTTATGGTGACGGGTATATTGACCTTTGAAGAAGGGGTTTCCGGATTTAACAACAGTGCCACTATCACAGTAGGCTCTATGTTCATCATCAGCGCTGCCATATTTAGGTCCGGCGCTTTAAATAATATTAACAGGGTCTTTCTTAGGATGAGCAAACAGAATGAATTTTTGTTTCTGCTCACAATGATGCTTTTTGCAGGGGTATTATCTGCCTTCATTAATGATACAGCAGTAGTGGCCGTATTGATGCCTACAGTAATAAAAATAGCCAAAGACACCAATATTTCCCCTTCTAAACTATTAATGCCTCTCTCCTTTGGAGCGCTCATGGGAGGTGTCTGTACCCTACTGGGTACCAGTACAAATATTTTGGTAAGTGGTATTGCAGAAAAAAATGGATTGGCACCTTTTGGGATATTTGAAATGAGTGGTATGGGCTTGGTGTTTTTAGTAGTTGGAATAACATACATGCTTACCATTGGCAGATGGCTGACTCCTGATAGACCTATTCAAAGGGACCTTGCTTCAAGCTTCGATCTGGGAGAATATGTAACAGAAATATCGATCACAGAAGACTTTAAAGATATAGGTACCTCTATCAAATCTTCTCAATTTTTTAATGATTATGAGATTGAAGCTCTTCAAATAATTCGAAAAGATGGTGAACTTCAAAACGCCTATCCTTATTCAGTGATAAAAGAAGGAGATACGATAAGAGTCAGTTGTGATAAAGAAACTCTCAAGGATTTAAAAAATGTACAGGGAGTAACTTTAAAAGTTGACCTTAAGTTTACTGATATAGATTTGGAAACTAAGGATACCAAACTCTATGAGGCTGTCATCACTCCAAACTCTTTTTTAGTTGACAAGACCTTGAAATCTATAAATTTTAGAAATTATTTTCAGGGAATTACCGTATTGGCTATAAGACATCGGGATGATATCATTACAACTAAGTTGACCCATTCCAGAATTTCTGCTGGGGATGTTTTTCTTATCCGGTCTGAAGCAAAATTAATGGATAAGTTAAGAGATAGAAGTGATGATATGTTAATCATTTCTGAAGAACCAAGCTTTAAATTTAACCTAACAAAAATGATCCTGACACTATCTACCGTGATTATGGTAATATTGTTGGCATCCTTAAATATTTTCCCAATTGGCATGGCTGCCATTTTGGGCGTGATAGTGCTCATCCTACTCAAAGTCCTGGAAGTGGAGGAAGCATATAAATCTATTGATTGGAAAGTGATCTTTATGCTAGCAGGTATTCTATCTATGGGAGTAGCTTTAGAGAAAACTGGTGCCGCAGAACTATTGGCCATATTCATTACTGAACAGTTAGGGCAATTTGGTCCTACAGTCGTAATGAGCTGCATTTTTGGGATCACATTTTTGGTGACCAATATTATGTCAAACAATGCCACCGCTGCCCTACTTGCTCCTATAGCTATTTCAGTTGCTGCTGCTATGGGCGTAAGCGAGAGACCTTTGTTAATGGCGGTAACCTTTGCTGCTTCATTGAGTTTTATGACGCCAATGGGGTACCAAACCAATACCATGATCTATACACCGGGAAATTATAAATTTATAGATTACCTGAAAGTAGGTACACCTTTAAACCTTTTATTTTGGATCATAGCTACAATAGGAATTCCTTACTTTTTCCCATTTTAGCACCAAATACAAGGTTTAAATAGATAGTTTTATAGCATTTAGTCTTTCATAACTAGTAATATTTTACTTACAAATAGCCGATTTTAAAATTTGGTCAATAATTTGCAGTAGTACATATATAACCAAACTAAACAATGTTATGAAAACTTTTGGAATTGTTTTAATCGTAATAGGAATCATTATGATGGTAGTTACGGGCTTTTCTTATGTCACCCAAGAAACTATAATAGACGCAGGTCCACTGGAAGTTACTGCTGACAAAAAAGAAAGTATTAACTGGCCTCCATACATAGGAGGAATCGCACTCGTCACGGGAATCATCCTTCTGGCGATGGACAGAAAAAAATAAATTTAAAGGGCATTTTTTTAATGCCTTTTTTTATGGAACAATGATTGTATCTTCGAGTCCACCATGTCGAAACTTTTATATCAATTAGCAAATAGGTAAATTACCCGTTAAAGATCTCCATTTTGAAATTAGCAGCAGTAGATATAGGGTCAAATGCAATTAGACTCCAGATTACCAATGTCACCCATTACGAAGGTAAAACCAATTTTAAGAAACTTGAATATTTACGTTTTCCATTACGATTGGGTCATGATGTATTTTTAAATAAAAAGATCAGCGAAAGAAATAGAAGGAAATTCACTAAGCTGATGAAAGCTTTTAAGATACTTATAGATCTCTATGAGGTAGATGATTATATGGTTTGTGCTACATCTGCTATGCGTGAATCTGAAAATGGGAAAGAAATTGTAGAAGAAATAAAACAGGATATTGGCTTAAAGATTCAAATAATAGACGGTAACCGAGAGGCTGATCTCATTAACATGGCTCTATGGAGCTACATAGACCAAAAATCATATCTTCATATAGATGTGGGTGGTGGTAGTACCGAGCTGAATATTTATGTAAACAAAGAAAAGATAGCCAGTAAATCATTCAAAATTGGTTCTGTCCGTGTACTTGATGATCTGGATAATCCAAAGGTGTGGAAAAGCATGCATAAATTCATCAATACACATATAGATGAAAAAATGAAGATCACCTGCATAGGCACAGGTGGAAATATCAATAAGATTTTTGAGCTTACCAAACCGGGAAAAAAGCGCTATCTAGATATTGACAAAATCAAGGAAATCCAAAGTTATCTGGAAAGCTTCACCTATGATGAGAGGGTTAACAAGCTAAATCTAAACCAGGATAGAGCAGATGTAATCGTACCAGCATCCAAAATTTACCTTGGTGCCATGACCGCTGCAAAATCCAAAAGGATGATAGTACCTGATGTGGGATTAAAAGATGGAGTGATGAATCTCTTGTATGAAAGAAATAAATAGATCTTTTAAAACATTATATCTTAGGCAATCAATACTACTTCAGTGATATCCTCAGGTTTAAGCAAAAAGAATTCTTTATGGATATTGAATTCCTCTTCTCCAGGTTCGGGTTCTTTCGCTAAGTAGTTTCCGTCTTCCTGCATTCTGTAAGCATTAACATTATCCTTAAGATTAAAGGCCAATATATTCATCAGCTGCTTTTGGAGCATTGGGGATTCTACCCGAAAGAGTGATTCTAAGCGACGGTCAAAGCTTCGGACCATCATATCAGCACTGCCTACATAAGTTCTATATTGACCTTTATTGTGGAAATGATAGATACGAGAGTGCTCCAAAAAATTCCCTACTATAGATAATACTTCTATATTTTCACTAAGGCCCTCCCTTCCAGGTCTCAAACAACATATTCCTCTTACGATAAGCTTGATAGGCACTCCAGCTTGAGATGCTCTGTAGAGGGCATATATCACCTCGCTATCCTCCAGGGAATTAACTTTAATGAAAATACCGCATTTTTCTCCATTCCTTGAATTCTCGGCTTCTTCTTCTATAAAGTTGATAAGTTGATTTCTCATATCCCTCGGCGCAGTGATCAGATTCTGGTACGTAGAAGGCATACTGTGTCCCGTTATTACATTAAAGAATTCTGAAACATCATTTGCCAAAACTTCATTAGTAGTAAGTAATCCTATATCTGTATAGAGTCTAGAAGTCTCTTCATTATAATTACCGGATCCCAGATGCACATACCGAGTCACTTTATTCTCATCCTTTTTTACAATTAAAAGAAGTTTGGTATGTGTTTTTAAATTACTTACACCATAAATCACAAAACAACCTGCCCGCTGAAGCTTTTTAGCTTCGCGCATATTATTCTCCTCATCAAATCTGGCCTTTACTTCAAAAAGAACAGAGACGTGTTTACCGTTTTCCACAGCCCGTAGTAGGGCCGTAGTAATTCTTGAGTCATTTGCCAATCGGTAGATGGTCATCTTGATAGCCATCACATTAGGATCATCCGCTGCCTTTTCTATTAGATCCAATATAGGATCTATATTATTATAGGGGTGATGGAGCAATACATCCTTACTCTGAAGCACATGAAAGATATCTTCGGTTCTTGCTTCCGGATAGGATAATGGGGGAACCGGTGCAGGAACGGGAGGAATTTTATCTTTAAACCTTTTATTTCCGATCACTTGCCAAAGCGATGTAAAATCCAGCATACTTGTTTTAGCTACTGTGAAGATACTATCATCCTTTATTATCCATCTTTCTTTAAGCAAATTAATCATCCAGGTACTATAGCCATCCTCAATTTCAATCCTTACTACCCTTCCTGTCTTTCGAGCGTTTAGTTTACGCTTTACTTCTTCGAGGAAGTTCGTGTCCATATCCTCACTCTCTTCCAGCGTGAAATCCCCATTCCTCGTTATTCTGAAAAGATTGATGGATTCAATATCTACATTCCTAAATAGAGATATGATATGTTCTCTAATCATTTCTTCTATTGGGACATAAATGACGATATCTTCCCGCTCCACTTCAAAGAAACGGGGTATATTCGAAGGTATCTGGACAAATGAAAGCTTCCTATTATCTTTTTTGTCTCCGGGGCTAATGGTCACCACACCGAAGATGAGTAGCTTGTTCATCAAAATCGGAAAAGTATGATAGCCGTCAAAAACCATTGGTGTAAGCATTGGATACACCGCTTTGTAGAAATATTCCTTAATATATTCTTGTTCTTCAGGATGTAAGTTTTTTACATTACTCAACATGAAATCTGATCCCTTCATGGAAGGCAACAGATTATGTTGAAAATGAAACTGCAGCCTCTCATGAAAATCATGGCATTCGGCCATAAGTTTAGCTTTGAAAGGCTCTTCTCTTAACCCAGAGTAATCAACTCGTTCCTTATCATAATCGAGATAATTGTACAGAGAACCCACCCTGATCATAAAGAATTCATCCAGATTGGAAGCTGCAATAGCAAGAAATTTAAGCTTCTCAAAGATTGTCCGACTATCCTTGGTAGACTGGTCAAAAACCCTGTCGTTAAACTTCAACCAACTCAAATCACGGCTGATCAAATCGCTGCTCTGGATTAAATTCTCTATTTTATCTGGAATGACTACTTTCATTTAATTCAATTTACCTGACTTATATTTTATTTATTCAGTTTTGGCCTTTATATATCCTACGCCCCTTTACATTTAAAGCTGCCGTCAGTAAATTACTAAAAAAGTTTGACAGGAACAATGAGCCATAAAAAAGGGGCAAAAAGCCCCTTATGATATTTAAAATTTATTGAAAATCAAGTATCAATTTTAGCGTACTTGGCATTTTTCTCAATAAAATCTCTTCTCGGAGCTACTTCATCACCCATTAACATACTAAACAAATGATCGGCTTCTGCTGCTGAATCAATGGTTACCTGCTTCAGGGTTCTTGTATTCGGATCCATAGTGGTAGTCCAAAGTTGCTCAGGATTCATCTCCCCGAGACCTTTATACCGCTGTATAGAAACACTTTCTTCTTTGCCATCTTTAGCGAGTTCTTTGATCGTGGCCTGTCTTTCCTCTTCAGTCCAACAGTATCTTTCTTCTTTACCTCTCTTTAATAGATAGAATGGCGGCAATGCTATATAAACGTATCCTCTTTCGATAAGAGTTCTCATATATCTAAAGAAAAGAGTCAGTATCAAAGTCCTAATATGGGACCCATCAATATCAGCATCCGTCATAATGATGATTTTATGATACCTTAAATGACTGAGATCGAGTTCACGCTCATCATTCATAGTACCGATCTTCACACCAAGTGCAGTAAGGATATTCTTTATTTCCTCATTATCATATATTTTATGCTCGTGAGCTTTCTCTACATTAAGGATTTTTCCTTTTAGAGGAAGGATAGCCTGAAAATCTCGGTCTCTACCCTGTTTGGCAGAGCCACCGGCAGAGTCCCCTTCCACTAAGTATATTTCGCATACCGCTGGGTCACTATTGGCACAATCGGCAAGTTTTCCGGGAAGCCCTCCGCCTCCAAGTACGTTCTTTCGCTGCACCATCTCACGAGCTTTCTTCGCTGCATGTCTAGCTTGGGCGGCTAAAACTACTTTGCCCACTATAACTTTAGCTTCACGCGGATGCTCTTCCAGCCATATCTGCAATACTTCAGATACAGAGCTGTCAACTGCTCCTACTACATCAGAATTACCAAGTTTTGTTTTAGTTTGACCTTCGAACTGAGGCTCTTGTACTTTTACTGATATAACCGCAGTTAGGCCTTCTCGGAAATCATCTCCAGATACTTCCAGTTTCAGCTTATCAAGCATTCCAGATTTATCTGCATAAGATTTCAGAGTACGGGTCAGTGCCCTTCTAAACCCAGATACGTGAGATCCTCCTTCGTATGTATTGATGGTATTGACATAAGATACTACATTTTCCGAATAGGAAGAGTTATAACTCATGGCCACCTGTACAGGCACACCATTTTTCTCTGATTCAATATAAATAGGTTCCTCTATTATTTTCTCTTTGTTTTCATCCAAATATTGGACAAATTCTACCAATCCTCCTTCTGAGAAGAATTCATCGGATTTTGGATTGCCTTCCTCATCTATATCTCTAAGATCAGTTAAAGTAATCCGAATCCCGGCATTAAGAAAGGACATTTCCCTCAGCCTGGTAGCGATGGTCTCATACTTATAGTCGGTAATGGCGAATATCTCCGGATCAGGTAAGAAATGAATGGTAGTCCCTCTCTTATCTGTAGTCCCGATCTCTCTTACCGGATACTGAGGAGCCCCTTTGGAATATTCTTGCTCATATACTTTACCCTGTCTATAAACCGTGGCGTGCATCATTATGGATAGCGCATTAACACAGGATACACCCACACCATGCAGACCACCTGATACTTTGTAGGTATCTTTGTCAAATTTACCTCCTGCATGGAGTACGGTCATTACAACCTCCAATGCTGACCGGTTTTCTTTTTTATGAAGATCAGTTGGGATACCCCTTCCATTATCTTCAACTCTTACAGAATTGTCCTCTAAAATAGTTACGTGGATGGTATCGCAGTGTCCAGCTAATGCCTCATCTATTGAATTATCTACTACTTCCCATATCAAGTGATGTAATCCTTTTACGCCGATGTCCCCAATATACATGGCAGGCCGTTTCCTTACTGCTTCTAAACCTTCTAGGACCTGAATATTGACTGCACCATAATCAGCGCGACTCTCTTCATTTTCTTGACTCATAATAATTTTAATAACATAAATAAAGAGGATAAACATCCTCAGGTATCAAAAGCATTTCAATCTATAATAATACGGCTTTTTTGGCGAATTACCGCGAAAATTAAATAAAAATACCCATATTATAAACATTAAATAATTCAATTTGCAATAGCTATTAAATGGTATCCTATCATACCGGATATATTAAAGGAGGACCTTCATTTTGTCTATAGATATTGACTAAAGCTAACATTCTGAAAGTGAGAAAGAACATTTGTAAAGTAACTGTATTATAGCATGCTCAGATGATAATTTACCTCTACAACTATAGATACTATCTTATTAAAAACCGAATGATCAGCTACTTAAAAAAGTTTGAATCGGACAGAAAAATGCTTCAACTATTTTTACAAAAAATCCCTGTTGCCTTAGCTCCAGGGACAATAATAGATTTGAATAATAAATTTTAATATTGGCCTGAGCGAAGCATTACTAAAGTACAGGCCATATCTACTTCTATGTCCTGTTCTCTGGCCATATCCATAAATTCGCGGTTTTCAGTTCCTGGGTTAAATATGATTCTTTTTGGTTTTAAGGAAAGAATATAATCATACCACTCCGTCTGGTTTTGAGGACCCAAGTAGAGTGTCACCGTGTCCACGTCTTCTATTATAGGTTTGTTTCTCAGATCAAGAATAGTTTCTCCTGCAATTTCACCCTTTTTTATACCCACAGGCACAAAATCATGTCTGTAATCTTTAAGCATTTTAGAGGCTACAAATGCGTATCTACTTGGATTAGGTGAGGCTCCGAGGACTACTGTTTTTTTATTATTCATTGTGGTTAATTTTAGTGTTGGCTTTGGAAAGATATTTAGCTATAAGCATTTCTGCACATCTTTCACCATCCATAGCAGCAGAAACTATGCCGCCTGCATATCCTGCTCCTTCTCCACATGGGTATAGCCTGTTTAGCCCCGGATGTTCGAAGGTCTCACGGTCTCTTGGAATCCTCACAGGAGAGGACGTCCTGCTTTCCACACCAATAATCTGGGCGTCATTGGTAAGATAGCCTTTCATTTTTTTGCCAAAAGATTTAAACGCCTCTTTTAACCTGCTGCTGATAAATTCTGGAAGGACAGTATTCATATCGACCGATTTCAATCCGGGCTGGTAAGAGGTTTCCAATAAATCAATACTAACTTTATTGTTAACAAAATCCAGCATCCTTTGAGCAGGAGCTACTTGAGTCTTTCCACCGGCTTCCCAAGCCTTATGTTCGATATCTGCTTGAAACATCATGGCTGCCAATGGCCCATACTGTTTATATTCAGGAAGATCTTCCAATTCTACTGCCACTACCATTCCCGAATTGGCAAACTTACTATCGCGTCTGCTGGGACTCATGCCGTTCACTACTATTTCTTCCTGCGAGGTGGCCGCAGGTACAATAAACCCTCCCGGACACATGCAAAAGGAAAAAACACCTCTTTGAATACCTTTATACAGGGTTTGTTGAACCAAAGAATAAGATGATGCCGGGAGATAAGGTCCTCTGTCTGTTTGACAGTGGTATTGAATCTGGTCGATAAGGTGCTGGGAATGTTCGATCCTTACCCCTAGTGCAAAGGGTTTGGCTTCAATTAAAATGTCTTTTTGATGAAGTAAATGAAACATATCTCTGGCAGAGTGACCAGTGGCCAAAATTACTCCATGTCCTATTATTCTTTTTCCCTCTTGCGTAATTATTCCTTCCAGCTGGTTGTTCTCTATTATAAAGTCCACCACCTTGGTATTAAAAAGCACCTCACCCCCTGCACCGATTATGCTTTCTCTAAGCTCGGCGACCAGTTTGGGCAATTTATTAGTTCCTATATGAGGGTGGGCATCTATGAGTATGTCTTCGGAAGCGCCGTGGGCCACCAGACTTTCCATGATCCGTTTAATATCTCCTCTTTTTTTGGATCTTGTATAGAGCTTTCCGTCAGAATAAGTCCCCGCTCCACCTTCACCAAAGCAATAGTTAGACTCAGGATTTACAATATGATCTTTATTGATAGCTGCTAGATCTCGACGCCTGGCTCTAACGTCCTGCCCTCTTTCTATTACTATTGGTTTGACACCAAGTTCGATGGCACGCAATGCTGCAAATAAACCTGCAGGTCCGGCACCAACTATTATGATGGGCTCGGCCTTACTTATATCTGCATAAGGGACTTTATCCCCTACTCTCGCAGAGGGCACTTCATCAAAGAATATTTCTGCCGTGACATTTACCTTAACCTGTCGTCCCCGTGCATCGATTGACCTTTTGATTGGTCTAATACTTATATTGCGGGCATCAAGAGGAGCATTAGCCCTTCTCAGTGCAATGGATTTGAATACTTCCGGATCATAGGCTTCTTCCGGACGCAGTGTCAGATTTATTTCTTTTCTCATTTATCAGTAAGGTATTTATCCTTAAAACAGTAAGTTCAACTAATTAATTATTCGTCCTCTTCCACTCCATACACCTCTTTCAGTACCCACGACTTCCCCCACTCATCTTTTTCTAACTGGGTCCAGATCTCTGGAAAAAAAATAACTTTTTGAAAACGTGGAGGTAAATATTTTTGCCAATTGGTACCACCTGTGGCGGCTATGTCTATCGGATCTCTCTGAAGATATCTTACAGCAGATTTATAATGTGCCAAAGGCCAGTGTACATTAGCCTTTAGATCATAGGTTTTCATAAGCGATTCTAATTCCTCATCTTTATCACTACAGTTTTGATATTTTTTCCAGATATTGATATGCTCATAATTAGCGATCAGCTCTTTAAGTTCCTTTCCGTACTTATTTTCAAAAGATCTAAGAGTAAGCGTCTTCTCCCCTGTAGCCAGTTCAGTAGCCCCGGACTGCCAGTATAAAGAATCAAATAATTCTTCAACTGAAGCTCCTCTGGATATGGTGGCTCTATGGTTTATTGAGGTCAAAAAAATCGCATCGGTGGACATTATTTCTATTACTCTGTATTGGGCACTTTGGAATCCGCTAGACGGTAGAAGTGACATCCGGAATTTAAGAAACTGTTCTTTTTCCATCCCTTTCCACATCACAGCAAATGAATTTATAAGATGATCGAAATACATATTGACTCTTCCCAGCCTTTCTTTCAAAAATTTGCTTTCTATGTTTTCTTGCTCCGCTATCTGCTCTAGTTCCCAGATGATTAGCTTAAAGTATAGCTCTGTGATCTGATGGTATATGATGAAAATTTTCTCATCCTTAAAGGAGGTTTTAGGCTGCTGAAGGGTAAGAAGGGTATCTAGGTTTATATAATCCCAGTAGGTCAAATAATCTGCATATAATAAACCTTCCAGATAAGAAGATAGATCCTGACCTGATGCCTTGAATTTATTTTCCAGTAATTCTATTTTTGAATAAATATCACTATTGGTCTTATTCTTATCCATGGTGGTTAATTTATATCTGTCTAAATATAGCTTTTTCCCGAACTTCTTGCGTAATTGAGTGTTTTAATGGCTGCTCGGCTATGAGTAAGCAAAATGTAAAATTCTATTTAAAAACCCAATAAACCAAAATTATTATGGAGTCAGTTGAGGCTAAAAGCAAATCCCAGATTCAGGACCTTTTTGATGGGGTGGATTTTTATAATATTGACGACCTTTTATCAGAAGAACATAAATTGGTGAGAAATTCCATCAGGGATTTTGTCAAAAAAGAAATCTCACCGAACATAGAAAAATGGTGTCAGGATGCCCATTTTCCTTATGAAATTGTAAAGAAATTTGGAGACGTGGGAGCATTTGGCCCCCAGATACCTGAAGAGTATGGCGGAGGAGGCATGGATTATATTTCCTATGGCCTTATCATGCAAGAGATAGAAAGAGGCGACTCAGGTATGCGGTCCACTGCTTCTGTGCAGGGATCATTGGTAATGTATCCCATCTATAAATTTGGCTCTGAAGAGCAAAGGAAAAAATACCTGCCAAAATTGGCGTCAGGTGAAATGCTTGGATGCTTTGGATTAACAGAACCGGACCATGGATCTAACCCCAGCGGAATGACCACCAACTTTAAAGATATGGGGGACCACTATTTGCTAAACGGGGCCAAGATGTGGATTTCAAATTCGCCTAAGGCCGATATAGCTGTGGTATGGGCCAAAGATGAAAATGGAAGGATTCACGGATTGATAGTAGAACGGGGTATGGAGGGGTTTACTACTCCGGAAACTCACAACAAATGGTCTTTGAGAGCATCCTGTACTGGCGAATTGGTTTTTAATGATGTAAAAATACCTAAAGAAAACCTACTGCCAAACAAATCAGGACTGGGAGCACCGCTGATGTGCCTGGATTCCGCCAGATACGGTATATCTTGGGGGACACTCGGAGCAGCGATGGACTGCTATGACTCTGCCCGAAGGTACGCTCTTGAAAGAATCCAGTTTGACAAGCCCATCGCTTCTTTTCAGCTGATCCAAAAAAAACTAGCAGAAATGCTCTCGGAAATCACCAAAGCACAGCTATTGGTATGGAGACTGGGCAAACTGATGAATGAGGGAAAAGCCACTACGGCCCAAATCTCCCTGGCCAAAAGAAATAATGTGGCGATGGCTTTGGATATTGCCAGAGAAGCAAGGCAGATTCATGGTGGTATGGGTATCACGGGCGATTATCCTATCATGCGTCATATGATGAATTTAGAATCTGTCATCACATACGAAGGAACCCATGATATCCATTTGTTAATTTTAGGAAATGAAATCACTGGCATTCCAGCCTTTAAATAAAAAAAATGTTACCGTAGAACTTAATCTACGGTAACTGTATCCATAGCTAAAGAAAGCACCATTACTTTGATGCGGTTTTTGAGTATAGAAACTCTAACCTCACCCGCATCATCTTCCATATCTCCATCTATTTGAAATTGGGCATTTTCAGTATTTCTAATAATGGCATTATCTACTTGCCAAGTTTTCACTTGACGATCTTCATTAATTTCCCCTTTAAACAGATTTAATGAAAGATTAATTACTTCATTGATGCCCTGAGGGTTAAAAGCAATAATTTCAAATTTCCCGTCATCCAATCTCCCCGTAGGATTAATTATGGCCCCTGTACCATACATTCTACCATTGGCTATCATCAGCATCCTAGCTTCTATTTCTATTTCTTCTTGATTAATAATGAGGGTAAATTTAAGGGGTTTATTGGCAAAAAATTCGGAAAGCGATCCTTTAAAATAAGCCATCATCCCCCTAGTATCGGATTCATCAAACTTCTTTACCAAACCTGCATTAAAACCAAAATCGCTGAGGTGAAGAGATATTTTATCATTTATACACAAAACATCCATATTAATATAACTGGATCTTTTTAATACCTCTACAGCTATATCCAAATCACTTACACCCAAACATGTAGCGAGACCATTGGCTGATCCCAATGGCAAAATGGCAATTGGAAAATCAAAATCTTCATTAATCATAATAGCCACAAGTCTTCGGATGGTACCATCCCCCCCTCCTACTATTACTAGATCCCAATTTTCTTTTAATAGAAAATTGATGATTTCTTCGTTTCCCTGTCTCTTTTTTTCAAGTTTTAAAACCGTAAGCTGATGTTGCGGATTGAATGCTTTTTCTATTTTATGGATAATCTCTTTTTCTTCCAGGTTGTGATTGCCTGAGCGGGTATTATATATAAATAATATCTGATTGTTCATTTAATTGCTGTTTTTTTTAAAAAGCCATGCTTTTCGGCATGTTCAATAGCTTCATCGGTGTTTTTCACATATGCTATAGCTATAGAATCTTTGTATTTGTCTAAAAGATGTTTTCTTTCTTCATCCATTTCCCTGATTAACCGAATATAGACTGCCTTAACTCTCCCTGGGTGATTTTTGATAGCTTCCGCATATAACTCTGGATCATGCTGACCACTATCACCAATAAGAATAAACTGCATCTGAGGATACAGGTTGAATATAAATTCTATTTTTTCACCCTTATGGGCATGGCTGCCTCCCCCTGATTTCCATATATTGCGCAGATTTATATGAAGATCCTGTAGTAGTAAAGGACCTTTTGGAATATCTCTAAAATTTAGAAAATCCTTGATCAGTTCATTAAGATTCCAATCACTGCTGGAAACGTAAAATATAGGATTATTACCATTGTTGACTAATCCCTTATAAAATTTACTGATACCTGGAAAAGGTCTGCGGGTGTAAGCATTTTTTGAAATGGACAGCCAAAGTTTTTCTCCAACCTGTGTGGCTTTGGAGACCAAAATGGTGTCATCTATGTCTGAAATAATACCCAGTGGATGGTCTGCCTCAAAACGTGAGACTGGAAAAATCACTTCAGAACTTTGGAATTCTACATCATCTTCTTTTACGAAATTAAAGCGTATAATTTCGCTTTCACCTATAGCTCCACTCCTAAAATAGCCATCCACTATACCTTCTCCATCACTCTCTACCAATACTTCTTCATCCCCCAGATGTGCACGGATTTTAATATCTGAAACACTGCTTCCTGAATATCGCCTGACTGCAGCTAGCATATTACGTGCAGCTGATTTCTTTTCAGATGGAACGCTTTGCTTATAGCCTTCCACCACTCTTGCCTTAAAATATATTTCGGTAGAATTACCAAAAGCAAACAGGGGCTCTAATTGTATTAAATCCAATTTCCCTACCGCTCGTTTTACTTTTGAAAAAGTATATCTAATAGGAAAAGTCAATACTCTAAAAATCATAGGTCATGTTTTTACATAACCATATTCAAAAATCACGCTAAAAATAAAGCCCATCTTCCGTAAGACAGGCCTTTAATATTATTTAACCGAACTCTTGACTAAAATAGTCCTAGTTGGATTAAGGGGGTCATTGCTAAATATAGTGATCGTTTTATGATCTATGCCTTGTCTTCCTTTAGGATCTAATGTCAATCTAAGTGTTTCTTTCTGTCCAGGAAGTAAGTCAAAACTAGGCAAATCATATTGGAGACAATCACAGTTTGAAATCACTTTTCTTATATTTACAGGCTGTGCACCAGCATTGGTCAATGTCACAGATTTGGATACTTTTTGGCTTGCACTAATACTTCCCATATTTACATTGACTTCAGAGATGGCAAGCTTGGGCTGATTATTTATTTCTGAAATGGGTAAAGGGTCAAAGTATTCATGAATGGTCGTCAGTAACCTTAAATCTGTCGGCTCTGTATCTTTGGCGATAAAGAAAGAGATATTTTCATCAAAGTATCCAAGATCATTTTTAATGGCGGCATCATAAGTGATTTCGAGTACTCCCCTTGATTTGGCTGGAACGATGGATGGACTCATTTTTAATTGGATATGTTCCGGCAATTGGGTCCGGAGACTGATAGTAACAGGCATATCTTTGAAGTTATAAAAATCAACATATTTTGTTTTAGGTTCATTATTAAGAACCTCGCCCATATTTATAGAAGTAAATTTAAAGCCTAAATCACTTACACGGTTAGCATAATGGTTGTCTACATTTTCAGGATAAGGTATGTTGTATCCTTCTAAAAATAAAGTATCACCAGCATAATCAATATTAGTCTTGACAATGATCATCTTGCTAAATTTCCCTCCCCTAGTCGTAGGATCATATTCTATTTCTACCGTACCTATCTTATCTTGATAGAGCGTATCAGTAGTATAAGATGCTGTAGTACATCCACAGTCTGTCGTGATTTTATCTATAAATACAGGGAAATTAGTCCGATTAACAAAGTGGAATTCAGTGTTTACCTTTCCTGCTTCTTCCATCACGGTACCTATATCTATTTTTTTCTTTTCCCAAATTAGAGGTTGCTCTTCAATAGCCTGAGCATAAATAAGATAAGGCGATGCAGATAGGATCAGTGTTAGTAAAGAAGTTAGTACGCTAGTTTTCATATATGCAAATAACGCTAAAATTGCACCGAAATATGTTTACATTTCCTTAATTTGCGATAAAAATTTTATCAATGGCAAGAGTACTTACGGGAATTCAAAGTTCGGGCAGACCGCACCTGGGAAATTTATTGGGGGCTATAATACCGGCTGTAACTTTGACTCACCAAGAAAATAACGAATCATTTATATTTATAGCAGATTTCCACTCTTTAACGACTATAAAGGACCCTGCACTAAGGAAGGAAAATGTCAACGCCGTAGCGGCTGCATGGCTTGCATTTGGGTTGGACATATCTAAAACCGTATTTTACAGGCAGTCGAAAATCAAAGAAGTCACGGAACTCACTTGGTATCTGAGCTGCTATACCCCCTACCCTATGCTGGCCAATGCACATAGCTTTAAAGATAAATCTGATAGGTTAGCAGATGTAAATGCAGGACTATTTACCTATCCCGTATTAATGGCTGCAGATATCCTTTTATATAACGCCGATATAGTTCCTGTAGGAAAAGACCAGCTGCAACATCTGGAAATGACTCGTGATATCGCCACCTCTTTTAACCATAAGGTAGGAGAAGATATCTTTACTATACCCGAAGCTAGGATTAGTGAAGAAGTAATGATTATCCCAGGCACAGATGGGCAGAAAATGAGCAAATCTTATAACAATTATATAGATATTTTCTTACCTGAAAAGCAGCTCAAAAAAAACATCAACAGCATTATCACTGATAGTACACCTCTCGAGGAGCCTAAAAATCCGGATACTTGTAATTTGTTTAAGCTATATAGCTTGGTGGCTACAAATGATCAAGTTCAGGATTTACGAAATAAATATTTGGGAGGTAATTATGGATATGGTCATGCAAAAAAAGAATTCCTGGAATTAGTACTGGATAAGTATGCTGAAGAAAGAAAAACTTTTGACTACCTGATGAACAACCAAGATGAACTTGACACTAAACTGTCTGCTGGGGAAGAAAAAGCTAAAGCTATAGCGGAAGAACTGATGGATAAAGTCAGGTTGAAGTTGGGATTTTAGGATGACGGATGTAGGATGCCATATGTAATAATTACAGAAGACCAATACAGAGAAAAATAGCAAAGGCTGCCCATGGAGGGCAGCCTTTAATGCTTATTATAAAACGGAAAGTAGTATTTTATTAAATACACCTGCAAAATAGCGACTTCAAAGCTTTATGTAGATGAGAGGTTTCCTACTATTTCCGACCTTCTTATTTCTAACATCTTACTTTTTTCAACATCCTATATCGGTCCTCGGTCATCTGACATATTATCTTGACCTCCAAAGATCCTTTAAGGAAACACCATTGATCTGCATTACAAATCGGGCAGGGTTTGGAATCAAAACAATCCTTACATCCTGTCTGTCAAACTGCTCAGATTCTACAGGTACTCCTTCGGGCCCCTTCACCTCATAGCTCACTACCCCTCTGGCATCTGCCAGCATAGGCGTGTATTTGTTTGCCAAATAGGCTGAGGCCAGCAAAACATCGTTATCAGGACAAAGTTTATCGTAAATTTTTTCAAGTTCCGTTTCCAAATATTGGCTGAACTCTTCGTTAAAATCATCTTCCAAATCATGAAGTTCCTCTTCTATATCATCATAATCGGGATCGGCATAAGACTTTTTGCTAAGTGAAATTCTCTTTTCTACAATAGTAGTCAGGTCTTTGTCCAGTTTGTCAAAATCCATATTGATTGTTTTTGTTTTTTCTTTTCATGAAGGTAGATAAATAGAAAAAAGTTTCCAAAGCCGAGGCTTGAAAACTCCTACATTTCCAAAAATAGGACATTTCTGTAATGGTGCGGGGAATTACGATAATTGTCTAGAAAATTTTATCTTTGTGTATGATAGAAAGCAATATAAACCCAAAAACAAAGAATATGCAACAAGATTTTCTTCCAATCAATGGTACTGATCATATAGAAATGTATGTGGGCAATGCCAAACAATCGGCTTTATACTACCAATACGCCTTCGGTTTTGAACTGATAGCATATGCGGGGCCGGAAACCGGGATGAAGGACAGAGCCAGTTATGTACTCAAGCAGGACAAGATTAGATTAGTATTAACTACACCATTATATCAGGACCACCCTATAGCAGACCACATCAAAAAACATGGAGATGGGGTGAAAGTACTAGCCTTATGGGTAGATGATGCCGAAAAGTCTTACCAGGAAACTACTTCCAGAGGAGCTGTCTCTTACGAAGAACCAAAAGTCCTTTCGGATGAACATGGCGAGGTTAAAGTTGCTTCTATCCGTACATATGGAGAAACCATTCATACTTTTGTTGAAAGAAAAAATTATAACGGGCCATTTTTACCGGGATATGTAGCCAAGAAAAGTCTTTACAAATCAACTCCGATTGGTTTCAAGTACGTTGATCACTGTGTTGGAAATGTGGGTTGGGGTGAAATGAATAAATGGGTAGAATTTTATGAAAAAGTGATGGGATTCAGTTTATTGGTCACTTTTGATGATAAAGATATATCTACTGATTATACTGCTTTGATGTCTAAAGTGGTATCCAATGGAAATGGTTATATAAAATTCCCTATAAATGAACCTGCTGAAGGTAAAAAGAAATCGCAAATAGAAGAATATCTGGATTTCTATAATGGAGCTGGAGTGCAGCATATGGCTATAGCGACTGATGATATTATCCATACCGTGACTGAACTTAGAGAAAGAGGTGTAGAGTTTCTAGAGGTTCCCGGTACATATTATGATGATCTTCTGGATCGAGTGGGAACCATAGAAGAGGACATAGAGCCACTTAAAAAATTAAATATCTTAGTCGACAGAGATGAAGAAGGATACCTACTTCAGATATTCACTAAACCAGTACAGGACAGACCAACACTCTTTTTTGAAATCATTCAAAGAAAAGGGGCTAAATCCTTTGGCAAAGGTAATTTTAAAGCTTTATTTGAAGCCATAGAAAGAGAGCAAGAGTTAAGAGGAAATCTCTAATCAAGTGATATCCGATATAAACAAGCCCGATGGAATAGTTCTATCGGGCTTATTATTTTAATAATCGAATAATTAATTATAAAGTAATACGGAGGATGAATTCATAGATAATTCATATTTTAATATTTAAATAATAATATTAAATGTATTATTATCTAGCACATTACATTTAATTCTACTTTTCCTTAATTTTAAAATTCTAATCTTTCTCATAAAGATTATGGCTATTAAGGTCTAAATATATAAATTAGAACATTCATTAAACTTTTTATCAAAAAATGGCAGATATAGCAATCATCCAAAAAGCCGAGCATTGGCTAAACAGTGACATTGACGAACAAAGCAAAATTGAAATCAGAAATCTTCTAGCCTCAGAAGACAAAACGGAATTAACTGATTCCTTTTATAAGGATTTAGAATTCGGAACTGGTGGTTTGAGAGGAATTATGGGTGTAGGTTCAAATAGAATGAATGTCTATACAGTAGCAATGGCTACTCAGGGACTTGCCAATTATTTGCTTTCCTCGTTCCCAAATGAAGAGATCAAAGTTGCCATCACCCATGATAGCAGGATCAACAATACCCTTTTTGCAGATACTACAGCAAACGTATTTACTGCAAATGGCATAAAGGTCTATTATTTCAGAGATCAACGTCCTACTCCCATGCTATCTTTTGCTATAAGACATTTTGGTTGCAAAAGTGGTGTCATGGTAACAGCATCCCATAATCCGAAGGAATACAATGGCTATAAAGCCTATTGGGACGATGGTGGACAGATCGTAGCCCCTCATGATACGAATATTATCATGGAAGTTCAGAAAATTGATTCCTTCGATAAGGTTCGATGGGATAAAAATGATGATCTGATAGAATATATTGAAAAAGACTTTGATCTTATATATCTGGATGAAGTCAAAAAGTTGAGTATATCTCCCGAAGCAATGATTACTCAGAAAGATATGCCAATTGTCTTCTCTCCTATTCATGGGTCCAGCGGAAAAATGGTACCAGCAGCCTTGAAAGTTTTCGGTTTTGAAAATATACACGTGGTGAAAGAACAGGCAGAACCGGATGGAAATTTTCCAACAGTGATCTATCCCAATCCGGAAGAAGCAGAAGCTCTATCTCTTTCGCTTAAGCTAGCTAAAGAAGTAAATGCAGCACTGGTCCTTGCATGTGATCCTGATGGAGACAGATATGCAGCAGCTATCCCTAATGAATTCGGTGAGTTTGAATTACTAAACGGTAATCAGACAGGTGCTATCCTGGTTCATTACCTGCTTTCAAATATGAGAGAGCATGGCCGACTTACCGGAGAACAGTTTGTAGTAAGCACTATAGTGACAACAGATCTTATAGGTGAGGTAGCTAAAGAATATGGGGTAAAATACTACAGCACTTTGACCGGGTTTAAAAATATAGCCACAGTAATACGTGAGAAAGAAGGAAGTGAAGTATATGTGGCAGGTGGTGAGGAAAGCTATGGTTTTCTAATAGGTGATTTCGTAAGAGATAAAGATGGTGTATCTGCCTGTGCAGTGCTTGCTGAAGCAGTAGCTCATTATAAGTCAAAGGGCAAAAATTTGTTTGATGTACTTTCTGATATTTATTTCAAACATAATTTCTATAAAGAAGCACTCATTTCTGTCACCAAAAAAGGGAAAGATGGAGCAGAACAGATTCAGAAATTAATGCAGGGATTCAGAAATTCCAGACCTACCCATATCAATGGTATAAAAGTAATAAAAATAGTGGATGTGGATAGAGGTAGAATATATGATCTTGAGAATGATACAGAACAGGAACTACTTTTAGATAGATCAAATGTACTTCAGTTTTATTTAGAAGACGGAAGCAAGATTTCTGCTCGTCCATCAGGCACAGAACCTAAGATTAAGTATTATATTTCTGTCAATGAGCCACTCCCGAATAGAGAGGCGTATAGAAAAGTAGAAGAATCACTTGATCGAAAAATAGCTGATTTGAAAAAATTCTTTGAATAGGTGAATATAAAAAAGGGGATTTAAATCCCCTTTTTTAATCTTTTATAAGCAAGCTGTCAGAAAAGTACTCATTTTCATCCCTAAAATCAGCTAATACTTTAAATCCTTTGAGTAATCCTAGATGGTGAATCTCATCTAGACTGAATTTGCGGGAAACTTCTGTAAAAATAGGTTCCGCCCTTTTGATCTGAAACTCTTTATTCAGAGCTCCTATTCTAACTGTTTGATCCTTTAAACTCACTAAATAGCTTCTGCACTCCCCGCTATCTGGATTATAAACTGGCCAATGCTTAAATTGGTCCACATCGAAATTACCCTCTAGCTCTTTATTGATTCTATGTAATAAATTAATATTGAATGCCCTTGTTACACCTTTAGAATCATTGTATGCGTTTAAGATTAACTGGGGATCTTTTTTAAGGTCAAAACCTATAAGAATCCCATCTTGAGCATTTAAAGATCGGGTTATATAATCCATCAGGTCCATAGCATCTTTTTCTACAAAATTCCCAAAATTTGAACCTAGGAAAAGCATCAGGTTTGGAATTCCTTTTTGCCAATTTTTATCAGTAAGAGTGGATCTGTACGTCCCTTGAATTGGATAGATATCTAAATTTGGAAATTCTTTTAAAAAAGCTTCCTTCATTTCTACCAAAACACTTCCTGATATATCAATTGGATAATAGTTAAAGGGTACCTTTTTATCATACAAATATTTAATAAGTATCTTTGTTTTATATCCATTGCCAGCTCCCAGTTCTATGAGGTTGAATCTTTCACCACGATCTATAAAGGGCTCTAGTATTTGCGCTGCATATTTTTCTAGTATATGAAATTCTGTTCGAGTAAGATAATACTCGGGCAACTCCATAATTTGTTGAAAAAGCTTGTCTCCTATATCATCATAAAAGTATTTAGACGGCAAATGCTTTAAGGGGGCTGTTAGCCCATTTAAGATATCCTGAGCGAATATTTGATCGTATGAGGTGGTAGTGGCGCTATGAGTCATATATGTTATTTTGCTAATCTTATTCCGGTAAATTGCCATCTGGCATAAGTATCGAAAAAATTTCGATAAGTCATTCTCGAATGCCCAGGAGAAGTGGCGACAGATGCTCCCCTGAGCACCATCTGATTAATCATAAACTTTCCGTTATATTCACCAATCGCACCGGGTGCTTTTGTAAAATTGGGATATGGAAGATATGCAGAGTTCGTCCATTCCCATCGACTTCCCCATTCGAATTTACTGGATGCTGCCTCCCATTCAAATTCTGTAGGAAGTCGGCACCCCTTCCATGCAGCATATGCAGCCGCTTCAAAAAAAGAAACATGTGCAACCGGTGCATTTGGGTCTAAGGATTGAAGTCCATTTAAAGTGTAATATTTATATTCCCCTCCATTTTCTTCCCAGTATAGGGGTTTGCTGATTTTCTGCTCATTAATCCATCCCCACGCTTCAGAATGCCATAAATTATGGTCCTCATAGCCACCATCCTTCATAAAGGCCAGAAATTCACCATTGGTAACCAAAAAGCTGCTGATATCAAAGTTCTGCAAGTAAGTCTTATGACGCCCTAATTCATTATCATAAGAAAATCCATCACCCTCGAAACCAATAGAATATAAACCTTCCTCAACTGAAACCCATTTACTCGGCAAACCTTGAGGATATTCTTTCCAATCTAATACAGCTGGAAATAATGGGTTAAGAGATAAATTATATTTTAGGTCAGAAATGAGTAGTTCCTGATGCTGTTGTTCATGATTAAAACCTAATTCAATGAGATCCGATATATTTTTGTCTATAGAGTGGGATTCAAATAATATTTTCATAGCTAAATCTACATATTCTCGATAGGCCAATACCTCCTTTACAGTAGGGCGGGTCATCAAACCTCTAATATTTCTAGCTGTCCTATCCCCTTTTCCATTATAATAGCTATTAAAAAAAAAGTTGAAATTTTTATTGAATTCTCTGTAATCCTCCTGCAATTCTTTTAAAACAAAAGCTTCAAAAAACCACGTAGTATGAGCCAAATGCCATTTAGTAGGACTGACGAATTCTTCTGCCTGGATTACATAATCTTCTGTTTCAAGGTTTTCACATAATTTTAAAGTGTATTCTCGAATTTGAAGGTATTGCTGATAATTAACCATGTATGAATATTTTGAATTAAAACACGGAAAAAGATATTTGGTTATTATAATTTATATTTTATTTAAACTCGACCTATATGAACTATAGCATCTCCCGCATTGATGACTGGAAGATTGTTAAGTCCAACCACATGTCCGTTAGTAGTACTTTTTACAGGCACTTTTACTTGGCCATAGGGATCTGATATTTTGGCCAGCATTTGTCCTTTTTTTATAGGATCTCCCAGTTTAACCGTTGGGATGAATATGCCAGATATTTTGGCCCTCATCCATGAGCTTTCTTTTATAATGAGGGGTTCTTTATACTCCAGTTCTCCATCTATCATACCCAGATGCTGAAGTACTCTACGGGTCCCAGCAATAGCCTCCTCTACAGACAAGTCATCTAACCTCATGGATTCACCTCCTTCATATACCAAGATGTGTTTTCCATTTTTAAATGCTTCTTTTCTGAATGATTTATCTATATGAGGTGAATTAATGACAAAGTGTGCACCAAATATCTTGGCTAACTCCCAACCTTTTCTATCTTTAAAATCCACTCTTATCTGAGGATAATTGGTTAGCATCCTTCCACCCGTATGGATGTCTATACCATAATCTATATGTGGAATGATTTCAGTAGTAATGATATGTGCAATCTGTGCAGCCAAAGAACCTTTATTATTTCCGGGAAAACTTCTGTTCAAATCCCTTCCGTCCGGAAATGTCCTACTATTACTTAAAAATCCATACACATTGACCAATGGGATAAATATAATGGTGCCTATCTTTGGTATGAATAAATTTTCTTCCAACATCCGCTTCACTGAGACTATACCGTTGATCTCATCTCCATGGACACCTCCGCTTACCAATACTACTGGACCATCTAATTTAGATCTGTGGATAAAAACGGGCAAATCAATAAGTGTGTGGGTGGGTAATCTGGCTATGGCTATTTCTATGTTGATGGACTGACCGGGACGTATTCGAATCCCGTTAATTACTATTTCCTTCATTCTACTTAATGTCAATTACATAATGATCAAAAAAAGCATTATCAAAGTGTTGATGAGTAATTACCAATAGTCAAAAACGCTTTGTTTCTTTCTTATTGGTCAAAAACTTATTTACTTCGCGATAATTACTGAAGCATGAAGATACAAGAAAACATCTCTTTAAAGGAATTTAACACCTTCGGATTAGATAAAAAAGCAAAGTTTTTTATCGAAGTACATTCGAATGAAGAAGTGATCCAGGCTCTGGAATTTGCCAAAGACAAAAAAATTCCTGTTTTTATTTTAGGTGGCGGAAGTAATATACTCTTGACAAAGGATATTCACGCCGTAGTTTTAAAAATCAATATTAAGGGATTAGAAATATTGTCTGAAAGTGATACGGAAGTCAAAGTCAAGGTAGGAGCAGGTGAAAGTTGGCATGACTTTGTTCTCAAAGCGATCAGCAATGAATGGGCTGGGGTAGAAAATCTTTCACTTATACCAGGTACCGTAGGTGCCTCACCTATGCAAAACATAGGTGCATATGGGGTAGAAATTAAAGAAGTATTCGATAGTCTAGAAGCTATTGATAGAGAAACGCATGACATCATTGTTTTTAATCACCAGCAATGTCAGTTTGGGTATAGGGAAAGCATATTTAAAAATATTGCAAAAGATAAATATATCATTACCCATGTTCATTTCCGTCTATTAAAAAAGCCATCTTATAATGTAAGCTACGGTGCTATTTTGCAAACTTTGAAGGAAATGAATATCACAGACCTTAGCTTAAAAGCAATCAGCGATGCCGTAATCCACATAAGACAAAGTAAATTACCTGATCCTAAGGTCATCGGCAATGCCGGAAGTTTTTTTAAAAACCCAACTGTACCTGTAGCTCAATATGAAGAGCTAAAAGTTTTACATCCTAATATTCCCGGATATGAAACCGATGAAGGCGTGAAAATACCCGCTGCTTGGCTCATTGAAAAGGCCGGATGGAAAGGAAAACGTTTTGGCCAGATTGGGGTGCATGAATTTCAGCCACTAGTGCTGGTCAATTATGGTCAGGGAGAAGGACAGGATATTGTAGATCTAAGTGAAAAAATTCAAGCAGATATTTTTAAAAAATTCGGCATAAAACTACATCCTGAAGTGAACTTCATTTAAATAAGAGAATCTTCAAATAATATCTCTTTCTCATACTTCTCTACTTCCACTCCAAACTTACGGAGAAAGCTAAGACCTTCGTCTTCTGGTAGTCCCTTATATTCTGCATAGGAATATAGGTACACTACTTTAGCGATACCCATAGAATAAATTATCCTCGCGCAGGCAAGACATGGTGCCAATGTAACATATAAAGTGGAGCCATCTACATAAGTATTATTTTTTACGGCATAGAGAATCGCGTTCTGTTCGGCATGAAGTGCCAGAGAACAGCTGCCTTTGCTATCCCGACTACAACCATGCTCTGGAAATTCCTCATCACAATTATGCGTACCTGGGGGAGGTCCATTATAGCCTATGGAAATGATACGGGTTTCTTTAGTGAGCACTGCTCCGACATGCTTTTTTATACAGTGGGATCTCTTGGCCAGGTTTACCGCAAGTTCCATAAAGATATCATCAAAATCAGGTCTTACCATCCTATCTTCGAAATGTTAATTTTGGCAAATGTAATCATTGTATACGAATATGGGACTCTAGCTTAGGATAATTTCAATTTTGGCAGTACAACTCTATAGTTTATCCTTCGTTAATAATGTAAACAAATAGGAGGTACAAAATGAAAAGCACATTAAAATTAGGCATAATTGTCTTAGGGTTGTTTTGTGTAGCAGCCTGTAGTCCTGTGAAAGTGTATACTGAAAAAAGCGATTTCGTAGAGCAAAAAACTTACAGGACCTTTGCAATCCTAAATGAAGTTCGGGGTAAGGCAGCTTTCGATTCACCCATAATGGAAGAAAAATTACAACAGAATTTAATTGCAGGTATGGAAAAAAGGGGGTTTGAATATAATGCAGATGCACCCGATTTAATCATCAGGTATAATACAGACGTACAGCAAAATCAACGTACCATATATCCCTCCTATGGAAGATGGGGGATGTGGAACCCATGGATGTGGGGGATGCCCATGGCTCCGGAAGTCAGGAAATATGAGCAAGGTGAGGTAATCATCGACTTCATTGATCCGAATGTCGATAGAATAATCATGAGGGCTACCGCTGTCGGCACAGTAAATAATCCAGATCAAAAACAGAAAAAAATAAACACTGCCGTAGAGAAAATATTAAAAGAATTCAGCAACAAGCTAGTTGCCAATGCTTAAAATATTTATTCAACCTGTTCAAATGAAATTTTTGGTCCTTTTTTGAATAGGACAATAGTTATTTACATGCATTTCATCCGCAGAAAAAATCATTTGAAACAAATATTTATTCAAAATTGATTGTTACAATCAAAAATTACGTTAATTTTGTATAAACAATAATGTTTCTTAACCTTAATATTTTGCATTTCAATGATGGTAAAAATAGTCTTAATAGATGATGATCCTATCAGTACGTTTGTGACTGAGAAGCTGATTTCAAAAAACATTAAAGAACCGTGTGAAATTTTCAAATTTGACAATGCTACCGAGGCTTTAAAGAACATCTATACCATCAACCCAAACTATCTATTTCTGGATTTAAATATGCCTGAAATGACTGGATGGGAGTTTTTAGAAGAATTTCATCCTACTGATATAGACAATCCCGAAATTTACATTCTTAGCAGTTCTATAGATGAACGGGATATAAACAAAGCTATGGATTATTCCATGGTCAAGCGATACCTGTCTAAACCTCTGATAAAAAAATACATCAAATCAATCTTTAATTAAAAAAATTATCCGCACGATTGTTTATATCTTTTCTATTAGTGCCAATCACTTTTGCCAATAATACATTTTTTCACAATTTTATTGGTGCATACCAGTAGATTTTACCTTTTTAGTTTTGGTAAGCAACAGTTTATAGTTATACCATAAAAAAGTATTTAAATAAAATCTTCATCCTATAGGTATTTTTATTCCAATTAATATATTTGTGAATATATAAACCAGATTTCTTATGTTAGAAGATTTTGAAGACGATATTGATGATTTCGATGATACGGACGATATCAACGAATTCGAAGATGAATTTCGAGAAGAAGTTTACGACTTAGATGAGGAAAATGAATTCGTAGACGACAATTTTGTTGATTTTGAGGATGACATTGACTTCGACGATGATGATGACCTCGAAGATTTGGATGATGAAATTGATTAGATTTTAACTTAAAGATCACATCAAGGCCAATTGCTTTAATTGGCCTTGTTTTTTAAATAATACTTTGTCCTCTGATTTTCATGTAGTAAATTGCGCGAAAGTTAGATTCTAAAAATCCTTTAAATATGCTATTAGATATTTTCAGTGCTCCAATCGAAACCGGGGCTCAAACATTCATATTAATTGTATGTATTCTTATCGGTCTTGGTGCAGGCATCTCGGCCATAGATTTTAGGAAGACTGTTTTTAAAGAAAAAAAGGAAGATTCCACAGGTCATTAACAAAAAAGAGAGGTTCAAAAACCTCTCTTTTTTTATGAGCGACAAATAAGCATTAATATATACCTCAGATTAATGCACATTACCCATCAGTTTCTTTATAGGTTTACTTAATAGCAGCAGGAGTAGCGCTGCTCCCATTGCAGTATATACGATAACCATGTACTGATCCGGCATTTGACTTAAAGCTTCCTCAGTTCCCCCACTCACTTCCCCGGCAATTAAGCCAGCAATAAGATTGCCCAAAGATATAGACAAAAACCAAATGCCCATCATTTGCCCGGCATACTTTGCGGGAGCAAGCTTAGTCACTAAACTCAAGCCAACGGGACTTAAGCTCAGCTCACCAAAGGTGTGAAGCATATAGGTGAATATAAGCCAAGTTGGCGCGGCAAGGTCACCTGAGGCAGCAATTTTAGCAGCAAAGTACATGACCAAAAATCCAAGACCCAACAAGAATAGACCTAAAACAAATTTCATCGGTGAGCTGGGTTCCAAATTACGTCTACCAAGCCAAATCCATAAGGCACCAAAAAATGGCGCAAATATGATGATAAACATGGAGTTTACGGACTGAAAATACCCCGCTGGTATTTCCCATCCCAAAAAATTCCTGTTTGTAAAACGCTCGGCAAAAAGATTCAATGAGGAACCGGCCTGCTCAAACCCGGACCAAAACATTGCGGAAAATAAAAACAGGATAGCGATTACAATTACTTTATTGCGTTCCGCTGTGGTCAAACCTCCGAATAAAATCACATAACCCAAATACACAAATGCTACCACAGCAATGGTGACTCCTGAAATGCCGGCCAAGGCAGACACTTCTACTGGGATCAAACCAGCAAAAAGCGCAAACAAAACCAGAATGGTAACGCCAATAATACCTAAAATCACTTTCCTGAACTTTGCCTGTTGCAAGAGTTTTTCCGGGGAGTCAAAGGCCACAGCCTCCCCATACCCATCCAACGTCTTTGCAGATAACTTATATTGAATCAAGCCAATGACCATACCTAACCCTGCCAAGCCAAAACCTAAATGCCAATCTATGGCGGCCATTGTAGCACACGCCAGTGGAGCAATAAATCCACCCAGATTGATCCCCATATAAAATATAGAAAAGCCAGCATCTCTTTTGATACTTCCTGCGGGATAAAGCTGACCTACTATTGAACTAATGTTGGGCTTAAGTAAGCCAGTACCGATCACAATGAGGATAAGACCGATATAAAATGAATTGGAATCCAATGGAGAGACGCTTAGTCGGGCACTCGATGTGTCGGTAAAAAGATCGACAACTCCAGGAATTGCCATAGTGAAATGGCCAATCGCGATAATAATACCACCATACCACACAGATTTTTTTAGGCCAAACAACCTGTCTGCCAACCACCCCCCGGGTAGTGCCAATAAATAAACCCCCATTGTATATAGTCCATAGATAGCACCCGACGTTTTATCATCAAGTCCAAGTCCACCGTCCACTACTGCTGCAGTCATAAATAATATCAAAATGGCCCGCATGCCATAGTAACTGAATCTCTCCCACATTTCCGTAAAAAACAGGGTCATCAAACCCTTGGGATGACCAAACAGAGTTGGTCCGGGAAAAAGATCCATAGGGGCACTACTTTGGTTTTCTTGTGAAGGCTTTTCCAAATGAATATTTTTTTAATATCAATATTAAATTAAAGTGCAATGATAGCAGATTTTTTTCAATTAGACTTGTAAGAAGGCCATTATCGAAGCTAGGATTAATTTAATTTTGAATTTATACTAAATGAAACCATAAATATTTGGTGAATTTTTTGAGTTTTTTATTTATTCGCTATATATTCGAAAATACCTTCCGAAATCGATTGAAATGAGAAATAAAGCAACATTTTGCCATTTAAAATGTCCAATATAATTATCTTTACAGAATTAATTAACGATCATTTTTATACCCAATAAACTTATGCAAGATCTTATGATTAAATCTTCTGACGAAAAACTATCAATAATTGGTATTGAGAAGGTTTCACAGGCATTTTGGAATTTAACCCCTGCCGAATTGGTAGAGCATGCCCTTCAAAACAAGGAAGGTGTTCTGACTGATAATGGTGCACTTATGGCTGATACCGGCAAATTTACCGGAAGATCGCCTAAGGACCGATTTATAGTAGAAGATGAAACGACCGCTGGTAGCGTATGGTGGGGAGATATTAATATTCCTATTAGTCCAGAAAAATTCGATGGGTTACACCGAAAAATGGTGGATTTTTTAAAAAATAAACAAGTGTATGTGAGAGATGCATATGCTGGAGTAGATCCAAATTATCGCCTCAATCTCCGAGTAGTGAATACCCATGCATGGCATAATTTATTTTGCCATAATATGTTTTTGCGGCCACAGACAGATGAACTGGAAAATTTTGAGCCTAATTTCACTATTATCTGTGCTCCCGACTTTGAAGCCGATCCTGAAATAGATGGTACTCGTCAAAAGAATTTTGCAATCTTAAATCTCAGTAAAAGAATGATCCTTATAGGAGGAACGGGCTACGCGGGAGAGATGAAAAAAGGTATTTTTTCAGTTTTAAACTACATCCTTCCACATGACCACCATGTGCTGTCTATGCACTGCTCTGCTAATATAGGTGAGAATAATGATACCGCCATCTTTTTTGGCCTTTCAGGTACCGGTAAGACTACCCTATCTGCTGATCCTAATAGAGGGCTTATTGGAGATGATGAACATGGCTGGACAGAAAATGGTGTTTTCAATTTTGAAGGAGGTTGTTATGCAAAAGCAATTAACCTGACAAGAGAAAACGAACCGGAAATTTGGGATGCCATTAAATTTGGTTCAATAGTAGAAAATACACGTTTTTATCCTAACACCAGAACAGTAGATTATACCAACAATTCAGTAACCGAAAATACCCGTACTGCCTATCCAATACATTATATAGCCAACGCTGTATCTCCTTCTATAGGTGGAATACCCAAAAACATCTTTTTTCTTACAGCAGATGCATTTGGTGTTATACCTCCCATATCTAAACTTAATACCAGTCAGGCAATGTACCACTTTATATCTGGTTACACGGCAAAAGTCGCTGGCACCGAAGTGGGTGTTACCGAACCCCAGAAAACCTTCTCTGCATGTTTTGGTGCTGCTTTCCTACCTTTACACCCAACTGAATATGCTACTCTATTCGGGAAAAAGATGGAAGAACAGCAGGTAAACGTATGGCTGATCAATACTGGCTGGACTGGGGGCCCATATGGTGTAGGTAATCGAATGAAATTAAAATATACGAGAGCTATGATCACAGCGGCACTTGAAGGAAACCTTGATAATGTAGAATACCGTGATCATGAAATATTCGGGGTAGCTGTCCCTCAAACCTGTCCAAATGTACCTGATGATATTTTAAATCCTCGTAATACTTGGTCAGAAAAAGATGCTTATGATAAAAAGGCGAATGATCTCGCAAAATCATTCGTAGAGAATTTTAAAAAATATGCAGAATATGCCAATGATAATATCATGGCAGGAGCACCCAAAGTTAAATTTTAATTGATTGTAAACCCAAATAGAAAGGGGATAACAGTAATTGTTATCCCCTATTCATTTTTTAACTTTCTTCTCCTTCTTCCTTATCCAACCCATGTTCCATTTCGAACTTATTCCTCCTGATATCAAATCGCTCTAATTCTTCATTGAGCATATCTAAAGACTCATTGTATCTGGTATACAGATCGCCCATGTTTTTTTCCATATTAGGGAAATTAAACTCCATCGCATCCAATTGTAGCTGTGAAGATTTTTCTATTAATGCTACCTGACTGTTTTTCAGATCTTCAAGGAGCCTAAGGGCCCTATCCATTTTTTGCAATTTTTCACGGTTGTTCATACAATTTTTATGGTTGTTTCCATTTTACAAAGCAAAAACCCCTCCTATTGTTCACTGATTGTTGCCAAAGTAGTTATTTTTTAAATTTAAGGTTATTATTGGAGCACCTTTTGCAGACCTCTGAAGATTGCTTATTTTTGAAAAAAATTTAATATATGACTACAGGAGAAATACATACAGCCAAAGGAGTAATGAAGGTATCTTTCTATGATGAAGATGCGCCTAAAACTGTGGAAAATTTTGTAAAACTTTCCAAAGAAGGATTTTATGATGGACTTAATTTCCACAGAGTGATACCCAATTTTGTAATCCAAGGTGGTTGCCCTAATGGTACCGGGTCCGGCGGACCGGGATATCATATTGACTGCGAATTAAAAGGCGAGAACCAGTACCATGAAAGAGGGGTTTTATCAATGGCACATGCCGGAAGAAATACTGGAGGAAGCCAGTTTTTCATCTGCCATAGTAGAGACAATACCAGCCACTTAGACAGAAATCATACCTGCTTCGGCAAAGTAACAGAAGGTCTAGAAGTAATAGATCAAATTAAGGCAGGTGATAAAATTGAGAAGATTATAATCAATGAGTAATAAAAAAAACCTCGCTTCTATTAAAAGCGAGGATTTTTTTAGATTTTTTCTTTTGGAAGTTTAATCAGTTTTTAAGTACAAATTGGATCATTTTTAGATATTCTGAATATATCTGAAACCTATATTAAGTTCGTTCAACTAAATAGTGCCCCTGCAATAGTAGCTGTCATCAAACAAGCGAGTGTGGCTGCCAGTAAAGCCCGCATTCCTAATTTTGATAGATTACCTTGCTGATTAGGTGCTATACTTCCAATCCCTCCTACCTGTATAGCTATTGAGCTGAAATTAGAAAAACCACATAAAGCATAGGTGGCAATTACTATTGATTTTGGGGCGAGAGTTCCTGCCTCCTTCATTTCAGCTAGTCCCAAATAAGCCACAAATTCATTGATTACTGTTTTTTGTCCGAGCAGTGACCCCACCTGTAACGTATCATTCCACTCGACTCCTATTATAAAGGCAAAAAATCGAAAAACCTGCCCTAAAATATATTCCAAAGAAAATCCCTGAAACTGGCCATTAGTAGATGCTACCACAAATGAATTCAATCCAGTGTATTCTCCTATCAACCCAGAAAGTATGTAATTTAAAGCTGCGATAACAGCAATAAATGCCAAAAGCATACCTCCAACATTTAATGCAAGTTTTAAGCCTTCTGATGCACCAATAGACATTGCATCAATAAGGTTCACTCCCATATTGTCCCCTGATACTTCCAACTTATCATTAATGTTGTCTTTATTTGTTTCAGGTATAATGATCTTTGACATAACGATAGCCGCAGGAGCATTCATAATACTGGCCCCGAGTAAATATGCAGCAAAGCGGCTTTGTTCTTCCAAACTATCTCCGCCTAAAAAAGCAACATAGCCGGCCAATACTCCGCCGGCAATAGTAGCCATCCCCCCTGTCATCAGACACATGAGCTCAGACCTTGACATAGTAGGTATAAATGGACGCACTAGAAGAGGTGCTTCCGTCTGTCCCAAAAATATATTGCCAGCTGCAGAAAGGCTCTCTGCACCTGAGAGTCTCATCGTCCTGGACATCACCCATGCGATACCGAATACTATTTTCTGCAAGACACCCAAATAATATAATCCGGCAGAAACTGTAGAAAAGAATATGATGGTGGGTAATACCTGAAAAGCGAATATAAATCCAAAAGAAGAGGTAGCTAGATCGCCAAAAAGAAAGACTGCGCCATCTTCTGAAAAACTCAAAAATTTTACAAATCCACGGCTGACTACGGCAAAGATTCTTGCTACAAAATCTACTTTAGTTATTAGAAATCCAAAGATACATTGAAGCACTACCCCTATCCCAACCAATCGCCAATCTACTGTCCTCTTACTGGAGGAAAAAGCCAATGCTACTCCGAGGAGGACAATAATTCCTATTAAACCTCTTAAATAATCCATTTATCTATGTAAAATACTTGATGCAAATCTTTGGGTTAATTGGGTTGTAGTCTAAATGAGTCGGTAAAGATAATGGAATTTGATTGTTTTTAGCATATTTGAAATAATATGATTAAGCACAAAGATATGAAGGATGAACGAAGGCCAAAGTCAGATTAAAATAGGTACGAAGTGGGAAGTTGGAAGTACTATAAGGTGAGAACTGAGAAGTTAAGGTAGGACCGTGTACTTCATCATTCATTAGTAGGCGTTCAATATTCGAGCTTTTAAATGAAATACAATTTCGAATGTTGAAATGATGAATATCGATTCCAATAGCTATCGGGAAAAGTGAAAAATGTATCAAATAAAATAAGGATGTGACAATAGGTATATTGTCATATTTAATTAAAAAAGGCCTGGAACAGATCCAGGCCTAAAATTAAGTTAATTTCTTCTATTGATTTCATCTCGTATCCGGGCAGCTCTTTCATAATCCTCATTTTTGATTGCTTTGTCCAAAAGTTCATTCAACTTATCCAAACTAAAGTCTTTCAGGTTGCTTTCGGAAGAAGAAGATTTTGGCTTTGGCTGATCTTTCTTTTTTGCAGAAACTGATTCCTTACTTTCCTGTTCTTCTTCTGCAAATTCGATTGCAGCTTCAGACATAACCTTCTGGGCACAGTAAATAGGAGCATCAAATCTAACAGCTATAGCAATGGCATCTGATGGACGAGCATCTATTTCTACACTTTTAACTGAACTTTGGCATACAATCTTAGCATAGAATACCCCCTCTCTCATATCGGAAATCAATATATGATCTATGGAGAAATTAAAATTAGAAGAAAAAGATTTAAACAAATCATGCGTCATTGGCCTATTGGGAATGATCTTTTCTATTTCTATAGCTATGGCCTGAGCCTCAAACATTCCTATCACAATAGGCAATCTACGTGTACCTTCCAATTCACCCATTACCAGGGTAAAAGAACCGGATTGGGAATGATTTGATGATAATCCTAATATTTCTAATTCAATTGTGTTTTCCACGATACCTTATTTTAATGCTTTAACTGCTTCGGTAAGTTTCGGCAATATTTCGAATGCATCACCTACTATACCATAATCTGCTGCTTTAAAGAAAGGCGCATCAGCATCCTTATTGATCACCACGATATATTTAGAAGAGTTTACCCCTGCCAGGTGCTGGATGGCGCCTGATATACCTACTGCAATGTACAAAGTTGGAGCAACTTTTACACCAGTTTGCCCAACGTGCTCATGATGAGGTCTCCATCCAATATCAGATACTGGCTTGGAACAGCCGGTGGCGGCACCGAGCTCTTTGGCAAGATCTTCCAATAGGTTCCAGTTTTCTGGGCCTTTCATACCTCGGCCTCCAGAAACTACTATATCTGCTTCTGGGAGTAATATATCTCCAGTAGCTTGATCTGTCGAAGTTATTTTCGCAGAAAAATCTGCATCAGAAAGCTCCACTTCAAAATTTTCCACACTGGCATCTCCGCCGTCAGTCTTTAGATCGACAGCATTCTTTTTCACTGCCAAAATTTTATTCTCAGTTGTGATGGTAGTTTCAGCAAATGCCTTGCCTGTATAGATACTTCTTTTTACCTTATATCCAGTAGTAGTATCTGGCAGATCGGTGACATTCGAAACCAAACCAGCATCTAATTTTATTGCCAATCGTGCAGCTACAGCATCCCCTAATGAAGATTTAGCCAATACCAGTGTTTTGGCATCTACTTTTTTAAATGCTTGTGCCACTGCATTGGCATGAGCTTGGATTACACCAGAATTTAACTTTTCATTATTCACATGTAGCACATTGTCCGCTCCTGCTGAACCCACTTTGGCCAGTTGGCCGCTATCTATGGTCCCCAGTGCTACCGCGGTGACACCTGTGCCTTCTAAATCTGCAAGGGCTCTTGCGTAAGAGACTGCTTCTAATGAGGTTTTTTTGATGGCACCTTCAGCCTGTTCTATATATACTAAAATAGACATATTATCTTTTTTTAATTGAAAATAAAATAATTAAAGCACTTTGGCTTCATTCTTCAAAAGTTTAACCAATTCCTCTACATTGTCTTTATCAATCAATTTTACTGCACCTTTGGCAGGAGGCAATTGGAAAGCATCTACCTGGGTGGAAGTTTCATCAGATACTGCTTCCACTACATTCAAAGGCTTAGTCCGGGCAGACATGATACCACGCATATTTGGGATTTTCCATTCTGCGATAGGTTCCTGACATCCCGCGATAAATGGAAGGGAGACTTCTAGATATTCTTTTCCGCCTTCTATTTCTCTAGCCATTTTAGCAGTACTTCCTTCTAAATCCAATTTCATTACAGGAGATATCGATGGCATTCCCAAAATTTCGCCTACCATACCATGGACCATACCACCATTAAAATCTATGGATTCTCTCCCCATAAGGATCAGGTCATATCCGCCTTCTTTGGCATAATGGGCTATTTGCTTGGCTACAAAAAGTGAATCTTTTGGAGCTGCATTAACTCTGATCGCCTCATCAGCCCCTATGGCCAATGCCTTTCGGATAGTAGGCTCAGTTTCTGCCTCACCCACATTTAGAACAGTAAGACTGCCGCCACTCTGCTCCTTAAGCTCTACTGCTCTCGCTAGAGCGTAGTCGTCGTATGGACCAATGATGAACTGGACACCAGATTTATCGAATTTTGTATTGTTATCTGTAAATTGAATTTTGGATGTTGTATCCGGCACATGAGTGATGCATACAAGAATTTTCATATATATTTCGGTTTATTTTTCTGTAATTTGTCGTGAATTTAACGAATACCCCCTTAATTAAAAAACGTATCCATGAGCAATTTAAAACGCATAGAACAACTCTTAAAATTTACAGAAGAGGAACCTGATAATCCCTTTAACCTGTATGCTTTAGCTTTGGAATACCAAAACTTAGATATTAAGAAAGCTATCCATTATTATGACAAACTCCTAAAAGAGCATGAAAGTTATATCCCTACCTATTATCATGCAGCTGCTTTTTATGCAGAACAAAGATCATTAGATAAGGCTAAACTAACTTATGAAACTGGAATTCGCCAGTCTAAAGAACAAAACAATGCCCATGCGCTTAAAGAACTAAATAATGCTTATCAGAATTTTCTTTTTGAAGAGGATCTGGATTAAACAAGTTTGACTACTATCTTTCCTATCTGCTTTCCATCCCTCATCTTATCAAATGCCTGAACCACGTCTGCAAGTGGATAAGCACTATCAATAATGGGAACGATTTTATGGATATTTACAAAATCTACCATACTCTTAAAATCTCTATCACTTCCCATGGTAGTCCCTTGTATAGTAATCTGATTCCAAAATACGCGTCTCATATCTAATTTGGATGGGTTACCCAATGTAGCTCCATATATTACCAATTTTCCGCCGGGTTTAATCACTTTGATCAATGTGTCCAGTGTATCCCCTACTGCGCTATCTATCACCAGATCAAATCCTCCAGTTTCTTTCTTAGCTTTTTCGGCCCAGTCAGGATCATTATAATCAAACCCACCTTTTATACCATTCTGATAAGCTATCTGAAGTTTCTGTCCTGAACCACTGCTTGTATACACTATAGCCCCAGCTTTCAAAGCAAACTGGGCCGCAAACTGGGCTACTCCTCCTCCAAATCCAGTTACAAGGACTCTGTCTCCAGGATTAACTTGACCATGATAGAATATCGCTCTATAGGCTGTAACACCTCCCAATGGTAATGCAGCCGCTTCTTCCATGCTCATATGCTCTGGTTTAAGTATAAGACGGTCGGCTTTTATATGGACATATTCGGCAAGAGTACCATGTGTGGGCATTCCCATTATCTGGAAATTTGGGGACTGCGCTTTCTGTTTAGCCCCCCAGTTATTGGCGGCATTTATGATTACAAACTTGCCCAACCATTTGGAATCAACATCAGCTCCTACTTCTATTACTTCTCCAGCTCCATCTGACCCTAAAATTATACCATTCTGTATGTTGGGATATCTGCCCTCCCTGCACCATTGATCACGATGATTGAGCGCGGCAGCATAAATTTTAATTTTTACCTCATCGGAAGCTAATGGTCCTAGATCAATATCATCAATTGCAATTTTATTTGAATTTTGATCCGTAAGTATTACGCCTTTCATATATAGAGTTTTTAAAATAGATTTTTCTAGCGCGATGAAGTAGTAAAATAGTCTAATATTTCATTATTACTCTCAAGCAATAGTAACCTTTATTTATACTTACTATTTCAAGGTCAGTCTTCCATTAGAAGCTCCTAATAGATTACACATGCGGTACAATATTCTAGCACCGACATTACCATTCCATTCATCACCTTCTGGACCAGGTGCCACTTCCACTAGATCAAAGCCGATAAGTTCTTTTCCCGAAAGTACTACCTGCTTCATGAGATATAGCATTTCTTCAAGTTCAAATCCTCCAGGAACTGGGGTGCCAGTATTGGGACATAATTTGGGGTCAAGTCCATCTATGTCTATGGTGATATAAACCTTTTGTGGTAGCTCCTTCACTATATCATCACAGATAGATTTCCAAGACCGGCCTTCATAGAGAGATGCTTTAATATCCTTATCATAGAAAGTGGTGATCCTATTATCAGATCTAGCCAAATCTGCTTCAGACTCAGCATAGTCTCTGATACCAACTTGCACTAATTTACTTACCTGTGGCAGCTTAAGTGCATTATAAGAAATAGAGGCATGAGAATACTCGAAATTTTCATAGGCTATCCGAAGATCGGCATGTGCATCTATCTGAAGAATACCAAAATCTTTGGTCTCTTCGGCTATGGCTTTTATCATTCCCAAAGGGGTAGAATGATCTCCTCCGAGTAAGGCTACTAATTTGCCCTTGCTCCGATAATGTTTTACCTGATCATAAACCCATTGATTCATTTCTGAACTGGCCTTATTTATTAAATCAGGTACAGCAGCCAGTCGTTCTGAATCATGCTCTGGTTCATTCATCTCCAAAAAATTGATATAATTTTTGGCCAGAATACGGTAATTATCGCTGATAGACCTTATGTGTTCGGGCAATTCGATCATGTGAATACCCAACTTCCAAGCATCTCTGATATCATCTTGATATAAGTCAAGCTGAGGGGATGCATTTAGTATGGCTTCTGGGCCATTTACAGTGCCGGGCGAATAGGAAACAGTCACTTCCCAGGGTACAGGAATCACGATAACCTCAGCTGTTTCCTCATCAAAGGGTAAACCAAATAAGCTTCCTGCACTACCTACCCCACTCGGGTCAAATTTATCTATAAGTTGATGTTTTAATGACATAAAAGAAATTTAAGATTTAGGTTTAATCATCTCCTGTACAAAATTCGGCAATACAAAAGCTGCGTGATGCAACTTGGTATTATAATATTTTAAATCAAAATTGGGAATTAGTGATGCTGCCTGCTCCTGTACTACTGAAGGAGTACAGTTTCCTTTAGCACTATAAGAAAAAGACCACATACCAGTAGGATAAGTAGGGATATGAACTAGGTAGCAGTGAACATTATCCCTTCCGAATATACCTCTATAGCAATCATAAATTTCCACAAAGACTTTTTCATTAAAACGTGGAGATTCAGACTGTGTGACCATGATACCGTCTTTCTTCAATATCCTATGAACTTGTGAATAGAATTCTACTGTAAATAATCCTTCTCCCGGGCCTACCGGATCAGTGCTGTCCACTAATACTATATCAAACGATTCGTCAGGAGCCTCATTCACATACTTGATTCCATCTTCAATTTTTAGATTTAATTTGGGGTTTCCAAAAGCCGAAGCGATAGTAGGAAGAAATTCCTTAGAAGCCTCTACTACTTTTTCATCTATCTCTACCATGACTACTTCCTCCAGATCGTCATATTTGAGTAGTTCTCTGGCCGTGCCACCATCTCCACCACCTATTATCAGTACCCGCTTAGGATTGGGATGTGACTGCATAGGTACATGGGCGATCATTTCATGGTAAACAAATTCATCTTTTTCGGTAGTCATCACCATGCCGTCCAAGGTCAGCATATTGCCATAAGCAAATGTTTTATAGATTTCTACTTTTTGAAACTCGGATTCCTCTTCATATAATTTGCCGTCATGTTTTAATGATAAAGCTATACTTTCATTTCTTTCAGTAAACCATACATCTTTTGTTCTCATTGGGGTACTTTCTCCGGCAGATTTTTCATCCCGCATCTGGTTGATATCAAAATCTTTGTGGGTGAGCAATGCCATTTCCCCTCTCCTCAATTCCACTGCCGAGCCATGAGCTGCTTCAAATGCATTTTTCAAATAGTTATATGAAACCCAGGGATTGACAGTTTCCCCACAGGTAAATAGATCTACCGAAGCATATCCATACTCCGGCCAGGTGTGTATGGCAAGATGACTTTCTTGTATCACCACTACACCGGATACTCCATAAGGAGAAAAATGGTGGAATGTGGAATTGATAATAGTGGCACTGGCTTCTTCAGCAGCTTCTTCCATACTGTTTTGAATATGAACTACGTCATTCAAAATCTCTGGATTGCAATCGTAAAATTCGACAATAATGTGGCGTCCTAGTGCACTCATAAATAGGCTTTCTTAATATTTATAATCTTAAACAATTACAAAAAAAATAAAATTTTGCCGTTAAAAGAAGAATAAGCCCTACCAATCACGAATAATCTACTGAATGACTTCAAATACCGAAGCACTTCCCTGCGTGATGTGATCCCAATCTCCTACGTAAACTTCCATCCTTACCATGGTACCAGGCTGTAAGTTTATATAAGAGTCGTGAACGAGATACCCTATTAGGGCACTGAGGGATGGATTATGACCTATCAATAGAGCATTGGAAATATCAACTGGTATATTTCTTATTACATCCAATAAATTTTCTAGTGAACTTTCATAAATAGATTCTTCTATTTTAACTTTCGGAAACTTTATTTGTTCCATGAGAAGCATGGCAGTTTCTACTGTTCTAGTGGAGGGACTTTTTATTAATAAGTCAAAACTGGTTTTTCTTTTCTGTATCGTCTCAGAGATTGCTTTTATATCTGCCCTTCCCTTAGGAGAAAGAGACCGAGTGAAATCTTTAGAATTTAAATCAACAAATTCTGCTTCACCATGTCGAAGAATTGTAAGTAATTTTTTCATGATTTACAAATATTATTGACAGTTATAATTAATAATCATGCCAGATTAAAATAACAAATCTCCAATAATTTGGACGAGAATATAATCGCGTCTATTTTTACGGTTTTATATTCCTCTGCCAAAACAGGCTAATTAACCAAAGCTCATAATATGTCCAAGAATTTAGTCATTGTCGAATCTCCTGCCAAAGCAAAAACAATAGAAGGTTATCTAGGTAAGGATTACAAAGTAGCCTCTAGTTATGGCCACGTAAGAGATCTGCCAAAAGGAGACAAGGCTATAGATATAAAAAACAAATTTACACCTACCTATGAGGTTACTGCCGATAAAAAAGAAGTAATCAAGCAGTTAAAGCTACTGGTAAAGAATTCAGAGACTGTCTACCTAGCGAGTGATGATGACCGTGAGGGTGAAGCTATATCCTGGCATCTTAAAGAGGTACTCAAACTAAAGGACGAAAACACTAAAAGAATAGTCTTTAGGGAAATCACTAAAAATGCCATCACAAAAGCGATCGAAAACCCAAGGAGTATAGATATAGATCTGGTAAATGCCCAGCAGGCCAGAAGAATTCTCGATAGACTCGTAGGATTTGAACTATCACCAGTACTATGGAAAAAAATAAAAGCAGGACTTTCTGCGGGAAGAGTACAGTCTGTAGCGGTTAGATTTATAGTTGATAGAGAGAGAGAGATAGATAAATTTAATTCTAAGGCCACTTTTAAGCTCACAGCTGAATTTAATGTGGACGGAAAGACACTGTATGCCGAACTTCCAAAAAAGTTTGAAAAGGAAGAGGAGGCAGAAGAATTTCTTAAAAAATGCTTGGAAGCTGATTTTTCAATTCAAAATCTGGAAAAAAAGCCAGGTAAGAAAACTCCGGCCGCCCCATTTACTACATCCACATTACAGCAGGAAGCGAGCAGAAAAATGGGGTTTTCTGTGGCTCAAACCATGAGTGTGGCCCAGAAACTTTATGAAGCTGGTAAAATTACGTACATGAGAACAGACAGTGTAAATCTGTCTGAAGATGCCATGGCAAATGCCAAGAGTGAAATCACCTCCAATTATGGAAAAGAATTTCATAAAAGCAGAAAATTTACTTCTAAATCTGAAGGTGCACAAGAAGCACACGAAGCAATAAGGCCTACAAATTTTGCAGAGCAGAATGCAGGGTCAGACAGAAATGAACAAAGACTGTATGAACTAATCTGGAAGAGATCCATAGCGTCCCAAATGGCTGATGCCATTCTAGAGAAAACAAACGTCACTATAGGCATATCCAATCAGGAACAAACCTTATCTGCC
>DATHVH010000013.1:0-10359 GCA_035461405.1 Anditalea sp.
CAGACGCATCTACAGAATTGGGTACTGGCTCTATTGATTTTGGACCTATTATCCAGACTGCAAAAGAGAATGGAATGGATTATTTCTTTGCAGAACAGGAAAGGTTTGACAATTCAACTTCGATGGATAGTGCTGAGAAAAATGCTCAATATCTAAAAAACGTACAAATAGGCTAAAATAAAATAATAATTTTAATTAATTTAAAAAACCATCCTAAACGGGATGGTTTTTGCTTTTATCATATCAACTTAGAAATAGTAAAGACCTGAGCCTGAACTTTTAAGTACCATGCCTAGTTATTTTGTTATGATTTCAAACATTTTAGCCCATATCATACTCCCTATATCCATAGTTTTAAGCGCAATGCTGAGTGATCAGATGTCAGACAATAAAGAGAACGATTTTTCCATGCATTCACCCGATATGATAGATAATGTAGATTTGGAGTATTATGCTGCCAATAAGACAATTCCTGATGAAATAAGAGATGTAACTTTAAGGGCATTGTCTCATTTTCCTGAATTATTGGAAGTAGATATAGAGTTTGACTTGAGAAGTAAAATCAAAGGATCTGTTATGCAGGCCCAGCCTAAAGTGGGATCTTTAATTTTCAGAAGTAAAAGCAATAGAAAATATCGTATAAATATTAGCCGTTATTTGGAACTCGATGATGAATGGCTTCCGATCGAGGAAGTGCCAGACAATGTATTACTCGGGTGGATAGGTCACGAATTGGGACATGTAATGGATTATTTAGACAAGTCTAGGATGGGATTAATCTCTTTTGGTTTTAGATATGTAACCTCAAATGCTTTTGTGACGCAGGCAGAAATCACTGCAGATAGTTATGCCGTCGCTGGAGGCCTTGGGAATTACCTTGTAGATACCAAAAATTTCATTCTTAATAATGATAGATTACCTGAGGATTACCGAAATAAAATACGTGACCTCTATATGTCTCCTGGTGAGATTATGACTTTGGTAGATGTAGAAGAGGATGATGATGAGGAGGAAGCTGAAAGGTAATGTGTAATTTTTGTTATAAGCTTATTTGTCAACTGAAAATGTATATTTTAATACATACCAAGACGATAGATAAATCCTACATTCCTGTTTATCAATACTAGTGTGTGGAAGAATGTCTCACTAAAGTCTTTGCATTTTTTATAAACGCTACTTTAATCTTGTACAATTATAAGTTTATATAATAATTTTAATTCCTTTGCTTAATAGAATCATTGTTTAATAATTAAATGGGCAATTAGGAGACAATAAGCGGATTGACTCTATTCTTTCTGGTAAATTTATTTTTGGAATATGCTAATATTCTTTTTTAAATATTATATCTAGACTGTCAAACTAGCCTTTAAAATGTATTAAACATAGTTTAAGTTAAGTTTTATTTTTATAATTAATTAAGATAATTAAATTGAAATTCATACAAATTTAGTTTGCCTTTTTTCTGCTGTGTACTATTAATTCTTTAGCTTGTATGAAGTATACTATAAGTAAAGAAGACATTTCTCCGTAAATTAATTTAACATAAAATCCTTGTATTAGTTATAGCTATAATGACAGAGTACATCCCATTATTTCCGTTAAAATTAGTGCCTTTCCCCGGTGAGGATCTGAACCTGCATATATTTGAGCCCCGGTACAAACAGCTGATAAAAGACTGTATGGAAGGAAAGAATTGTTTCGGTGTTGCGGTATACCTCGATGAGCTTACGCAGTTTGGTACTGAGGTGGAGTTGATAGAAGTGTTCAAAACCTATGATGACGGCAAATTAGATATAAGGACAAAGGCAATAAGGCCCTTTGAAATTTTGACATTCGATAATCCCATGTTAGGAAAGCTCTATGCAGGAGGTGAAGTTAGGTATCTGGAAAATGATCCAAAAGTAAGTGAGGTGGTATTTAATGAATTTATGTTGTACTTAAAAGAAATGATGCGGTTACTAAATTATGAAGTTAATTTTTCTGCCTTTACCGTTTCTTCATTTACATTCGCCCATGTGCTGGGATTAAAATTAGAGGATGAATTCGAACTGTTATTAATCACAAAAGAAGAAGATAGGCAAGTCTTTCTCACGGACCATTTTAAGAAAATGATCCCTATCATGAAGGATGTAGAACATGCTAAAGAGAAAATTAAAATGAACGGGCATTTTAAAAACCTCGATCCGCTGAATTTTTAAAGTTTAGTGAGGCTCTGTCTTTTGACAAATGCTTTTTGGTCTTCCCATTCTATTTCATACCAAATGTCTTTGGCAGAGTTGATTTTAACTCTGTGTCCTACATCTACTTTCCTAATAAGGTTGCCACCTGCAGTGGGTTTGTCCATTATCAAGGTTGGGCTACCTGTAATTATAGCTCTCTGAGGAGTGTATAGGAAGTTATTGGATAGGAAAATAAGGATAATAATGATAAAGCTTGGAAGAAAAAACTGGGGCTTATTAGCTTGTTGCCTGTATTTGATGATAAGTACCAGCGTTATAACTAAACATAACGCCAAAAACAAAATGATTTTCTCTCTCTGTTCCACTAGAAGTCGGAAAAATTGTTCCCCATCAGAAACTGTATAGCCTACTAAATTGGATTGCTCTGTAAGCGCTTTTATTTTATTCGTTATTCTTTGGTTTGGATTGTAGTCATAATATTTACTTAGATATAGGGTAGTTTTAGAATAGTCTCCCATCCCTTCTGTAATATATGCCATCTTGAGCAGCATACTTGGCGAATAAGATTGCTCCTCATTGAGCAAATTTTCATAGATAGCAAGAGCTTCTTTGTAGTTTTGCGAATTAAACAAAGAATCTCCTAAATTCAAGGTTTGGGTATTGGCTTGACAGTTAATGCTTTGCATAAAGGTCAAGAAAAATATTATAAATTTTGCAATAAAGATTCGATGTAAGTTTGGCATTTTCAATAAGGTAGCTTAAATTTGCAGTCCAATTACGATAAAGATATAGCAAAAAGCAAATCAAATTTCGTTAAAGTTTAAGCCAAATGGGCTTGGATCAATTGGAATGAATGATTCCGTAGCTCAGCTGGTAGAGCAATACACTTTTAATGTATGGGTCCTGGGTTCGAATCCCAGCGGGATCACAAGTTTTGTCGGCTGTCGGATGACCGATGCCAGATGAAAAATAGTTCGGGGTGTAGCGTAGCCCGGTATCGCGCCTCGTTTGGGACGAGGAGGTCGTAGGTTCGAATCCTGCCACCCCGACAAATTGAAATAAATACGGTCCTGTAGCTCAATTGGATAGAGCAACTGCCTTCTAAGCAGTAGGTTTCAGGTTCGATTCCTGACAGGATCACCATAGTGATCCGAATTTCAGAAGTGAAATTCATTTATGTAATTACCGATTCCGTAGCTCAGCTGGTAGAGCAATACACTTTTAATGTATGGGTCCTGGGTTCGAATCCCAGCGGGATCACAAGTTTTGTCGGCTGTCGAATGACAGATGTCAGATGAAATTATAGTTCGGGGTGTAGCGTAGCCCGGTATCGCGCCTCGTTTGGGACGAGGAGGTCGTAGGTTCGAATCCTGCCACCCCGACATTAAGTTAAAAAAGCTTCTGAGAAATCAGAAGCTTTTTATTTTTACAAATCTGGTAAACAGGTATTTTTATAACTTGGCTTGTGACAGACGGTTTTGAGATTAATATTTTGTTTTGCATTTTTATTACAATGAAATTTTAGCTTCCATAATTTTCTTAAATATTTACTAAGCAGATTTCTAATATTTGAATTGCTGGGATCTAAACTTATGTACTTGCCTCTTTAGAGCCTGAATTCAGATATAAAATTACCGCATAAATATACTTACCTGTATCCCTATGAATATGAAAACCATCCTCTGTTTTTTCTTAATCTTTACCTCCTGTGTCATTTCCACTGTGGCCAATGATGTCTCAGAAGCCATCCTGCAATACCAGGCCGATAGAGGTGCTCTAGCACGAAAGTATACACTGGTAGAGTCTTCGGAATATTATGACAGGTTTGAAAAACTTCATAGAGATTGGATCAATGAAATTGAAAAATTTGATTTTGCAGATCTAGACCAGCAGGGTAAAGTGGATTACCATTTATTTCGAAATTATTTGGACAAAGAAGGCTACCTGCTTTCACTTTCCCGTCAAGATTTTGAAAAAGTAAAGCATCTGGCAGATTTTGTAGCCCCTCTGATGCCTTTTATGCTGAACAGAAGAAGAGGAGATAAGCCCGATCCTCAGGAGGTCGCAAGCGTCATGAATCAGGTAAAGAAATCGCTCGTTCAATACAGGAAAGAGCTGGAGGTTGCGGATTCTCCTTTGGTAAGTTGGCAGCTCGCCGAAAAGGCATCTAGTATGGTCAGTAATTATAAAACTGTATTGGCAGAGGCCTATGGTTTTTATGATGGATATGATCCGGAGATGAACTGGTGGGTAGAGAAGCCTTTAAAAGATCTTACGGAAGAAATGGATAGCTATAGCAGTTATCTCAAAGACCATTATACCAATGTTTCTGTCAAAGACGATGGAAGTGGTATTATAGGGCGTCCTATAGGAAGAGAGGCGTTGATCCGTGGTCTTCGTCAGGAATTCATACCGTATTCTCCTGAAGAGCTGGTAGCAATAGCTGAAAAAGAATTTGCTTGGAGTGAAACAGAAATGAAAAAAGCCTCCGGGGAATTGGGATATGGAGATGATTGGAAGAAGGCTCTCGAAGCTGTTAAAGACACTTATTTTCCTTTAGGCGAGTGGCCACAAGAAATTAACCGAATGGCTGAGGAAGCCGTAGAATTTATAGAAACAAGAGATCTTATCACCATACCAGAACTGGCCAAAGAATCATGGAGGATGAGAATGCTTACTCCAGAGGAGCAGAAATTTGCCCCGTTTTTTCTTGGTGGGGAATCAATTTTAGTCGCCTACCCAACCAGTTCGATGAGCCATGAGGAAAAGATGATGAGCCTCAGAGGCAACAATCCTCATTTCTCCCGTGCGGTGGTGCACCATGAGCTTATTCCCGGCCATCATTTACAGCAATTTATGAATCAGCGGTATAAGCCATACCGCAGTTTATTCCGCACACCTTTTTGGACGGAAGGTTGGGCGCTTTATTGGGAGATGAATCTTTGGGAAAAGGAATTTCCGCGATCACCTGAGGATAAAATCGGAATGTTATTCTGGAGAATGCACAGAAGCGCTAGGATTATCTTCTCTCTAAATTATCATCTTGGTAACATGACCCCACAGGAAAGCATAGACTTTCTAGTAGAGAGGGTGGGGCATGAAAGAGCAAATGCCGAAGCAGAGGTACGAAGGTCCTTTACTGGAAACTATGGGCCGCTCTATCAAATAGCGTACATGATAGGAGGACTTCAATTTAAAAGTTTAAAAGACGAACTCGTAGGCGGTGGACTAATGTCAGAAAAGGAATTTCATGACAGGGTGATGAAGGAGAATTCCATCCCCGTAGCTTTAGTAAGGGAGATATTGAAAAATGAAGATCTAGGTAAAAAGATACCTGACTGGAAATTTTATAATAATTAATATATCAGAAGACTTCAAGGAGTTTGTCTCAAAAGTATGGGTGCTAGCTCTCTGAAATCCTTTATTATAAAGTCTGCATAGGGCTGATCGGTTAGCTCCAGCTTGTTATATAATACTGTTTCAATACCCAGTTCTTTTGCAGCTTTAATTTCTGAATCAGGATCATCTCCTATTACTAACATATCATTTGGGAGAAACCCATTTATACTCATGATCTGGGCAAAAACATCTTTTTTGGTAAGATTAGAGATAGAGGGGTCTACTACTATTATATCTTTGAAATCTTTACTTACACCCATACTATTTATCTTGCTTTGCTGCATTTTCTTATATCCGGTAGTTACTAAAAATCTTTCACCCGGTAGTTCTAAAATTGCAGGATAATCCTCAAAAAGTTTGATTTCTTTTTCATAAGTAAGTTCAGACAGTATTTTATCCCCATCATGTATCAACTGATTGTCAAAATCATATGTTTTGGCAACTTCCTGAAATGGCTTTCGCATAAGGTCCTTTTTAATATTGTCCATCTGCGCCGAATAACTACCAGAGGCTTCTATTCTATCAAATAAGGGCCTAAACAATTCGGGGCCAATATCACTGACCGGAAACAGCGTATTATCCATATCATAGATCAACGCCTTTTTTATTCTCTTATCCATAAATAAGATATTAAAAGTTAGTGTTAATAGTATAATATATGAACGCTTATATCTCAGTACTGTTTATTAAATATTATTGAATAAAATTTCTATCAATGTAAAGTGGTTATTAGATTATGCTGGAAAAAAGATCATTTATAAATAGTGTAATTAAATTTAAATGTCCGAGATGTAGAAAGGGTAATATGTTTCCTGAAGGGACACTGTTTAGTTTTAATAAATTTGATAAAATGCATAGGCAATGTGCCCACTGTGGTTTATCATTTGAGCCAGAACCGGGTTATTATTTTGGTGCCATGTTTATAAGTTATGCTTTAAATGCCGCCTTATTTATTGCTATTTGGCTAATGATGACTTATGTTAAGGAAGATGTATCACTTTTTTGGATTATTGGTGTAATAATAGTAATGTCTATAATTTTGTTACCCTTTATATTCAGGCTTTCCAGATCTTTATGGATTAGTTTATTCATTGCATATCGTGGACAATAATACTTATTATCTTATGGTTAATAATTGTGTATTAATGTTGTTATAAAAATGTTTTATAAGGAAACTAATTATTAAAATATTTATGTTAAATTTGAATAATAATAATTTAAATGAGTAATTCGGACAGATTTCTTAAATAGGCTGATGATCTTCAATTAATATTTAAAATAGACATGATATGTTTATCTAAGTTTTTTGAGCTTTTCTTCATTGTTTAATACTGTCAATACATTGGATAAAATTTTAAAGTAATATAACCACGATTTAAGCAAGATAATGAGAGACCTTATTAAAAATTCGTTGACCACTTTAAGAAAAAGTGATGAATATATTTGCGTTACAAATGAAGGTGAGCAAATAACACTTGAGGAGGCCACTAAGAAGAATATAGCAGTGACTATTCTTCATCCCCAGCAAATTGTAAAAGAAAAGTTGGAAGAGGCTGGACTGTATCTTACCGATGCTAAATTTGTAAATGATCTTAATGAGCTCATAGAAGAACTTAATGGAACTGCTAAAGCTGGTAAAAAAGCTGTATCAGGCAAAAAGTTAAGTAAGGATGAAAAGCAAAAAATAGTAGAAGGTTGGGCACAAGCTCATGAGGAAGGAATGAATAAGGCCCAGTATGCAAGAAAAATGGGTGTTACCTATCAATCGTTTATTAATTGGTTAAAGTAATTTTACATATAATATAAATTTTTGTATACTAAATCCAGGCTATCATTTGAGATAGACCTGGTTTTTTTATGCAACAGTTTTATTCTCAATAAATTAAGTATTGTATAAGTGATGAGGAACAAAAAATTCAGGAAGGTAAATTAAGGAATCTAATTTTTTGCCTCTATAGATCATTTCACTTCTCTTAATTTCTCATCTGATAATATTATTTATTTAATATTAAATTATTCGTTTTTAGGTTTTGTCTACGTTGTTAGAGTCTTATTGAATATTTAACAGATATAATATTATGACAGCAAGTTGACTACCGGGTTGAAGAAATTTATAACATTAAACTTCCGTACTTAACACAATTGAAATTTTGTTTGAGAGGTAAAATTCTTATTTGAAAAAATATAACATTTTAATATGCTTTCATGCCCCAGGGAAATTGTATTTTGGGTAAGAGTATAAATTCATCAAGATAAAATAACCTATAGTTACCGGGCATCAATGCCGCATCATAAATTATTAACGGTTTACTGAGTATTAAAAAAAGAGCAGTTTTTTAATAACTGCTCTTGGATAGGTTTACCTTAGTTTGGATTGGTTTTAAATTCTTCTAATTGAACCTGGGTTCCTTTTATTAATTTCAAGTGGTTTAATATTATGTCTCTAATGTACTCAGGAGGGTTGGATTTGATGACCTCTTCATAGCTTTTTACAGCTCCGATATCGGCCTTTTTGCAGTCATCTATAATTTTTTTTGTATCGCTTCCATTTAACCCAGATTTAAAATCCATCCAGAGGCGTGTAAGGGTATGGGATACCTTCGTGCTATTTTCTTCATCTCCACCCAGGTGTCTGACGCAGTCTTTTAATTCTTCTCTGAATAAAGCTCTTTGCTGCGAAAGCCTATAAAATATGGTAGATAATTCTCCTTCTTTTAGATGTTCTGCTGCATCTGCATATCCTTTCACTGAATCTTCATTTGTCTGTATCAGCTCGTGGAGCTTTTCGATAGTTGGGTGGTTTCTATTTTCTTGCATAATTGATTTGTGGTTAATATTTAAATAAAAACGATTATCATTCGTGGTTGTTTAAATACTGGTGCAAGAAGTAGTCCAATCCAAGAAGGATAGTCCATTCTAATTCTCTATTTCTACTTCTAAAGCTAAAAAGTGGGTTGTATTTTTTTCTTTATCATAAAGAGGAAATATAGTCAGTTGACAGATGTATTCTTCTCTACTTTTTTTATAGTTCAATACCCTTTTGGTAAAAGGCTTGTTTCTTTGGATGGCCTTAGTGATGCCGTTTTTTGCAAGGGGGGAAGTGTTTTTGCCTTGTAGAAATCTAGGGGTATTTCCGACTGCTTCTGAGGCTTGATAGCCAGTCATTTCTGAAAAGCCAGCATTTACCCAACATATTACTTGATTGGCATCAGTTAATATAATGGCCTGATATTGAAGCTTAAGAATTTTACGAATATCAACATCCCATTTATATTCCTTCGAAAGGAGTTTTAGGCTTGTTTCATCTTCTCTTATATTCCAATAATCGATTACGGCACAAGGGGACTTTCCAGATATGTCCCAGCTCATAAGAGGGTGAGGAGTAAATTTTGTGTTATTTGGACTTTCCGACAAATGGTTTTTTAAATCATCTCCCCCTTCATACATAAGGAAAATATCCAAGCACATTAGGTCATTTAAATTGATCTTTTTACTCATAGTGTTTATTAATTGCAATAAAAATATAAACGATCTAAAATGATAATTAAAAATTTTAAATTTTAATATCAAGTTAATAACCTTTGTCAGAAGAATAAATTTCTTTCAAACAATAAAATTTCCCCAAACTTTACCATCTAAACATGAGCAAAGATAAAAAATATATTGTTTAATAAATAAAATGATTTAATAAACATTTTTAAAATTTTGATTGTTTTTAGAATTCCTGAGATTTGATATTTGATTAATCCTAATATCATAAAGGAGGGTTATTTAATGCCCGAGCATAAGAGTGGAGTAGTTTTTGTGTCATTCCATATTTTTTATAATGAAGAAAGTGCTTTATTAAAATGTCATCTAAGAAAACCCACAAAACAAAATTTGAAAGAAATCTATCTTTAATGGGAGCCCTTACCATAGGTTTAGGGACTATGATAGGTGCAGGATTATTTGTTCTTTCAGGTCCCGCGGCGGGTCAGTCTGGACCTGCTGTTACTTTATCCTATATTATGGCAGGACTGATTTGTTTGCCTGTCGCTATGGTGGTATCAGAACTTGCTACAGCTATGCCCCAGGCAGGGGGAAGCTATCATTTGGTTACCAATACTCTAGGTCCTTTTGCAGGGACTATAGTAGGATTGGCTAATTGGCTTGGGCTTATGTTTGCCGGAGGATTTTACCTTATAGGTTTTGCCCAGTATCTATCTGAATATATAGGTATAGATAAATGGTTAATTGTAGCCGGTGTAGGAGGGTTGTTTACAGTATTAAATATTTTGGGCGCCCATTATACAGGGAGAGTTCAGCAGGGTATTGTACTTATCCTTGTACTCATTATAGGATATTATATAGTAATGGGTTGGCCACAGATAGACAGTGAACTTCACCGCCCTTATTTTGAGGAAGGATTTGGAAATGTTTTTGCCACAGTTGGTCTTATAATAGTATCATTTACAGGATTTGAAAAGATTTCCACTACTGCTGGAGAGATAAAAAATCCTTCAAAAAATTTGCCTTTAGCAATAATCGGATCGGTGGTGATAGCCACGATATTATACTTTTTCATCCTTCATGTATCTACTGGAATTGTGCCATATGAAGAATTTGCAGCAATGAATGCTCCGCTAGTGGATACGGCTGCAGTCTTTCTGGGTAGTTCACTCGGAGTTACCCTGGTTTGGTCTGCGGCACTTTTAGCTATGGCTTCTTCTGCAAATGCCGCCATCACTACTGCTTCCAGGATAAATTTTGCAATGGGCAGAGATCAGGTATTACCTGGTTG
>DATHVH010000014.1:0-2055 GCA_035461405.1 Anditalea sp.
GTTTTGCCTTTCAAATTAACTCTGCATATTGTTTAATGTTTTTTTTGAAGAGTAAACTCGACAGGTTATATGTGACTATAGGCCTGTAATTCTGAGACTTATTTTATGCCCAGACATATAAAAAATAACGGAGAGGATTCGACAATTCTAAGGAAGTGACCACGTCCTTTAGACCGACCGTCCGGAAATGGAGAAATCTCTAACCCGGGAATGTTCCTTCTGTTGAGATCTCCTCCCTACCTAATATCTTGCTACTTGGATCTTGCTACTTGGTTCTTGATACTTGGTTCTTGATACTAAAAAAAAGATCATCAGCTATCGCCAATGATCTTTAAAAAGCATAGATTCTACTATTACTTAAAAAATTAATTAATGGAGTATTCTCACAGTAGGTTTTCTATCGGCTATGTTATTGTTTTCCAGTACCCAAAGATTCCCTTTTTTATCAAAAGCAGCTGCACTGGGAAAAGATAGGTTGGAAGCTATTACTTTAACCAGGTTGCCATTCAGATCATAGGAACTGATGCTACCACCAGATTCTAATTCAGGAATAAATGAAGCAAACCAGCTGCCCGCATCAAATTCAACCACATGCAATAATCCATCAGGACTTATTTCGAGATCTATTACTGAGGTAAGTCCGTCGATTAACATTTCGCAATCAGGAGATGGATTCTTCTGATCACAAACCACATTGGTAGCACCGGGAGATATTTTCCATACCCTCGAAAGCCCGACTGGTATACCATCTTCTTCTGACATCGCCCCTGTCAACTCACCTACATATATATATCCGTCATCGTCTATAGCTACTCCGGTGGGAACAGGCTGTACATAGCAGGGAATGGTCTCACCCGATTCATCCGTAGCTTCCCAACGTACTATCCAATTACCTTCTTCATCCACTGGGGGAGTGAGAATGGCAAGCCAGTCAATATCACCCGTGGTGGTGGCAGATAACACTGTGTTCCCTGCAGCATCTGCTATTACAGCTGAATTGCCTGAGCTGGCCACTACTTTATAAGGGTTGTTTTGTGGACCAGGAGTAAAACCATCGATATCTTCACATATCTGTTTCTTCCACTGAGGTCCCGCCAATGCATCAGGGGAAAATTCCCTTTCGTAGGCAGCCAGGTCGGCCACCATACGGGAGTTGCCGTTGGATACCCTGTATAATTCGCCCTCAGCAGCCATGTCTGCACCAGCTGTGGTTAGGAATATGTTCCCGGCTCCAATGGGGGCAATTCCGTTTATATCAGAAGTAGCATTGTCTACCTGCATCATGGTCCTTAGCTTTCCATTTCTGATCCTCTGTACAGTTCTCGATTGCCCCACGTTAAGGCCCACCATTATACTGCCATCTGGAGCGCTCGCAATATCATAGACCGACCCGGGAAACGTAAAAACGCCTGCTTCAGCATTTCGCATGGCCAATGTTTCTGTGCTTTCATCCATGTCCAACATTTCATTTTCACAGGCAAACAAACCCAATGAAATAAATAGCATAGCACTAATTTGTACAGTTCTCTTGATTAAATAATTCTTAAAAGTTGTCATAAGTAAAAATATTTATGGTTTAGAAAATAAAATTTAGTGGTAAGTGGTTTTTGGTTTCTCAAAATCTGATTCCCCGTTTGGGATAGGATATGATAAAATTAATTTTGATTCTTAGTTTTGTCTCTTTTTTCCCTTAGATCTGTCAGGAAGCGTAAAGTCAAAGAAATAGATGGATCAAAGCCGGAAAGTTTATGTATGCCCTGGGCAATTATCGACATCTTTGATCTACTAACCGATGTTCTGTGTAGAAATAAGACTATCTTATTGGAGAGGTGGTTTTGATAAACTGTGTGGCTGACGGATCTAGAATTAGAATTTTGATGGATGCAAAAAACACTTAAGGAGTGGTAAACAAGTAATATAAATAAAGCCAAGAAAAATATTGAGAAAAAATTATATCAATTGGCTTCATAACTATTATATTTTGCTCATAGTGTTAAACCCAATATAATTCATTTGTCTTTGATAATACTTATATGATTCTTAGATTTAAATCTA
>DATHVH010000015.1:0-5520 GCA_035461405.1 Anditalea sp.
TGCTAAGAAAGCCAATATATCGCATTATTACATTGAAGATGAAAGTCCGTTTTATTCTAAGCAGGTACCGAGGAGTATAGAGTTTTTTAAAGAGGTCAGGTAGTAGGTTTATTGTAAAGGTGTGAAAAGTAAAAAGTAAGAGATGGTTAAGTGACTGAAGACGGGAGAAAAGTTGACTTTGCCTTAGGGCAGTTCATTATTTAGGATTATCATTTGGGTAGATGGACCAAATGAGGCACAGCTTCAAATTTAAAAGCATCAAGGCACAGTCTTGATATAACTTGCTTTTTGGCGGTGTTGCTATAGTCCAATATGTTGATTAATACGTAGTTGTATTAAAGTGGAAATTGTATTTATTTTTATGCAATTCAAAAATATTAGTGGACAATAAATTTTTTATTTACTAACTTAGAGTACATTTTTATTAAAGTGAAAGCCAGAATATAACCTGCTTTATCAATTTTTTCGAAAGCGGGAACGAAACACCTGTGGTGATTATCAGAACTAAATAATGCAATAAGTTTACGAAACTTGCAGCTACATTTTTTAGCTGAGGAAGGTTCAGTGCTCGGTAGGCTATATCCACTTCCAAAAGTTACCCATATCGCCGGATAATCATTTCTTAGTCATCATATTTTTATTTAACAATAACCCATATTTTATGAAAAGATGTCTACTTAAATTTAATCTTCTACTGGTCTTCTATTTAATGGCAGGGATAGCTGCCGGCCAGGAAATCTTTTCCTCGGTAGGGATTATAGGTTCAGCTACTCCTAATAGTTGGGATGCTTCAGTACCTATGAAGCTTGCAGATAATGAAGATCCTCACCAATGGACACTTACTTTACGCCTGACCCAAGGTGAAGTCAAATTTCGAGTAAATGATGATTGGGAGGTGAATTGGGGTTCTCCGGATTTTCCCTCCGGAACCGGTTATAGGAATGGAGCCAATATTCCAATACCTACCTCCAGCTATTATACGGTCCATTTTAATGATGTGACTGGGCAATACCATTTCGAAACTATTGAAACTCCCGAATACAATTCTTTAGAAATATTAGGTGATGCTACTTTAAATGGATGGGATTCTCCCATTCATATGGAAAAAGACAATGAAGACCCGCATAAGTGGACACTCGATTATATTGAACTAACGCAAAATGAGCTAAAATTTAGGGCCAATAATGACTGGGGTATCAACTGGGGAGGTGGTATATTTCCTATAGGCACAGCCTTTCGCAATGGGAATAATATAGCTACTACAGCAGGTGAATATTCAGTCACCTTCAATGATGTGACGGGGGATTTTGCTTTTATAAATTTAAATCCAATTTTATATCAAACGGTAGGAATTATCGGTACGGCTACTCAATATGGATGGGTTATTTCTACTCCAATGAAACGTATAAGTTCAGGTGACCCTAATAATTGGACGCTTACTAAATTTTTACAATCAGGGGAGCTAAAGTTTCGGGCCGATGATTCCTGGGAAGTAAACTGGGGAGGTACTGAATTTCCTGAGGGCTTTGGTTATCAGGATGGACCAAATCTACAGATTACTGAAAGCAGTTATTATCATATAACCTTTAATGATTTGACCGGTGCTTATCGGTTCAATAAACTCACTCCTATATCTTATGCCTCAATAGGAATAGTGGGAAGTGCCACTGCGGGTGGATGGGATAATTCTACCCCTATGCTCAAAGGGGGGGATGGACATACCTGGACGTTGGAAAATGCAGAGCTATCCGCTGGGGAAGTTAAATTCAGAGCGGATAATAATTGGGCGGAAAACTGGGGCGGTAATGACTTTCCTACTGGGGTAGCTATTTATTATGGTCCAAATATCCCAGTTGAACCCGGGTTTTATAACATCACTTTTAATGATGTCACCTTAGAATATGACTTTGAAATGGTAGGAGAGGCAACAGGCGATATCGTCAATTTGACCCCTGCATATCCTACTGCCGAAGAAGCGCTAACCATAATCTATGATGCCGGTAAAGGAGTTTCCGGTTTACGTGGAGCTTCTAAAGTATACATGCATTCGGGTGTGGTATTGTCAGGACCTGATGGTACTGAATGGAATAATGTGGTAGGTAATTGGGGTCAGGATGACGGCATTGGGGAAATGACCCCTGTAGAGAATGAACCAGATAAATGGCAGATCAGTATCCCAAGTATAAGAGATTATTATAATGTGGAAAATGGCATTCCCGTTTTCCGATTAGGGATGGTTTTCCGTAATAGTAATGGTACTCTAGAAGGAAAATCAGCAACCGGTGGTGATATATATATAAATACTGATCCAGGAGATTTCGTGAGATTTACTTTTCCCAGGTCCTCTGAAATTTTTGGTTTGAGCGGCGAGCAAATTAATATAAGTGCTGAAGCTTCCGGAGTAGCAGATAATATTCTACTAGAAATAAATGATGGTGACGTATACCGAACGGTAGCACAAGAGACCGAAAGTCAAATTATCAGTTATGATTATACCATCGGTACAGCCAGAAATTTACAGATGCGGGTAACAGCCCAGATTGATGGTAATAATGTTACCGCAGAAAGAAGTCTTTCTATTAATATTCGCAAGGATAATACAATAGCTCCTCTACCTGCAGGAATGCATAATGGAATAAATTACCATACTGATCCCAGTAAAGCGACTTTGGTATTGCTAGCGCCTAGAAAGGATTTCGTATATGTAGTGGGTGATTTCAACGACTGGCAGGTAAGGGATGATTATCAAATGAACCAGACACCTGACGGTGAATATTATTGGCTGGAGCTATCCGGTCTTGAGGCACAGAAAGCATATGTTTATCAGTATTGGGTAGATGGCGTCATCAAAATAGGTGACCCTTATGCAGACATGGTAGTAGATCCATTCAATGATGACAATATTCCTTATCATGTATATCCAAATCCGATAGCATATAATAAAACCGAGCATGGAATAGCCACCGTCTTACAGACTGGTCAGCAGCCATACGAGTGGAAACATCCGGAAGTGGTAGGCGGAAGACCTAACAATGAAAACCTGATGATCTACGAACTTTTGGTCAGGGACTTTGCAGAGACGCACAGTTATAATGATGTGATTGAAAAATTGCCTTACCTGAAGAGTCTTGGGATCAATGCCATAGAACTGTTGCCTATCATGCAGTTTGAAAACAATGAAAGCTGGGGCTATAATCCTATTTATCTTTTTGCACCGGATAAATATTATGGTTCAAAAAATGATCTCAAAGCATTCATTGACAAAGCACATGAAATGGGCATGGTAGTAATCCTGGATATGGTATTAAACCATCAGTTTGGTCAAAGTCCCATGGTACGCATGTACTGGGACCAAGTCAATAACAGACCTTCAGCAGATAGCCCTTGGTTTAACCAGGAAGCAACCCATCCTTTTAATGTGGGATTTGATATGAACCACGAAAGCCCTTACACCAAGCAGTTTGTTGATGATGTAAACCGCTACTGGATAGAGGAATTCAAATTTGATGGTTACCGATATGATTTGTCCAAAGGTTTCACGCAAAGAAACAACCCAAATAATGTGGGCGCCTGGAGTGCCTATGATCAGTCCCGTATAGACATCCTAAAAAGGATGGCGGATAAACTTTGGGAAACCGATCCAAGTGCATATGTGATATTGGAACATTTTGCGGCAAATGATGAAGAAAAAGTGCTTTCCGACTATGGCATGATGCTATGGGGTAATATGAATTATGCCTATAGCGATTTGATCATTGGGCAAACTGAAACAAATCTTGACTGGGCACTTTCTAGCACCAGAGGATGGGATCAGAAAAACCTGATCACCTACATGGAGAGTCATGACGAGGAGCGTCTAATGGTACGTGCGCTCAATAACGGAGGCAGCAGCGGGGATTATGATATCCGACAGAAAGAAGTCGCCCTGGAGCGTATCAAAATGGCTTCAGCCTTTTTCTATCCTTTACCTGGGCCTAAAATGTTATGGCAATTTGGGGAATTAGGGTACGACTTCCCTATCGATTTTAATGGTAGAACAGGCAATAAACCTATTCCATGGGGTGATAGAGATGGGTTGCATTATGATCAGGATGAAAAGCGGATGAAGCTTTACAGGACCAAAGCAGCCATCATTAATCTGGTTAACGATTACAGTCAGGTTTTCGAAGAGGGAGAGTTTTCTTGGACACCAAGTGGTCAGTTCAGACGAATCAATATCAGTCACCCTGAAATGAATGTAACCATCATTGGAAATTTTGGACTTACCGAGGGTAATATGGTACCTGGTTTTCAACATACCGGTGTATGGTATGATTTCTTTACCGGTAGCGCTTTAGAAGTGACTTCTACCACTAGCTCCACTACGTTATCCCCAGGTGAATTTCACATTTTTGTGGATCAACTTGTCACTTTCCCAGAACCAGGTTTGGTAAAAGATTATACTCCTATAGAAATGGAAGACCCCGGAAATCTCACAGCAGAGCTGGTAGAACCTTTTGCTGTGATGCTATTATGGACGGATAATGCCGCTGGAGAAAGTGGATATTTAGTAGAAAGAAAGAGTGAAAAAGAGCAGGAGTTTTCTTTCTTGACATCATTAGGTGAAAACACAGAGGAATACTTGGATGATCAAATTATAGATGGATTGATCTATCAGTATAGAGTAAAGGCGACCAGTACGAAAGTACACGATTCTGAATGGAGTAATATAGCAGTAATCGAATTGCCGCTATTGGCCCCGGTAGGATTACGTGCCAGTATAAGGGATATTCGATCTATTGCATTGCAATGGGAGGATAGGTCATCAAATGAAACAGCCTATATCGTAGAAAGTGCGGTCCAAATGGGTAAAAATATTTCCCCATTTGAAAGAATAGCTCAACTTTCAGCTAATACTACTCAATATACAGATACTAATATCCGTCCAGGTGTCACTTATCACTACAAGGTTTTTGCTAAAGATGAAGACGAAGTATCAGATTACAGCAATCAGGTAAGTATCCGAACAGCAGAACATATTCGGGAAATAATCAGAGAGAAGTTAATTAAGAGTATCAGTGTGCATCCAAATCCTGTTGCACATTTGCTGAAATTAGGATCCAATCTGCAACTGGAAAGCCCTGTGCACTTCCAGATTATGAATATGAAAGGTGCAGTAGTATTAAGTTTTGAAGTTACTCCTGGTATGAATCAAAGTTTAGAAGTTGATGTAAGTCAGTGGAAAGAGGGTATTTATGTTTTACATGTGTCCTATCAGGATATCCTGATACGGCAAATTCTGATGGTAAGAAGGTAAATAATAGTTCTCTTATTTGGCATAAAGCCAAAAGCCGCCCTTTAATTAAGGGGCGGCTTTTATATTTAAATTAGGGAGAAGTGAAATTTAAAAGCAAAAGGGGGCGCTCATTATCTTTTAATTATTTTAATTGAATTAATTATATTATGTGTTGTATAATCCACGGATAACTATTTTATAAATAATGCAGAAAAGTGGCATTGGAAGAAAATATTGGATGTCTG
>DATHVH010000016.1:0-17631 GCA_035461405.1 Anditalea sp.
ATATGAATATGACACATAATTCAATATTAATTAAAATTCATAAATATGGAAAGATTAAAAAATTTTCCCTTTAAACAAATAAAGCACTATCCACAGAGGATAATGCTTTATTTGTTTAAATAATATGCTGACAAACTTTATCTAGATAATGGGTCTATATTCCTAAGAAATAATCCCATCATACTTATTAACCCAATACTTTAAACTCACCTTCTAGCCTTTCTATCAGGGGCCCCGTCTGGATCATTCTTTACATTACCGGACCATCTCACAGATCCATTGTTGGCTAAAAGAATTCCTGCCACATGAGGGGTTGCCATGGAGGTGCCACTGATGGCTCTGTATCCGCTACCTATCCACGTCGAATTTATATTCACTCCTGGAGCAGATACTACAATGGGAGGATTACCATAGTTAGAAAAAGAGGCAAACACACCATTATTATCATAGGCGGAAACGGTATATAACCTTGCACCGGTAGCTCTGGCCGGGGAAACATTATTTGAATTCTGAGATTCATTACCAGCAGCTATAGCGCAAAACACACCCTTAGCCGCTAAATTTTTTACAGCATTATCTGTGGCTAACGATGCTGGACCTCCAAAGCTCATATTGGCCACATCGTTTGCCAATGCTACCTGAGCAGTATAGTCTATACCGGAAATAATAACAGAATTAGCAGATCCACCTGTTGGCCCAAATACTCTTACCGGAACTACTGTAGCACCAGCAGCCACTCCAATTACTCCATATGAATTGTTTTTAGCTGCTATAGTGCCAGCTACGTGGGTGCCATGACCATTCTGGTCAGTAGGCGAAGCATATCCCGATACAAAAGATCTACCATATTGAGTGTTCACATTCAGGTCGGGATGGTCCAACTGTATACCGCTATCTATCACGAAAGCCCATCTGTTCAAATTAGTGGCATTTACTGCTCCCCCTATTTCAGTTATTCCCCATGGGGTGGTTTGGCTTGAAGAAGTAGATTGCAATAATATAAAATTTACAATCGGATTGAATCCCGCAAATGCGTCTAACTCTACCATAAAATCCTGCTCAATGAAAGATACTCTATCATCTTCTTGAAGTTGACTTAATTCCTCTTCATTAAGCCTAGCAGCAAAACCCACTAATGCAGATGAATATACATTAGAAAGCTGTTCTGTTTTGAGATTAAATGTGCTGGTGATTTCGGTCCTTAAAGCAACTTGAATGTCTTCATAATTTTTCTTTCTAGATTCTCTATCTAGTATTTTTTTGCTGCCATAATCTTTTAGTACCTTAACTGATTGATCCTTTAGTACAACTATGTACTGACCTTCAATAAGCTTATCAGAAACTTTTTGCTGAATTTCATCTTCGAAAATTTGCATATCTTCGTTCTCGCAGGAATAAAATGCTACTGCCATTAACAAAAAAACACAAACTGCATTTCTTCGTACACTAAAGAGATAATCCATATTATGTTATTTTTAAAAATTAAATTTTGTTTTTATATCATCTAATTACATTATCTATTTACAAATTACTTTTTGAAATATGATATTGATATTTTAAATAGAATTTTAAAATCGATCGATATCTTCTTTTGTGCTATATAAAATATTTTTGACATTATAAAATTTCCTATATATCCCAAAAATGGGTTTTGAAAAAAATGTAAATAATTTTTGGACTCCCGCCAGTTAATTTAATTTGAGTAAATTTAAAGATCCAATATTCTACCGTTTTACTATGCAGCTATTTTACCATAGCCCAATTCATGAAAACAGCTTTTTGCTGGACAAGGAAGAAGCTCACCATCTAATTAAAGTATTAAGAAAATCTGTAGGAGATCATATTTCTTTCACTGATGGGGAAGGCTATATATTTACATGTCAAATACAGGAATTATCTCTGAAAAAAACGATCATCAAAGTCCTGGATAAAAAATTTGTTCAAAAAAATCCTTATCATATCCATTTAGCCATAGCTCCAACTAAAAATGCTGACAGGATGGAATGGATGGTGGAAAAAGCTGTTGAAATAGGATTGGATAAAATTACCCTAATGAAGACGTCCAATTCTGAGAGAAACTATTTGAAACCAGACAGGTTAGAGAAAAAAGCCATTTCAGCTTTAAAACAAAGTCTAAAAGTTTATAAGACAATTATACAACAAGAAAATAATTTTAAAGCGCTGATTACAAATCCAGAATATACCCATATAGAAAAATTTATTGCATATGTAGATGAAAATCTAACCCATCATTTAATAGATCTGGCTACCAAAGGAAAAGAATACTTAATTCTGATAGGTCCTGAGGGTGATTTTACTCCTGACGAGATTTCTATGGCCATAGCCAATGGATTTAAGCCCTGTTCCTTGGGAGCAAGTAGATTGCGAACTGAGACCGCTGGGATAGTAGCTGTCCATTCCCTGAATCTAAAAAACTTATGAAGATGGAAACCCAAATTTTATTTTTAATAATGATTCTAATTTGTTTTACAGCTTGTAATAAAAAAGAACATACCTCTCCATCCGGGACTGACGGATGGTTAACAGGAACTCAAAATGGGCGGCTTCAGCAGGACAATGGTAGAAGTATCTTACCGCTACAGTGAACTGTATTGGGCTGGATATGACGAAAATTGGGATTATGCAGATCACCAATTAGAGCATTTATTGGAAGTATTGGAAGATGGCTTGAAAAGGGGGCCTGCCCGCTCTGAAAGTGCTCAGGATTCTATCCATCAGACATCGCCGGAGATAGAGGATCTGATACATAAAGAAAATAAAGAAGATTTTTTACTTGGCTTCAAATCACTTACCACAGCATGTAATGCCTGCCATGCGAAAGAAGGTGAGTCATTTATATTGATTAGGGAACCGGAAGTGAGAACTTCTCCTGTACGGTTTTAAAAATTTTTATCATTTTATAAAATATTATAGGACAAAAAGACCTATGGCTACGTTGAGGATTAAAAAATACCCTCTATAGGGTATTGTTTGAAGATCTATTTTATCGGAGATTTGTCATAATTAAAATTTAGTTCAATACACGAAATACAATTAATCATGAAAATTTATTTGTTTTTAGCCATATGGGCATTTATTCTTACTTTTTCCATTAGTATTTCCCCTAATTTTGAAAATAATTTTATAAATAATTATGAAGTTATTTTCTTAAAAATCACTTATCCTGTTTTATTATTTTTAACAGGGAGCCTCATATTTAAGTACCTTAAAAAACTTACGCTGCCATTATTGCTAATCACTACATTTACCTGCCTTTTTTTAGTTGGACAGGAGTATGCCTACTTATTTTATCTATTGCCAATTTATCTAATTATGTATTTAAGTGGATATTTTAGTGCTGAATGGTATGCGAAGAATATATTGGCAGAATCATAGGCTAATCACTAAGACGGAGGGATTTATAATATTTAATGGCTTTTTGTAGATCATCTGGCGTATCAATAGCTATCGCTTCATGAACGGTTTCCACCATTTTAATTTTTATACCATTCTCCAGAAGTCTTAATTGTTCTAACATTTCTGCCTCTTCCAAATAGGTCTTTTCCATCTGTGTAAATGCCAGCAAAGCTTCTTTTCGATAAGCATATACACCTATATGTCGGTGAATTTTTCTAGTCATGGATGTATTCCTAAAATATGGTATCCCTGATCGGCTAAAATATAACGAGTTACTATTTTTGTCCACTACTACTTTTACCACATTGGGATTTTCATATACACCTTCTTCTTTGATGGGTGCCATGAGCGAGGCTACTTGAACCTCTGGATCACTAAATGAAGCCACCAGATCTGCCAGTGATTTGGGGTCTTGAAATGGCTCGTCACCCTGAACATTCACAAAAATATCACCCTCTATCTCTCTTGCCGCTTCAGCTATACGGTCAGATCCGCTTTCATGGGACATTTTACTAAAAAAAACTTTACCTCCCACTTCCAATATTTGATCTGCTATGTCCTGATGATCAGTCACCACCATGACTTCATGGAACACGCCCGTAGCTAAAGTACTAAGATAGGTCCTGGATATTACAGATTTACCACATAAGTCAGTCATTAGTTTAGCTGGAAAACGGGTGGCAGCATATCGTGCGGGAATCAGTGCTATGATTTTCATAGGACAATTTTAATTAATTATCATGAAAAACCACTACGAAATCCTAATATTAAGCTGCTTAAAAAATATGTAACTATACATCCGTGCATTAATTTACTGTCAGCATTAATTATTAAAATGATTGTATTACAGTTCATGAAATACTAAATGGCTGTTATCTAATAAAGCAAATAATGATAGGAAATTTTTATATATTGGATTTTAAAATATTAACCCAAATACGTATGTTAAAAAAATTTTACATCCTTCTACTGATCATAATATTCAGTTTAAGTCACATCTCCTATGCTCAAGATAATTATGTTAAAGAGCATTATGACAAACAAGAAGTATTAATCCCGATGCGAGATGGTGTTAAACTTCATACCGTCATCTATACCCCGAAAGATAAAAGCAAAAAGTATCCGATCGTAATGCAACGGACTCCATATAGTGCAGGACCGTATGGAGAAGCAGAATTTAAAACATTGGTGGGACCATCGGAAACCATGATGAAAGATGGGTATATGTTTGTTTACCAAGATGTAAGAGGAAGATATATGTCAGAGGGCGATTATGACAATATGCGACCCACTGTCCCCACCAGAACGAAAAGATCCAAAGAAATAGATGAAAGTACTGATACCTATGATACTATAGAATGGTTTATCAAAAATAATAAGTCCCATAACGGCAAATTTGGACAATGGGGGATTAGCTACCCTGGATTCTATGCTGCCGCTTCCCTCCCATTTGCCCATCCAGCACTGAAAGCTGTCTCTCCTCAGGCCCCAATCGGAGATTTCTATTTTGATGATTTTCATCATAACGGTGCATATTTCTTAAGTTATTGGTTGGCCACTTCAGTCTTTGGCTACCAGACTGATGGACCTGAAGAGGAGCCTTGGTACAAAATGGTAGATCCAGGAACCAAAGATGGCTATCAGTTTTTTATGGATATGGGATCTCTGAAAAATGCAGACGAATATTATAAAGAAAATAATTTCTTTTGGACTCAATTAAAGGAAAACCCAGATTACAATGAGTTTTGGCAGAAAAGAAGTATAATTCCTCACCTTAATGATGTAAAACCAGCGGTAATGGTAGTAGGTGGTTGGTTTGATGCCGAAGACTTATATGGCCCTTTGACTATTTATAAAACTATTGAAAAGAATAATCCAAATACTTACAATACGCTGGTAATGGGACCTTGGTCTCATGGGGATTGGTCGAGAGAAAGAGGGTATCAAACTGTATCTAATATGTATTTTGGTGACTCCATATCTACCTGGTATCAGAAAAATGTAGAAGCAGAGTTTTTCAATCACTTCCTCAAAGGATCCGGTGATGGTAAAACCGGGTTACCGGAAGCTTACATGTTTAACACGGGCACTAATGAGTGGAAAAAATTTGACAACTGGCCTCCCAAAGATGCACAGACCACAGATTATTACCTGCTAGGCAACCAAAGGTTAGGGACCAATCCAGCCAAAGATAGTGAATCGGCAACCTTTATATCAGATCCACAAAAGCCTGTACCATACAGCCAGGATATCAAGCTAAACTTTACACCAAGAAAGTACATGGCGGATGATCAGAGGTTTGCTGCCAGGAGACCAGATGTATTAGTATTTGAAACAGATATATTGGAGGAAGATATAACGATGGCCGGTGAGATTTTTGCCAAACTTCACGTCTCTACTTCCGAAGCTGATGCCGACTGGGTAGTTAAAGTCATTGATGTTTTTCCAGCTAATACCGCTAATCATGAGTATGTACAGGATGGTATGGAAATGGGTAACTATCATTTAAAAGTAAGATCTGATGTCATTAGGGGGAGGTATAGAGAGAGTTTTTCTGAGCCAAAGCCTTTTGTATCTAATGAAGTCACTCCTGTAAATTTCCAACTTCAGGATGTTTTACATACCTTTAAAAAAGGCCATAAAATACAGATTCAGATCCAAAGTACATGGTTTCCTCTTATAGATAGAAATCCACAAAAATGGGTGGATAATATATTTAAAGCTGATGATGAAGATTTTGTTAAAGCTACTCATACAGTTTACCTTTCAGAAGAGCACCCATCTGTCATTCAGGTACAAATAATCCCATAACACCTTAGCAAGAAGACCTTTAGCTATTAATATTATCGTTATTTAAATTAAGTACAAATTAAAATAACCAAATTATATTTTAAATATATTTAATTATACCAATTCTAAATATGTAGACAAGCTTCCAAATAGGAACTTATTCCTATATATTTGGTTAAAATTGTATCCACATACTTAAATGACAATGTTATGTTTGGTTCTAAAGACAAGAAAACTGAAGATATGAAAGATAAAGAAATAGTAACATTGAAGCGTTCGTTGCTCCATGATACTGAAAAAGAACTCAATAAACAGATAGAAATGGAAGGTAAATCTTCCGCTTACTATTTATCTATGGCTTCTTGGTGTGACATGATGGGTTATCAGCACGCTGCCCAACACCTATATACACATGCGGAGGAGGAAAGACAGCACATGCTGAAGATATTTCACTATATCAATGAAGCAGGTGGACATGCTATCCAGCCTGCTATCAGTGAAATCCCCCATCACTTTAATTCCCTGAGAGATGTATTTGAACTGATCTTAGAGCATGAAATTCAGGTTACCAAGTCTATTAACAGTATCGTAGACCACTGCTTTACTGTAAAAGATTTTGCTACATTCAGCTTTATGCAATGGTATGTGACTGAGCAGAGAGAAGAAGAGACACTAGCTAGACGTGCTCTTGAGCTATTTGATATTATCGGAGAAGCGGGAGTAGGCCTCTGGACTATTGATCAGGAACTGGGTAAACTACATGCAAATGTGAATGGAATATCCAATTAAATATTAATACTAATCCAAACGAAAGCCCCGAAAGTATATACTCTCGGGGCTTTTTGACTATGGTATTATAAGTAAATTTTAAGCTGCATTTCTTGCTGCATTGATTATACCAAACATGGATCTTAGGATTAACCTTTGGAGGGTAAGTTCCTCTTTTTCAGAATGAGGCCCCATAAGTTGCTGTATTGCATATTGCTGAATAGTGATTAATGGCAAAACTATTTTTTCTCTTATCTTAATAGAACTTTTGCTTACCTGATTATCCTCCAATAATTCTTTCATATCTCCGATCTTCAATAGATATTTGATTGATTTTTGATATTCTTCGAACATGTTATCCCAAAGACTACCATAAACTTTATCATCTCCAAGATAACGGGTTGGGGCATAATTGGATTTTGCAAGTGACTGCATACTATTGCCTAGCAATGTTCTAAAGAATAAAGAATTTTTATACAGATTTTTAATTTCATCTAATTTTCCGGCTTCATCCAATACCTGCGCTGCTGAACCTATGCCATAAAACCCTGGAATATTTTGCTTCATTTGTGCCCAAGCTCCTACGAATGGTATCGCTCTAAGATCTTCAAAGGACATAGCCTCATCTTTATTACGCTTGACTGGACGTGAACCAATATTGGCTTCCCCGAAGTATTTTAAAGGAGTGACATGCTCCAAATATGGGACAAATTGAGGATGCTTTTTAAAACTCTTATACGCTTCATAACTTATTGTTGCCATCTCATCTATTAATTCCCTTTGCTTTGCATCCAAGGTTTTTTCCATAGTTGGATAAAGATGGTTTTCTAATCCGGCACTTAATAACTGTTCCATATTATAGGTACAGGTTAATTCTTTGCCATAATTAGCACTGATTGTCTGTCCTTGAATAGTTACTTGTATTTCCTCATTTTCTACATCTGGACCTAAGGATGCATAGAAATTATGCATATTACCACCGCCTCTTGCCGGAGGTCCTCCCCTGCCATCAAAGAATATGACCGATATTCCAAATTCCCGAGACAATTTGGTCAGCTCTTCTTTTGCTCTGAATATCCCCCAGTTTGCTTTGATATAACCTCCATCCTTAGTTCCATCAGAAAATCCTAACATGATCGTCTGCTTTTTATCACGGGATTGAAGGTGATCCATATACTGTTTATCATTATAGATTCTTCTCATGATGCCAGGAGCGTTAGCAAGGTCATCTATAGTTTCAAATAGCGGTACAATATCCAAATAAAGTCCCTTTCCATTTTTGAGCGTGAGGTTTGCTAATTTGAAAACCTCCATAAAATGAAGTACGGATTGACAGTTAGAGATAATATACCTATGGCAACCTGGTATACCGTTATTTTCCTGAATATATTTTATGGTCTTAAAAGATTGGATCATTTCAGTATGAAAATCATCCTTATAATTTTCAGGTAATTTATTGATGCTGAAAATTTCCTTTAATTTTTCGTCTTCATCCAGATTTTTGAAATTTTGAACATATTCAGTTCCTTTTTGATCCTCTAAAACACTTTCCCACAGCTTATCATGTTTCCGGCTATCTTGCCTGATGTCCATGCTGGCAAAGTGAAAACCAAAAATTTTCACTTTCAATATAAATTGGTCTAACAGCTCCAAGAATAACCCTTCATGATTTTTAATGATTACATCCCGAGCCTCATATAAAATTTCTAAAAGGGATTCCTTATTAGAAAATACCTGTTCGTTATTAAATAGCGTATTGTATATACCTACTTCAGCCTTGATGATAATAGGCTCTACTTCTTTAAAAGTAAGTCTCCTTCTAAGTTTTCTGACGTCTCTGTAATAGCATTTAAGTATCCATCTCTGGAGCTTATCTGCCACTTCCATAGTAGTCTCATGTGTTACATATGGGTTCCCATCTCTGTCACCTCCGGGCCAGAATCCTATCTGGAGCAATGAAGTGTTTTCCCAATCATGAATATCTAGATCTAACCGTTTTAATATCCTGTAAACTATATCTGGGATACTAAAGTAAAAAACATTCTCCAGGTACCAGATTAAGCTAGAGGCTTCGTCAATAGGTGCAGGTTTTTGTTTTTTGAAAAAAGCAGTCTTGCCAAGCTGCTGCAGGATGAGATTAATGTTTGCCAGATCATTATTCCGAATGGAGCTTTCTAGATCAGTCATTATTCCTAAGACATTGCCAGGATAAAACTGCGTAGGGTGGGCAGTTAATGTAATTCTTACTGCAAAGGTTTTAAGCTTTTCAATCAACTCACTTTTCTTGTTATCAATTTCAGCCCTATTGATCAGCGCATTTATGCTTCCTTTACTTTTGGTTTCATTGATTTTTTCAAAAGCTGCATCCTCTATGGAATCAAATAAAACTACCTGCCTTTCTATATACTGCACCATTTGAAATAACAGGTCATGGTGTTCCTTCTCAGAATTATTAGGCAACATTTCAGAAAAAAACTGTTTTAATATTTGAGTGGGCGTTTTCTTCTGTTGGTAGCCGGTTTCACATGCAGTTTGAAGTATGGGCAGAAGTGTGCCTGTACGGTAAATATCATCGAATGGTAAATCAAGGAAAAGACTATTATAAATTGTGTATCTTTTCCCTACTTCGATATCATAATTGTTAGACATAATAAAATAGGATAAATAGGTTTGTGATGGTGAATTTATCAAAAATAGCCCAGAAATGTAAACAAATGATAAAAACTCCCCTTAAATATAAATTTCCCTTCCGAAATATTCGGTTTATATGATTAATTTCCAGCTTTTTATAATTATCCTAAATTTAATCAGTTTTCCGATCATCACATGGATAGTTAAGCTTATCAATTATAATTTGTATTTTGCACATTGCATTGAGAAAACAAAGCCTTCCCGAGGGAAATTTTCAGAGTAGATCCAACAGAAATTTTAATTCGGTGGATTAGTATTATTTATTAACCTGATCAAAATTTTAAAATCGCTTTATGTTATTAGCTGTACTTTCAGGATTTATTTTAGCGGCCTGCCTTCCACTCATCGGGAAATACCTGAAGGAAAAATGGGCAATTTTAATATCTATACTACCCATCTCCTTATTTATATATTTCATTTCATTCCTGCCTAGAGTGGCAGGAAATGAAACATTGATCTTTAATTATAACTGGGTGCCCAGTTTAAATGTAAATTTCAACTTTCACCTTGATGGGCTTAGTTTACTTTTTACCCTATTGATCACAGGTATAGGATCATTAGTGTTTCTCTATACAGCAGCTTACCTGAAAGGTCATAAGTATTTAGACAGGTTCTATGGATACTTAGCGATGTTTATGGCTTCAATGCTGGGGCTTGTGCTTTCTGATAATATCATCACACTTTTCATATTTTGGGAATTGACCAGTATCAGTTCCTTCTTTTTGATCGGGTTTAATAATGATAGTGAGGAATCCCGGAAGTCATCACTGCTCGCTTTGGGTGTAACCGGATGCGGTGGTCTGTTTCTTTTAGCTGGCATGATCGTATTGGGATATGTAGGTGGGTCATATAGTATCTTAGAATTGATGACTTCTACTGACTTGATCCAAGCTCATCCCCTATTTGTGACTATCCTTGTTCTGGTATTTATAGGAGCATTTACCAAATCGGCTCAGTTTCCTTTCCACTTCTGGTTGCCAGGTGCTATGAAGGCTCCTACCCCTGTATCTACCTACCTTCACTCAGCCACCATGGTAAAAGCAGGTATTTACTTACTGGCCAGGTTTACACCTGTCCTTGGAGCCCATGAATATTGGAACAGTACGCTGATAATAGTGGGCTGTATTACTATGGTTTACGCTGGGATCCACGCTATATTCCGCTTGGATTTAAAAGGAATTCTTGCGTACAGTACTATATCAGCATTAGGGGTTTTGGTGTTTTTAATTGGGCTTGGTACGGACGATGCTCTATTGGCAGCAGCAGTATTTATTTTAGTCCATGCTTTATATAAAGCTACATTATTCCTAGTCACAGGTATCATAGACCATGAGACCCACACCCGTGATGTAAGCAAATTATCGGGGCTAAACAAAGTTATGTTGCCGGTAGGAATAGCTGCAGGGTTAGCCGCAATCTCGAATGCAGGTATTCCTCCCTCATTTGGCTTTGTAGGCAAAGACTTGATTTACGAAGCTACGCTTCATATCGGTGATTGGGCATATCTATTGACTGGCGCTGCAGTGATAACTAATATTAGTCTATTATTTGCAGGATTCCTTGCTGGATTCAAACCTTTTTTGGGGAAACTTCCAACTGAATACGAGCATGTTCATCTTCCCAGTCCACTATTATGGGTACCACCACTCATACTGGCTATTTTAGGTATATTGTTTGGAATAGTGCCCCAGTTGGTAGATGATTCACTGATTAAACCTGTGGTGGCTTCTATGTTAAACACTTCTTCCGATTTCGTTCATCTGCAGCTTTGGCATGGTTGGAGTACGGTATTGGTATTAAGTACTATCACTATAGGAGGGGGCATAGGTCTTTATTTTATTTTAAAACCATCAGAGGGATTATTGGCAAGAGCTACCCGTTTTGAGCCCATCTCTCCGCTTAGTATTACAGGACATGTGACCAGATTATTCCAGGGATTGTCCCAAGGTTATACCAGTGTAATCCAAAATGGTTATTTGAGGTATTATGTCATATCGATTTTAGTTTTTTTATCGGTACTCTTGGGATATAAGCTATTCCAGGGTATTGATTTATATCTGAATGTTGCTACCCTTTCTGACATAACTTTATATGAAGCAATAGTCCTGGGTATCATGGCAGTTTCTATTGTCTATACAGTCTTTACTAAATCCAGATTAGTGGCTGTTGCTTCTATGGGGGTTATTGGATATTGTATTTGCCTGGTGTTTCTTTTTTACTCTGCCCCGGATCTGGCCATGACCCAGTTCTCTATAGATACCCTTACTGTGATCTTATTTGTATTGGTATTATATAACCTGCCAAAATATTTAAAACTTTCTGATACCGGATCTAGGGTTAGGGATGGATTTCTTGCTTTAATCTTTGGGGGGCTGATCAGCCTATTGACACTAGAAGTTCTTAATGAACCATTAGAGAGAGAGATCTCTGCTTATTATGCCGAAAGCGCCTATAAATTGGCAAAAGGTAAAAATGTAGTGAATGTTATTTTGGTTGATTTTAGAGGTTCGGATACCATGGTAGAGATTATCGTGTTGGCCATAGCAGCCATAGGGGTATTCAGTCTCCTAAAGCTGCGACTGAAAAGTATAGAAAAAGAATAATAAATATTAGGGATAAAGAAATATGAAGACCATTATATTTAAGACTGCATCAAGTTATCTTCTGCCACTACTTCTATTGTTTGCAATATTTATTTTATTGAGGGGCCACTATTTGCCAGGCGGAGGATTTGTCGGCGGTCTTATCGCTGCTATAGCATTTGTATTGCATTCATTCGCCAACGGCATTGAGCGCACGAGGGGGATAATCAAATTCCATCCTGGATTTTTGATGCCAATAGGTCTATCGATAGCCTTATTGGCAGGTTTAGCTCCCTTAATTACAGGCAATCCATTCATGACTGGATTATGGTATGATAATCCTGTACCAGTCATAGGTATGGTTGGAACAGCCCTCATCTTTGACGTTGGAGTTTTCTTGGTGGTAATTGGGGTAGTACTGACGATCATATTTACTATTTCTGAAACTATTTAAAATGGAATTATTACTTGTTGTAATCATAGGACTTTTATATGCAGCTGGTATCTATATGATGCTCAGAAGAAGTCTTTTAAAGCTGATAATAGGATTGATAATTTTGGGAAACGGCGCCAACATGCTGATCTTTCTTTTAGGAAGAATAGTAAAGGGTAAACCGCCCATCATCGATTCCAATGAAAGTGTCCTATCAGGCATTTATGCCGATCCGGTACCACAAGCTTTAATATTGACTGCTATAGTAATCAGTTTTGGCCTACAGTCATTCGCTATTATCTTAATAAAGCGTGCTTATAAGGTAGTCAAAACCGATGATCTTGATGAAATGAATGCAACAGACGAAGATTTATGAGCAATCCTTACATAATTTTACCAGTAATTTTTCAGCTTTTTACAGCAATTCTGCTTATGTTCTTTTGGACTCAGAAAAACAGCCAAAAAGTAATAAGCATTGTTTGCAGCTTAATCACCTTAGGGATTTCTATCTGGCTTATTTCATCTGTCCTAATGCAGGGGATACACGTCACACAGGCCGGTGGATGGGAAGCTCCGTTTGGGATTACATTTGTAGCTGATCCTTTAAGTGCCCTTATGATTTTATTGACGTCCATATCCGGATTGGCAGTATCTATTTTTTCCACTGGCAGCGTACGAAACGCCAGGATAAAATTCGGATATTTTCCTATCTTCCATTTCCTTTTAATGGGGCTAAACGGTGCCTTTTTGGCTGGAGATATATTTAATTTATATGTATGGTTTGAGATCATCATTATCTCATCGTTTGTATTAATCACATTAGGTGGAGAAAAAGCTCAATTGGAAGGTTCAATCAAATATGTAACCATGAACCTACTTGCCTCAGTGGTTTTTCTGACGGCCATAGCTATACTTTATGGTTTGGTGGGAAGCTTAAATATGGCAGATCTTTCTATTCGGGTAGCCAATATTGAGAACCGTGGGTTAGTGAATGTAACTGCAATTCTATTCTTTGTGGGCTTTGGAATCAAGTCCGCTGTTTTTCCTTTACATTTTTGGTTACCTGCCTCCTATCATACTCCTCCCCCGGCTATATCGGCCATTTTTGGTGGGCTTCTGACTAAGGTAGGGGTATATGCATTACTCAGGGTTTTTACCTTAATATTTATACCGGACGACTTTATGACTGAAGTGATCAGCTGGGTGGCTATATTAACTATCCTTACCGGATGTCTGGGAGCACTCGTCCAAAATAATATCCGTAAAATCTTCAGTTATCTTATCGTAGGGCATATCGGTTATATGATAGCTGGACTGGGGATGTATACCGAAGCAGCACTAGTGGGAACAATCTTTTATCTCATTCATGATATCATAGTAAAAACCAACCTCTTTATGGTGACAGGTGTAATCTTTAAGTTAAAAGGAACTTACAGCATGAGAAATTTAGGTGGGTTTTATAAGAGTTACCCTAAACTTTCTCTTCTCATGGCTATTCCCATATTTTCCTTGGTGGGTATTCCACCCCTGTCAGGATTTTGGGCTAAAGTATTCTGGATTGAATCAGGTTTTATAATCGAAAATTACCTTTTAGTCTTTACCATCATATTTGGAAGTTTTCTAACTCTAGTAACTATGGCTAAACTGTGGGCAGAGGTAGTTTGGAAAGATGGTGATTCAATACCAATGAAAATTAATGTGAAATATTTCTGGGAATTAAAGCCAATAAAAAGAGTGGCCATGATAGTGCCTATCATATTGCTAAGCATGGTATCTTTATACATTGGATTTGGAGCAGACCATATCATCAGCATAAGTAAACTGATAGGAAGTCAATTGATGGATACTACCCCATATATAGAAGCAGTACTGGGACCTTTAAATGCTGAAGTACTATGATAAAGACCAAATTCTTAAGTAATTTATTGTTATCTTTTATTTGGGTAGCGCTTACAGGTACTTTTACTTTAGAGTATTTTATATTCGGCTTTATGCTCAGTTATGCCCTGATGTGGATCATTACTACAAACAGAAGGGAAGACCAATATTTCAAGAGAGGACCTAAATTAGTAGGGTTTATTTTCTTTTTCCTATATGAGCTTGTAAAAGCAAATGTGCAGGTAGCCTATGATGTCATTACACCCCGATATTATATGAAACCCGGTATCATACGCATTCCATTACATGCCAAAACTGACTTAGAGATTACTCTGCTTGCCAATCTGATCACACTGACACCTGGTACGCTTAGTCTGGATGTATCAGATGATAAGAAAGTCCTTTATGTACATGCCATGTATGTAAGAGATAAGGATGATTTCATCCGAAGCATAAAAAATGGTTTTGAAAGAAGACTTCTAGAGATTTTAAGATGAGTTTATACGAATATTTATATTATATAATATTACCCATTCTATCAGTCTCCATTTTGATCATATTTGTGAGATTTATAAAAGGTCCTACACTATCTGACAGAGTAGTAGCATTAGATCTGATAATCACTACTGGTATAGGTATTATTGCTATTTATAGTATACATACCAATCAACCCACATTTCTAGATATAGCCATGATATTGGCTTTGATAGCTTTTCTGGGCACAGTTGCTTTTTCGTATTATTTAGAAAAAAGAGAAAAAAATGAATGAAATAATAATAATCATATTAAGCTCTTTGGGGGCGCTGTTTATATTCCTGGCAGCAATAGGAGTGGTAAGGATGCCTGACTTATACCTGAGAATATCAGTGACTACGAAAGCCGCCACTTTAGGCATTGGGCTTATACTTGTAGCAGCAGCTTATTATTTTAATGATCTTTCCATTACTTCCAGAGTATTGGCTATTATATTATTTATGCTTTTGACAGCCCCTGTAGGTGCCCATATGCTGGGAAGGGCTTCGTATTTTACTGGGGTGAAAATGTGGAAAAATTCGGAATATGATGATCTCAAAGGAAAATATCATCCAAAAACACACAAACTCTCCAGTGAAAAAAATTCTAGTAAAACCGAAAACAAAGGATAGCCAGCTTATACAAGCCACCATTGAATAATCTTAATATTTGGCATAAAATTTAAACCAAACTATGACTGATATGAAATACTTTAAATTATGTTTAGGTTTAATCCTCCTTTTTATGGCCAATAATGCAAATTCCCAGCAATCTAATACGCAAAAATTTTTAGTAGGTACTTATACTGAAAACGAATCTCAGGGAGTAAATCTTGTATCTTTTGATCCTCAAAAAGAAATATTTACAATAGAGTCAGTTATTGGCAATATCAAAAATCCATCTTATGTAATTGCCAACAAAGCCAATACTTTGGCATTTGCAGTTCAGGAAAGCGAAGGAAATAGAGGTGGAGAGGTGACTTCATTCAAGATAGATAAAAAATCTAAAAAGCTTACAAAAATTAATTCTGTAAAAACTGAAGGTGATGGCCCTTGCTACCTAACTCTTGATCCAAGTGAACAATTTCTATTAGTAGGAAACTATGGCGGCGGAAACCTTTCTGTAATTCCTGTGAATCCAGAGGGTGAATTAACTGAAGCTGTTCAAACCAAAGAACATACCGGAAGCAGTGTAAATAAAGAAAGACAGGAAGGTCCCCATGTCCATTCCGTAGTCTTTCATCCTAATCAAAAACAAGTATTTGTTGCAGATCTTGGAATAGATCAAGTTAATATCTATGATTTTAATCCAGAAGAATATCTTCCCTTAGTGCCTTCTACCACTCCCAACCTAAATGTTAAACCAGGTGCTGGACCAAGGCATCTCGTATTTAATGATAATGGTAACCACCTTTATTTAGTACATGAAATGAAAGGGGAAGTTGGTTTTTACAAACTAAAGGATAAAGAATATAAACATGTAGCCACATATCCAATGGCTGATGAGGAATTTGATGGAGACCATGGTGGAGCGGAGATTAGAATCACTCAGGACAACAAATTTCTTTATGCATCTAACCGAGGTGATGATAATCAAATTACAGTATATGAAATTAACCAAACTACCGGTGAACTTAATCCTATACAGAGAATTTCTTCAGGAGGGAAAACTCCTAGAAATTTTGTTTTAACCCCCGATGAAGATTATTTAATTTCTGCGAACCAAGGGTCAAATAACATTATTCTATTCAAGCGAGATAAAAATACGGGTAAAATAGAAAAAACCGAGGGAATGATAGAAATACACAAACCAGTATATCTCCATTTTCTCAACTGATAATTATCCAAACATAAATTTAAAAGCGGGGCTAAATACCCCGCTTTTTTTATTTAATATTCAATAAAAAGAAGCATTAATTATTGTTTTTGCTAAATATTAATATATTTGTTATAATTATAACAGGAAATAAAATACTTTAATCAAAAATCGGCAATGAATTCTTCTTTACAGTTTACATACAAAAGTATCCTCGACAGATTGGATACTGAAAGTGCCATTGAAACAATCAAATATCAATTCCCAAAAATTCTTGGACAAAAGTTAAATTTAGCGAAAATCAGTTCTCCCCTTGCCATTATCGATGGTACTGGCATAAATGATGATCTAAATGGAATAGAACGCCCCGTAAACTTCCCCATCAAAAACCAGCAAGAAAAGCAGGCAGTGGTAGTCCATTCATTGGCGAAATGGAAGAGATGGCAACTTAAAGAAATAAATATTCCTGTCGGTAAAGGTATTCTTACTGATATGAGAGCATTGAGACCCGATGAAGATTATTCTCCAATCCATTCACTATATGTGGATCAGTGGGACTGGGAAAAGCATATTTTACCTAATGAAAGGACTCTGTCTTATCTAAAAGAAACTGTTGAGCAAGTTTATGCCGCTTTGAAAGAAACAGAATTATTAATATTTGAGGAGTTTAAAGATATCACCCCTATACTTCCAGAGGAGATCACTTTCATCCAATCAGAAGATTTATTAAATGAATATCCTGAG
>DATHVH010000017.1:0-7855 GCA_035461405.1 Anditalea sp.
CTAATGATAAAATAAACCTGAAATAACATCTTGCAATATTAATATGGGATTCAAATTGACATTGAATCTTCGTACATCCATACCTTTAAATAAACAAAAAGAATTGTACTTTCCTGTCAAGGCCTAATTTTTACTTGACGCATACATCATTTCATTATTCGATGTTTATCATTCTTCCTCCGAAGTAATTTTAGTATGCTGCCACTGTCTAATCGACTTTACACATTTTTCTCACTTTCTTTCCTTAGTACTGGACGCCCGAGGTTTAGGTATTTTCGGTCTTCTGTATGTAGTTAGTCTATTTGTTTTGCCACGTCCTAATTTTCCTTATCACATTTTCTTTATTATCGAAGCTTAAATATTCCGCACCTACTTGCCTAAAGGCAGGCAGGCGGCACGGGATAATGCTTTATTTATAAACGTCTGCCAACATTCCGTACCAACGGCACGGTCATATTTTCAATCGTACTTAGTCCTTCCCACTTCGTCCTTTGACTTCTTACTTTTTACCTCTCACATCCTACATTTTTGCTATTCTTACTCCATATACCTATCGGAAGGCGGTCATAGTTCATCCACACTTAACCTATTTTAAGTGAATGCTATAGATTTTTAATCCCCCTAATTGGGTGTTTTTAAAGGAGGTGGCACCCTCTATTTTTAATCCTATCAATGAAGGTCATTGATGATTAAAAAAAAATAAGATTATGAAGAAAGCTTTACTGCTGTTTTTAATGATTATAACCGTGCATCACGGACTTTTTGCCCAGAGCAGGTCTGTAAGTGGAAAGGTTATATCCTCAGAAGATGGGGAGGGTCTGCCCGGCGTTAGTGTATTGGTCAGAGGTACTACTACTGGTACAGTTACGGATTTAGATGGTAATTTTAGCCTAATGGTACCGGAAGGCTCTTCCGAGCTAAGTTTTAGCTTTATGGGATATATTACTAAAAATGTAAGGATAGGGAGTAGTGATCAACTGGAGATTACCCTGGATCCTGACACCAAGACTCTGGGGGAAGTTATCGTGGTAGGTTATGGTGCACAGTCTAAACGATCGGTAACGGGTGCGATCACATCCGTGGACGGTGAAACCATCCGAAATGTACCCGTACAAAGTTTTGACCAAGCCCTGCAAGGAAGAGTGGCTGGTGTCAACATCACTACCCCAAACGGCGTCCTGAACAATCCCCCGGTCATCCGCGTTCGGGGTGTCAATTCTTTAAGTTTAAGTTCTTATCCATTAATAGTGATTGATGGTGTACCCACATTTTCTGACAATGATCGGGATGTTACCGGAGCTGGACTTTCAGGAAATAGTGCTGCCAATAACCCATTAGGCAATATTAATCCCGCAGATATTCTCTCGGTAGAAATATTAAAGGATGCGGCGGCAGCGGCTATTTACGGATCTCGGGCATCCAATGGTGTTATTCTTATCACTACTAAAAGAGGCCAGCAGGGAGTTTCTAGGGTTACATTCGATTCATGGGTAGGTAGTACCGAACCAGTTAGACTCTTTGATCTTTTGAACGCGGAGGAATATATGCTAATAAAAAATGAAGCCCGCGCGAATGCAGGTCAAGATGATGCATTTTTTCCTTTTATGGATGCAGATAATAGAATGGTGGATACAAACTGGTATGATGAAGTGATGAGAAGAGGTATAGCGCATTCTCATAACTTAGGAGTTTCGGGTGGCAATGCGAGAACTAATTACTATTTCTCTACGGGGTATACTTATCAGGAAGGGATCATTAAAAGAAATGATTTTGAAAGGATCACAGGAAGGCTGAATTTAGACCACAAGGTTTTTGATCGGTTCACTGTGGGTGCCACCATGAATTACACCAATGCGGTGAATAGTGCACCTAATACAGGTTCCTTACCTGGGCAGACTTTCAATACATCTGGTTTAGGAAGAATTCCTTTGATAAGTGCACCCAATGTACCAGTATATCTAAATGACGGTAGTTATAACATCACTCCAAATAATCAACTTGGATTAGGAAATAATTTAGTTCAATCTGGATTTACCAACCCGGCTCCTATTTTGGATTTTAACAGGATGTCATCTATCAATAACCACCTAATGGCATCGATATATGGTGATGTTCAAATCATCAACGGTTTAAACTTCAGAACCACTTACGGTTTGGACAGATTATCTATAGAAGATCAAACTTTCTATACTAGTCTTCATGGAGACGGTTTCGGTCATGGAGGGCTAGCAGAAAACCTTTATCGATCTATGAATAGATGGAATTTTCAAAACACCCTCAATTATAATACTGGCATAGGGGAATTAGTAGATATCAATTTATTATTGGGAAGTGAGCAACAATATACTATGGATGAGAGATGGGGTGCAAGGAGAACAGTAGTGGCAGATGATTTTTTTGATTCCTATCAGGGAAATTTCACCACCATTATCCCCATAGGTAATATTCAAACCGAAAATTACCTCGCATCTTTCTTTACTAGGGCTAACTTCAATTTTGGTGGGAAATACCTACTTTCTGTAAACGCAAGAAGAGATGGGTTTTCTGCATTTGCGGAAGGAAATAAATTTGGAAATTTCTGGGGAGTTTCTGCAGGATATATTATTTCAGAAGAGAATTTTTGGAAAAATTCTAGCCTAGGAAATCAATTAAACTATTTTAGATTTAGAGCCAGCCATGGATTGGTAGGGAATAACGGTGTAAATAATTTTGCATCTCTGGGTCTGTACGGAACTGGACTTTATGGTAACCTTCCTACTATTTTATATACCCAACCCAGTAATCGAAACTTAACCTGGGAAACGAGCAAAAAAACAGATTTAGGAATCAACTTCGGATTGCTTGAAAACAGAATTGAAGGTGAATTTACCTGGTATAACAATCTTGTTGACGGATTAATATTACCTGTTCCTCAGGCACCTTCGAAGGGTGTGCCAGATAATGAAGGCACTATGCTTGGCAGTGGCTCTATCGATACCAACATAGGTTCTATGATTAATCGTGGAATTGAAATGGCTGTTAATTTTAAAGCTATCGAAAATCAGAGATTCAGCTGGGATATCAATCTAAATTTTTCTACACTACGAAATGAAGTCTTGTCTTTGGAAGCCGAAGGATCTCAAATTTTAACCCCAACCCAATTGGAAACTGTAAATATTACCAAGGTGGGAGAATCTGTGGGAAGTTTATATGTGGTGGAAACAAGAGGAGTAAATCCTGAAAATGGAAGGAGAGTTTTTGTAAAAAGGGGAGCTAACGGAGAAGAAACACTGGTTCAATATGAACACTTAGGATCTGGGTGGACTACCTTGGACGGGCAACCCACTTCCCAACCTACACAGAATGCAGATGGAATAATTTTAGGACCTGTATTACCCACATGGTTTGGAGGAATAGACAATACTTTTAGGTATGGGAATTTTGACCTAGGCATATTTTTGCAATTTTCAGGAGGAAATTATCTGTATAATGGTACCAAAGCTGGTTTAAGGGATATGCGCTTTTGGAATAACCATAGAGATGTCTTAGATAGATGGACTCCTCAAAATACAGATGGTACCATTCCAAGAGTAATATATACCGATAATATATCAAATGGTAGTGCCTTTCCGATCTCTGAAAATGTTGAAAAAGGAGATTTTGTTAGAGTCCGAAATCTAATGTTAGGCTACTCTATTCCATCCACACTCGCACAGAGATTAAAAATATCGAATGCAAGGATATATGGGCAAGTTCAAAATGCTTTTCTTTTCACCAGTTATTCCGGATCTGATCCTGAAATATCCACCAATGGAAATAACCCTACAGCATCAGGTGTAGATAGAAATTCTATTGGTCAGGCAAGAACATTTACTATTGGTATTAACATAGGAATTTAAAAGAAACCACCATAAAATCGAGCCTGCATTACGGCAGTCAGGCGTGAGGTAAACCCCACATACGGGGAATATTAGTCATGCTAGATTCCATCCCGAGCTTTGGTTAGGGTCAGGTTATGGTCTTAAAAAAACAAATATAAACTTATGAAAAATATATTTAAAAGCAGTCTGTTGGCATTCCTTATACTGATGTCGGCATGTAATGAGGAATTACTTAACCCTATTCCTAGGACAACATTTTCCGATGCTGTAGTATTCGACTCGCCTGATAAAGCAGATCAATTACTAAATGGATTGTATGCTACCCTTTCTTCAGGACAGTTTTATGGCAGTAGATATCTTGTGTACAATGATATTAGGGCTGAAGAATTTATCAATCGAACTACAAATGGTGTAACTGGACTCTCCACTTGGCAACATACTTTAGTATCGACTACCAATGAGGTGCAAAACTTATGGTCTGTAGCATATTTGCTCATAAACAGAGCCAATATTTTTATGGATGGTGTATCCCAAAATGCCGATAAGGTAGGCGGTTCGGAGAGCGTGATCGTATATCAGGCACATGCGAGATTTTTAAGAGGGTTGGCATATTATTCATTGTTACAGCTATATGCGAGACCTTACGCAGATAATAATGGTCAGAACCCAGGTTTACCATTGCGGCTGCAGGCAGAAACAGATAATGCAAACAATGCCTTGGCGAGAAGTTCAGTAGCAGAGGTTTATTCGCAGATCCTTGATGATCTGAATTTTGCTGAACAAAACCTCAATGAATCTAATGGTTCCGCATTAGAAAATACCACCATGGCCCATAAAAATACGGCTATAGCCCTAAAAACTCGAGTTTATCTCACTATGCAACAATACCAAAATGTAATAGTGGAAGCGAATAAAATAGTCAGTCAATCTGCTCCCTTTACGGCTACTAGTGGGGTCAACCATGCGTTGCAAGCCAACATAAATGATGTATTTGCGCCACCATACACTACTACGGAAAGTATCTTTTCAGGACCGTTTACTGAATTGGCACTTCCCGGTACGCAAAATGGCCTGGGAAGTTATTACAATCCAGGTCCGAGAGGCATCGGTGATTATTCTTTAAATATGAATAATGGCATTTTCTCAAATCCAGTATTTGAAAGGCAAAATGATGCGAGATCTAATTGGATATTTGATAACCCGAGCAACGATCTGCCTTACCTGAATAAATTCCCGCGGGGTCCCCAACATCTTGATTATGCCCCTATTATAAGGTATTCGGAAGTATTGTTAAATCTTTCTGAAGCATTGGCAAGAGGTGGCTCAGACCAGCTGCGGGCATTAGCATTACTTAATGCGGTAAGGACAAGGTCAAACCCAACCTCTCCTTACACGACTTTTGCTTCTTCAGAGGAATTAATTGAAGCAATTATGTTGGAAAGAAGGCTTGAATTGATAGGTGAAGGGTTTAGGTCAATTGATTTACTAAGAACTTTAAGCCCTATTCCTGCAAAGGAAAATATTCAGCAGGTGCTTCCAAGTTCACCTAATTACATATGGCCGATTTCTGCTATAGAATTGCTCACTAACAGCTTGATGACTCCAAATAATTAAATGTTATATTATTATCTAATTCTCAGGAAGTTGCCATTGGCAGCTTCCTGTTTTTATTTGCGTTTATCTAATTATATACTGGATTTAGCCTACCATATCCAATAAATATAAATGGTAGAAAATTCTTTTAATTCAATTTTAGGCATTAAAATTTTATCTCCTAGCCGTTTTTAAAACAAATATTTTACAATTTCCCGTATAATGGGGGAGTAGTTTGATTAAATTTTTTTCTTCCTTTGACTAAAAGGAAGAACTCCATATCTGCCTGATTTTAAGCGGTGAATTGAAAATATGTTCAGGATTTAAATTGGATGATTTACCTTTTTTAGTGCCTTAAGAAGGGTTTTAAGTTAAAATTTATATCTGGTTTGAAGTTTAATAGTATGGTTATGAAAAAGCTAGTAGTAATAGTACTCATTGTATTTCCAATCATAGTAAGTAATGCACAGGAAAAATTTTCTCTTTCCGGTAAGATTTCAGGTTATGAAGACAGTACTTATATTTTTTTAGAAGTGCAGGATTTAAGAATTATTGATTCTGCTTTAGTTGAAAATGAAGAATTTGAGTTCAAGACAAAATTAGATAAGGCTCCGATTCAGTCACTTCTCAGAAACAAAAATACATCCCAATATAAATTAATCTGGCTGGAAGATAAAAAAATGACTATTGATGGGGTAGCTACAGATTTGATGGGTGCGGAAGTTAAAGGATCCGAAACGGAAGCTATAGTTCAGGAATTTGTCGGAATATTAGAAACCAAATCACCTGAAGCATTAAAGGAGTTGGAAAATTCGTTCATGCAAAAGTATAATGATAATATTTTTTGCGCTTTCTATTTGTCTTTGGCGGCACCAAATTATGGCAAAGAGAGAACTAAGGAACTATTTTCTTTACTTTCAGAAGAAAATAAAGAGTCAGAGTATGGAATGCAGATAAAGAAATTTATTTCGCTCAGCCGGGATTTAAATATAGGAGACCAATTTGTCGATTTTACCATGCCAGATCTGGAAGGAAAGGAGAGAAGCCTTTCTGATCATAACGGTAAAGTCGTGCTTCTTGAATTTTGGGCCACATGGTGTTCACCCTGTATCGAAGAAAACCCCAATCTCCGTAAAACATATAATAATTTTAAGCCTAAAGGATTTGAAATCTTTGCTGTCTCGCTTGATAAGAATGGTGAAATTTGGAGAAAGGTAATAGCAAATGATAAACTAAACTGGTTACATGTAAGTGAATTGACGGGCTTTAATAATACTGCCACCAATATATACAATGTATATTCCATCCCTGATAATTTTCTTATAGATCAGAAAGGAATCATTATAGGAAGAAATTTAAGAGGAGCGGAACTGGATAAACAGCTTGAAATGATATTTGGGCCTCTTTAAGTTTTTTGAATATAAAATGGAAATCTTCTAGTTCTTGGAAAAGTTAAATTACTATTAGTAAAGTACATGAAGGCATTTGGAGATGCTGTTATAAATATTTATATTTTTTTTAAAGCAAGTATAAAAAGGTTTATTCCTTCGCCCAGTCCACCAGAGGTTTTACCCACTCCTCATGTGGGGCATATAAAAATGAATGGTTTATCCCCATATGAAGTTGGATCTCTTTAAATCGGACCTGAGAAAGCGGTATTGAAAAAAGCAATGCGCAGGATCCTTTGGAGTCCGAACTTTCGTAAATACTAAGAAAATTACCGGTAAAACGATCTTTAATAGGCGAAAAATAATCCAATGCATAATCGCTACATAGGCCGATAAGAGCATATTTGATATCAGAGTGGTTAACCATGATGGCTGATTCTAACGCGATATACGCTCCTGCTGACGCTCCAACCACTACTATGTTTCTAGGCATAATTCCATTGGCAATTAAACTATCTATCTGAAATTTGATCTTTTCTGCATAATCTTTATCCTCAGTTTCTTTTTCTCTTACCTCACTGATCACCTTAAAGCCATTTCGCTGTAAAGCATCAACTATAGCAACATATTCATACTTTCCATAGATGTGACTTACCGCATTAATTCCCTGTTCCTGAACAACTCCTCCATGCAGATAAAACATATATTTCTCTTGATCTATATAACCTTTCGGATGATGAGATTTTCATCCATAAATTACTGACAAACAAATCGTTATACTGAAAATAATTTTATGTTTCATTTGATAACTGTCTATATAATGCTATTAGATTAATCATAATTCATTAATAAATCAAATGATGTTTATCCGAGATTTTTCGGTAATTCTAAAGCGCCTTATAGATGACCCCAAGACTGAAACACGCGCCATTCCAATTTTACCTGTGCATTCAATATTTATCCTTTTATTTTTAGCTTGAAAGCATATACTCTAATTATAAAACCAGATTGGTT
>DATHVH010000018.1:0-2301 GCA_035461405.1 Anditalea sp.
ATTACCTTTCTTGATCTTTTCAGAATCCAGTTCTGCCTCTGATGAGATAAGTCTGTTGACCAACTGCACTGATGACATCTCCAGTGAAAAAATCGCCACAGGTCTGTTATGATCTACAGCCGCATTTCTAAGTACAGAAAGTACAAACGCAGTCTTACCCATCGCAGGACGTGCAGCTATGATGACCAAATCTGCTTTTTGCCAACCGGAAGTCACTCTATCCAAGGCTGTGAACCCACTTGGCACACCGGTAAGACCGTCTTTCTGGCCTTTTTTGCCTTCCAGTTCTAAGATCGCTTCCCGCATGATGGATTTCATATCAGAATAGTTCTTACGGATATTACTTTCTGATATTTCGAAGAGAGATGACTCCATCTTATCCAGCAGCTCAAAAACATCGGTGGTATCCTCAAAGGCATCCCGCTGTATCTCTGATGCTATCCGGATCATATCACGCTTCATGGCCTGCTCGGTGATAATCCTGGCGTGGTATTCAATATTGGCTGCAGAAGAAACTCTGGAGGTAAGCTCTGTGATATAATATGCTCCCCCTGCGATTTCCAGCTTACCACTTTTCCTCAACTGATTGGTTACAGTAAGAAGATCTATTGGTTCAGATTTATTAAAAAGTTCAAGTATGGCGTCATAGATTACCTTATGGGCATCTTTATAAAAACTATCCGGCTTGAGGATATCCACTACCACTGTCAGCGCATCTTTTTCAATCATCAAGGCACCCAGGACAGCTTCTTCCAGGTCTACGGCCTGTGGTGGTAATTTACCAACACCTATTGATTGTTTTAAACTTGCACTTCTTTTGGATGGACTCCAGTCTTTATTTACGGATTGATTCTCTGCCATAGTAACAAATGTAGTAGGTTTGACATAAAGATTTTAAACAACTTATGCACCCTCTTATCAACAATTAAGTTAATACCCTACTACTCAACGCTAAAAGCAGATATAACCATCTTATAAAGAAAATATTTAATTTTTCCAGTGTACCAAGATTCCCGGACAACTTTAAATATTGTATTAACTATCTAATAAATCATGAATTTTTTCCACTGATATTTCAGTGAAGTCTTTGATATAAGCATGGCATTCAGGCAATTCTTCTCTGCTGTGCGAGGTGAGCACCGCCACTACTTTCATACCCGCATTTAGCCCTGCCATGGCTCCTGAATAGGAATCTTCAAAAACTACACAGTTTGATGCCTGTACGTTTAAGTTGGCAGCTGTTTTAAGATATACTTCAGGATCAGGTTTATGGGCGGTTACATCTTCACTGGACATAAAGGATTCCATCAGACCATTTAGGTTTAACCCAGTACTGATGAGCTCTAGATTGGCATATGGAGCAGAGGTAGCTACAGCAGTTTTAAAATTATCATTTTTGAGTTTGAAGAGAAAATCCATGTACCCTTTTACCGGCTCCATGATGGGCTGATAAGTTTCACGGAAAAGAGATTCTTTTTCAAATTCCAGCGCATGAAGTTCCGGCCCCAATATTTCCCTTCCGAAAAAGTGAGACATGATGTAGCTGTTGTTTTTCCCATACATATGAGCTTTAAAGTCTGCTTCATTAGCTTCTATACCATATTTGGTAAAAAATTTCCTAAATGCATCAGCATGAGTGGGATTGGTATGACAGATTACGCCATCCATATCGAAAATTACAGCTTTGGCCATATATATGTATTGGTTAGGTTTGATCTGCGAATTTGGCTTTAATAATATTTTCACGCAAAGAAAAAGAGAAAAATAGTTGTAGTGACATTGATTTTATTTATGATTTAGGGTTGGGGGTTTGAGAATTAAACTTTGAAAAATTGTCTATTACCCCTCGATCCCCTAAAGGGGAGGTTTTGATACCAACTGCATAATTTACTTTGTACTGGTACCTGGTACTTGGTACTTTTTGCCAATTGTTTTCCTATTTTTGAACTCCAAACAAATCCATATGTCAAAAAATTATCACTTTATAGCCGTAGGTGGCAGTGTAATGCACAACCTGGCACTATCAATGGCAGCCAAAGGCTACAAGGTAACTGGTTCAGATGATGAAATCTATGAACCTTCCCGTACCAGATTACAAAATGCAGGAATTCTTCCAGCGGAGAAAGGCTGGTTTCCCGAAAAAATCCACCCTAGCTTAGACGGCATAATCTTAGGAATGCATGCGCGCCAGGAAAATCCAGAGCTTCAGCGAGCCATAGCGTTAAATATACCGATATATTCCTTTCCTGAATTTATCTACGAACAAAGCAAAGAGAAAAAAAGAATCGTGATATCCGGTAG
>DATHVH010000019.1:0-17478 GCA_035461405.1 Anditalea sp.
AACCGCTTAGGAATAAACTGAGTACTATCACTACTTAAGGGCAATAGCGCCGAATGTTTGAGCTAATATTATACTAATTCCACAAACGAAAATTTTTGTGCCTTAGCTTCAAGTGACAAATCCATATTTTAGAGCCAAGTAGAAATTCATAGTATTAAACTGAGGGCCTTTGTGACTTAGTGGCAAAAAAATACCTGCCTTACTTTATAAATGATCAATCGTTTTGACAGAAGAGGCTATAGATGCAGGACGGTAAGACGCTAGCAATGTAATAGTCACCACGCTGATCGAGGTAAATAGAAAATCTGTCCATACCATTTTTACTGGGTAGCTATCTACGATAGATGAAGCTACTCCCAAGGATACCAGACCATAACTGTCCTGAATCCATACGATTAAAAATCCTAAAAACAACCCCACCGCTGCACCTGAAAATGCTATGATGGCACCCTGCTTCATGTAAATCGCCTTAATAAGACTTTCTTTGGCACCCATGGCCTTTAAAACCGCTATATCTTTTTTCTTTTCGATAGCCAGCATGCTTAATGAAAAAAAGATGTTAAATGAAGCAACTGCCAATATAAAAGTCAGGGTAATGAATACAAAAAGTTTTTCGATCTGGATAGCCCTAAGTAAGCTTGCATGCTGCTCATCTGTATCTCTTACCATAAAATCATTTCCCAAATGATTTCGCAACCTCTTTTTTACATCCCTTATCCTATAGCCTTCCTGCACTTTAATTTCGAGGGCTGTTCTCCTATCGCCATATTCTAAAAGATCTCTCACAAAAGAAAGAGGAGCTATGACGTACTCATCATCAAATTGCTTTTCTATACTGAAGTAGCCGACTGGTCTTATTATGTTTTGATTATATAACTGACGAGGATCTATAGAGCCAGAACGGGCAGACGCACGCGGATAAAAAACGGTAAGAAATTCCATCTCATTATCTAGATCTACCCGGAGAATACTGGCTACACCCATTCCTAAAATTGCTTCCGGCTGAGTATCTATGCCCAAAGATAGATCTCCCCTAAAATAACCCTCTTCAAATCTTCCCTGATCCAGGAAATTATCTGAAACTCCCTTTAGCTTTGCCACCTTTTGTACTCCCCTATATCCGAAAAGAGCATTGTCCTCAATCACTTCGGTTAGTACTTCAACACCTTCTGTTCGTTGGATATCCTGTAGCCATGCATCCGAGACGGTAAAGGATTTACCAATGGTAGCCTCTATTTTGAGCTCTGCATCAAATGAAGCGTATAACCCTCTTATAAGATCTTCCAACCCATTAAAAACTGAAAGAACGATCACTAAGGCCATAGTACCTACCGCCACTCCTACCATAGAAATACGGGATAGAATGGTGATAAAGTTCCGCTTTTTTTTACTGCGGAAGTATCGGGCGGCTATAAAAAAAGATAGGTTCAAAGAGTTAGAATTTTAATCCTCTTTATCATCTTCCTCTTCCTCATCATCTGCTTCCGGTATATCTAAAGCTGAAATGACTTTATCCATGTGCTGGGCATAAGCAGAGGATTCATCCAAAAAGAATGCAATTTCCGGTACGATTCTGACGCTTTTACCTATACGGATACCCAGATGTCTTCGGATTTCTTTCTTACTTTCATTTATTTTTTCAAAAAGCTCTTTATTATTTGCTAAAAGAAAGCTGAGGTAAATTTTTGCAACGCCTAGGTCCGGACTTACCAATACTCTGGTGATAGTGACCATAGCATTTCCAACTAGGTGCTTTCCTTCCCGTTGAAAAATCTCTCCAAGTTCCTTTTGAATTAATTTTGAATATTTCTGTTGTCTTTTACTTTCCATATATAATAATTATCGATACAAATTTAGTGAATTAAATGAGTAACGGTTAATTTCGTGCTTGCTCTTTGCTAATCATTCAACCAATTTAAGACTTGTTAAGTTTTTTTAAAGTAAATGACCCTTTTCGGATAATCGGTATAATCCTATTTTTAGGCCTACTCCGATTACCATATCTTTTAATGGATCTTCCACTATTGTCTCCTGAGCTTATGTGGATGCTTACCGGAGAACGTATGACAGCAGGGTATCATATGTATGTGGATATTATTGATGATAATGGCCCTTTCTCCGTTGGAATTTATTGGCTAATGGATTTCATATTTGGTCGGTCCTTATTGGCTTATCATCTACTCGCTGCAGCGGTGATACTTTTTCAAATAGTATATGTTAATTACCTATTTATTAAATATCGATCCTTTGATGACAATACTTATCTGCCAGCATTGGTGATGGCAGTATTGTTCCATTTATCTTTTGATTTTCTTACCATATCTCCAGCCTTGTTGGGTTCCACTTTTATCATCCTTTCCTTGGGAAGGCTTTTCAGTCTTACCCTGCTAAATCAGGATAGTACGGAATCAGTATTAATGGTAGGGGTATTTGGAGGAATAGCTGCATGTTTTCATCTTCCATTGATTTTTTTCCTTCCCTTCTTAATAGTGGCAGGAATTATTGTTAGTGGTTTTAATTTTCATCAGTTGATACTTTCCTTAGTGGGTTATCTACAGCCGTTGATACTTGTTGCACTCTACTATTTTTGGATAGATGGACTGCAGGACTTTATTTTGGAATTTATCTTTGCTACCCGTATTATCGAAACATATCAGTATGTGTCCTATTGGGATATTCTCATTCTATTTATTGTCCCTATCGGTTTTGCCTTAAGTGGCTTTTTTATGAGTTCTGTATTGCAAAGACATACTGTCAACCAGCAAAAACAGCAGCAGTTGATGCTGATTTTTTTATTATTTGCGGTATTTACCCTTTTTCTTGCCAATAGAAAAAATCCTTACCAACTGATCGTTTTACTACCGGGCCTTACTTATTTTATTACCCAAATTTTTATTTATGTGGAAAAAAAAGTGGTGCTTCATTCTTTTTTCTATAGCTTTTTGATAGTAGTCCCCCTGGTAGGATATGGCTGGACATTGTATAAAATGAATACGGGACAAATTTATTCCTATGCTATCAGAGATGATCGAAAATATGATGACTTCAGAAACAAATCCATCGTGGTATTAGGATCAGATATAGGGTATTACCGTAATGCAACCTTAGCTACTCCATTCCTTAATTTCAATTTATCCAAAAGGATACTGGCTGATTTTGAAGATTACAATGATATGACTAATACCTATCTGCAGTTTAGTAGAGAAAAACCTCAATATATCATCGATGATGAAGGAATTTTTAAATCATTGCTGATTCAAATACCGGCATTGGAAAATCTTTACTATGAAGAAAAAAACGGGATCTACAAATTAAGGAGATCCTGATTTTAAACCTTCAGTTCTTGAAGGGCTATATAAGCCATTAACCCTGCTCCCACTTCTAGGGCATCTTCGTCAATGTTAAAATTTGGGGTGTGAACTCCGGCAGTAATACCTTTAGCCTCATTCCTTATGCCTAACCGGTAGAAACATCCCGGCATTTCCTGGGTATAATATGAAAAATCTTCGGCCGCCATCCAAATGTCAAGTTCCTGAACATTTTCTTTGCCTAAATAATCAATAGCTGCATTCTGCGCACGCTCGGTAAGTTCAGGTTCATTTACCAAAAACGGGTATCCATTTCTAACTTCAAAATCTACAGAACCACCCATCCCCTCAGCTATGCCCTCCGCTATTTTAGTCATAGCGAGGTGGGCATCTTTCCTCCACTTTTCATCTAAAGTCCTGAAAGTCCCCTGAATTTTTACCTCATTAGGAATAATATTCGTAGCCCCCATTGCCTCTACCCGTCCGAACGAAAGAACAGAAGGGGTCTTAGGACTTGCTCTCCTGCTCACCACCTGCTGGAGAGCTACAATTATATGGGCACTGATCAAGACAGGATCTATAAGATTTTCAGGCATGGCACCATGACCACCCTTACCTTTGACGGTAAGATACAGCTCATCCGTACTGGCCATATACATGCCTTTTCTAAAGCCTACCTTTCCTACATCGATCAGAGGCATTACATGTTGGCCAATAATAGAAGAAGGGTTTGGATTTTGGAGCGCACCATCTTTGATCATCAATGATGCTCCACCCGGCACCAATTCTTCTCCAGGCTGAAAGATAAGCTTTACAGTACCTTCAAATTCATTCTTTACTTCCTGAAGTATACGGGCTACCCCGAGAAGAGAAGCCGTATGTACATCATGTCCACAGGCATGCATTACCCCAGGATTGGTAGATTTGTAATCTACCTCATTGGTTTCTGTGATAGGTAATGCATCCATATCACCCCGAAGGGCAACAGTTTTCTTATCAGGATTATTCCCTTTTATCAGCACTACCAGTCCAGTATCAGCTTTTTTCTCTATATCCTGAATGCCATACGAGCGCAACTGTTTTTCAACAAATGCGCTCGTATTATATTCTTGAAAGGATAATTCCGGATGGGCATGTAAATGCCTCCTATTATTGATTACTTCTTCTTTATATGCTTTTGAAAGTTCTTTAATCCTGTTCCTCATCATTGTTTATAGGTTCTTCAATATTTTCTTCTCTGGTTTCGGTTCTCTCAAACCTATCCTGAACAATCCGTGTCGTAGGAAATTTATCCTTGATCTTACTAAACTGTGACTGTGCTTCTATCCTATTGATATATTTTCCCACTTTGACCAGGTATCGTGGCTGCTGATATTCCATAAATGCTTTAATATCAGGGAATTCACTATATAGAGTATTTCTTGTTTCAAATGCTCTATCTCTATCCACGCCACTGTATACCAGAATAGTGAATCCACTGTAATACCTTTCAGATTTGTTTCTTCTGACAAAATTATCAACAGCTTCATCCAACTGGCTATTTATCGGATTGCCTGAGCCAGCATCTGCGGTCTGGCTACTTGCCATAGCTTCAGGATCCGGAAGACTGGGAAAAGTATATCGCGTTTCAGTAAGGTCCTCTTCATAGTTTTTGAATTCATCAGCAGGCCTTTTTTTCACGGCAGCACAGCTATAGGACAGTGCTGCTATTAAAACTATCAAAAGGGTCTTCTTCATAATTATGTTTTAGTTTTCTATGATGATACACTTTCCTGAAGTCACATCTTCTTCTACACTTTTAAATTTTACATCTTTTTTCACATTTCCGTTAGCATATCTTACAGAAACTTTATCGTTTCTGCCATAGCTTTTTTCGGATTTACGAGGTGCTACTACCTGTCGGGTTTGAGAGGTAGAAGTAGCTCCTGGCATTCTGTTTCCAGCAATGGAACTTCCTACTTCTTCTTTATTTGTCTGAACTTTAGGCTCTGCATTCCTTTGTGGAATTGGAGCTGATCTTACCTGGTCAGGATTTTGCTGCGGCAGTTCAGCTTTGGCAAGGAAGGAAATAACATCTTCATTCAATCTGCCGACGAACCTTTTAAACATCTCAAAGGCCTCAAATTTATAGATCAATAAAGGATCTTTCTGTTCATAAACAGCATTCTGAACTGACTGTTTAAGATCATCCATATCTCTTAAATGTTCTTTCCAATTATGATCAATAATAGAAAGAGTTACATTTTTCTCTATAGCCCTAATAAGATCTCTTCCATTATTTTCGATAGTAGGCTCCAGATTGATTATTACTCCTATCTGCTTAATTCCGTCCGATATGGGTACAAGTATTTCTTTTACGGTAGCCCCTCTTTGCTGATGTACATCCGTGAGGATAGGCATAGCCTTGGTTAGAATCCTTGCATTTTTATCTTTATAATTTTGATATGCTGCTTTAAATAGCTCCTGTGTAAGGACAGCTGTATCTTTAGATTTTACTTCTTCTATGGTATATTTTACATCTATACCTAGTGAAGAGTATATGTTCATCCGAAGATTTTCCATATCCTCAGAAGTTTTTGCCATTTCGATGATATCTGAACAAACATCATACATAATGTTTAAAATATCCAGTTCAAGTCGCTCGCCTAAGAGTGCATTTTTTCTTCTCTTATAAACTACTTCCCTTTGGAAATTCATTACATCATCATATTCCAGCAATCTCTTCCTTACGCCAAAGTTGTTTTCTTCAACCTTACGCTGGGCACGTTCTATTGATTTGGTAATCATAGAGTGCTGGATCACTTCTCCCTCTTCCAGTCCCATTCTGTCCATAAGCTTAGCTATCCGCTCTGAACCAAACAGTCTCATCAAGTTATCTTCAAGAGAAACAAAAAACTGGGATGAACCTACGTCACCCTGACGACCAGCACGACCTCTCAGCTGCCTATCGACCCTTCTGGATTCGTGTCTTTCGGTACCTACAATCGCTAGACCGCCAGCAGCTTTGGATTCCGGAGTAAGTTTAATATCAGTACCCCTACCCGCCATGTTTGTAGCAATGGTGACGGTGCCTGGCTTACCTGCTTCAGCCACTACATCTGCCTCTCTGGCGTGCTGCTTAGCATTCAATACCTGATGCTTTATTTTTCTGATAGTAAGCATCCTACTGAGAACTTCGGAGATTTCTACAGAAGTGGTACCCACAAGAACCGGTCTGCCTAGCTCGGTTAATTCCTGAATTTCTTCAGCTACCGCATTGAATTTTTCACGTACAGTTTTATAAACTTTATCCTGCCTGTCATCTCTGGAGATAGGCTTATTGGTAGGTATTACTACTACATCCAACTTATAGATCTGCCAAAACTCCCCTGCCTCTGTTTCCGCTGTACCAGTCATACCTGAAAGCTTATGGTACATCCTGAAGTAATTCTGCAGGGTAACGGTGGCATAAGTCTGAGTAGCATCTTCTACTTTGACATTTTCCTTAGCCTCTATAGCCTGGTGAAGTCCGTCAGAATATCTTCTTCCTTCCATCACACGGCCTGTCTGCTCATCTACGATTTTTACCTTACCATCTACTAAGATATATTCCGTATCTTTTTCAAACATACAGTATGCTTTCAGCAGTTGGTTTACGGTGTGGATCCTTTGAGCTTTGACTCCGTAATCTTTTATAATTTCTTCTTTACGGATCAGCTTTTCCTTATCATCTATATTTGGATCTTTTTCCATTTCGGCGATTTCTACACCGATATCAGGAAGGATAAAAAAATCTGTATTTTCATTTTTCTTAGTGATGACTTCTATACCATTATCTGTTAACTCGACAGAATTGGTCTTTTCATCTATAGTAAACAAAAGTGGCTCATCGGCCTCCGGCATATGCCGCTTATTGTCCTGTAAATAGTGATTCTCAGTTTTTTGAAGGATTACCCTGATACCCGGTTCTGAAAGGTATTTAATGGTAGGCTTATATTTGGGCATACCTCTGAATGCTCTGAAAAGTGCAAGCCCTCCTTCTTTCTGGTCGCCTTCTTTGATCAGGCGCTTGGCATCTGTCAAAAATCCCTGTACCAACTTACGCTGCTCATCCACCAGCGTAGAAACCCTCGGCTTCATTTCGTAAAATTCATGCTCATCACCTCTAGGTATAGGACCCGAAATAATCAAAGGTGTACGGGCATCATCTATAAGTACTGAATCGACCTCATCAATCATAGCAAAATGATGCTTGCCCTGGACAAGATCATTGGCTTCCCTTGACATATTATCTCTTAGATAATCAAAGCCGAATTCGTTATTGGTTCCATAAACGATATCACTGGCATATGCCTGTCTCCTGCCTTCTGAATTGGGCGGAAATTTATCTATACAGTTTACTTTTAGACCGTGAAATTCAAATAGTGGGGCATTCCATTCACTATCTCTTTTGGCTAGATAGTCATTCACCGTAACGATATGGACACCTCGGCCCGCGAGTGCATTGAGGTATGCAGGAAGGGTAGAAACCAAAGTTTTACCTTCACCTGTCGCCATTTCGGCGATTTTACCTTGATGTAGTACTACGCCACCTACTAGCTGCACATCATAGTGAAGCATATCCCATGTTACTTCATTTCCTGCTGCCACCCACTTATTAAACCAGATAGCGTTATCACCGGAAATTTCCACATTAGGTTTTAAAGCAGCCATAGAGTGATCTAGGTCCGTAGCTTTTACAGTAAGTTTTCCAACTTCTTTAAATCTTCTTGCAGTCTCTTTTACTACAGCAAAAGCTCGTGGAAGGACTTTTTCAAGCACTTTTTCCAGCTCTTGATCTCGGTCCTTTTCAATTTTCTCTATATCATTAAAAAGCGCATCTTTTTCATGTACTTGCTCAGGAGGCATACCATGAATTTTGGTTTTGATTTCCTGAATTTGTTGATCAAAAGATGCAAGATCATTATTAATAATACTTTTGAGCTCTGTGGTTTGAGCTCTCAATTCATCATCACTGAGAGTCTGCAGTTTAGCATACTCGCCATTGATTTTTTCCACATACGGCCATAAAACCTTTATATCTCTATCTGACTTGGTACCAAATACCTTTGCCAGCCCTTTTGCTATAGCATCTAACATATATATAATCGAATTAAAATAGGGGTTAAAATTACCTTCTTTTTAGCAGAATAATAAATTATTCTTTCCTTTTTGAGTATTTAACACCTATGTATTTTGTAACAAACCTATTATTTTAAAGTAGTTCCAGCTAAATGGTCAGTTCACCTTTAAAAACTTGGGTAGCCTTTCCCATTAAAGTCACATTTGTGAATTTCTTTCCATCACTTGTATTAAATGTAACGGTTAAGTCACCCCCCAGTGTTTTGATATTTATTGAATTATAATCTGTAGCCATACCGAATACTAACGCACAAGCTGTTACACCTGTTCCACAGGAAAGTGTTTCATCTTCTACCCCTCTTTCATAAGTGCGCACTTTGATGGTTTTATCATCTATTTTCTCTACAAAATTGACATTAGTGCCTTTTGGGGAATATTTGGAACTGTATCTAACTTTAGAGCCTTCCTCTACCACTGGATATTTGTCCAGGTTATGAACAAATCTGATATGATGGGGGGATCCGGTATTAACAAAATATTCTTCTTTCTCCTCTGCTACTCCCATCACATCACTCATACCGAGGCGTACTTGGCCATCCAGTATTTCTGCGGTATGAGGACCGTCTATTGCTAAAAAACGCGTTTTATCATTTATTAGCCCTAGATGGTTGGCGAACGCAACAGCGCAGCGTGCCCCATTTCCGCACATGCTTTGACTTCCATCTGCATTAAAATAAACCATCTCGAAGTCATAATCATTATGGTTTCTTATCAGAATAAGCCCATCTGCACCAACTCCAAATCTTCTATCACAGATTTTATTAACTAATGGCAGATCTTGATCATCAAAAATTTGATGCCGGTCATCTATCATCACAAAATCGTTTCCTGTCCCCTGATACTTATAAAATTCTAAATACATAATTCTTATTTCTTCAATTTAATATTAATTTCAAAAACCAATCCAAGCTTTTTGGGTTACATATACCTATTGCATCTTGTCAGTATATCGGACTAATTGTCCGAATGTTAATTTTATTTGCACTCATTAATTACTAACTTGGACAATTGAGCTTGGTATTTGAGCATATTATTCTCTCACTGAAACAAAACTGAACACAATAATGAACAACTTTTCAAGAAGGAGTTTTCTCACCCGAACGACCAAAGCCAGCTTGGCCATTGGAATTGGAACCAGCGGCATAGGGTCAGCACTCTTTGCCTGTTCCTCTGGGCCTAATAAGGACACTGTCTTAGACAACCTTCGCACCGGCTTCACGCAATCAGATCTACCATATGACTATTCAGCATTAGAACCTCACATAGATGCAGAGACTATGGATATCCACTATAATAAACATGCCAGTAGCTATGCCGAAAAGCTTAGGGAAGCTGCTGATGAGGAAAATGTAGATATGGACAAACCTTTAGAAGAGGTAATGATGAACATGAGCCGGTATTCTACAAAAATGCGCAACAATGGAGGTGGACATTATAATCATGAGCTCTTTTGGAAAATTATGAGCCCGGACGGCGGAGGTAGACCTGAAGGTGCACTTGCCGATTCTATTAATGAAGCCTTCGGTAGTTATGATGAATTTGTCAGCAAATTTGAGCAAGAGGCCAAGGATCGGTTTGGTTCCGGATGGGCATGGCTAGTATTAGATAACAACCAATCTCTTGCAGTTGGCTCTACCCCTAACCAGGACAACCCATTAATGAACGATGCAGATTTTAAAGGAATACCTTTAATGGGCATAGATGTTTGGGAACATGCCTACTACTTAAACTACCAAAATGAAAGAGGGGAATATATCTCCAACTGGTGGAATGTAGTCGACTGGAATAAGGTATCAGAACGATATGAAAGATTAAAAAGATAAGGTTAAAGCCCGGTTATTATTGACCGGGCTTTTTTTTAACCATCTAATTTTTAAATAATTATCCATATTTTTTAATTATAATAGATACATTTTCATATAAATTTTATCTAGGTGGCATATTGTTTGACGGGGTGGTCTTCTAAAACCAACAAACATTATGAGAAGTAATTTGTACAACTTTTATAAGGTAATGGTAGCTTTATTTATCTTTTTAAGTGTTGGGGCATGCAATTATGGGGATAACGTACTTCCACAAAGGTTTAGCAAAGTAACTTTATATGGAATAGCAATAACTTCAGAAAATGGGCCTTCCAATAATATAAAAGTTGGTTCATTTATAATTAATAATTTTCAAGTAGGGACACAGGAAATAGATATGAGCTTTGCGTCCTCTACTGAATTTGGATTAGGGTCCAATATTAATAATGTCACTATAAGATCTAATGCAGAAGAAGAACTGGGTGTATCTGCTTCCAAACCACAGATAAATACCCTAATATCTTCAGGTGATCATAGGACAGCCGTAATAGGTGAAGGATCTACTCCAAACGGAAATTATACCGAGGTAACATTTCAATTATATCAAAATAAGAATGCACCTTCCAGTAGCTTTACCCGTGATAAATCTTTATATATACTGGGATTATATGAAGGAAAACCAGTAAGAATGTGGCTGACTACCGAGGAAAGTCTTAGAGCAACAGCAGACACTCCAAATGGTTATAGAATTTCTTCAAATGCCGATCTTATTTTAAGATTTAATTTGGACAAACTTCTTGAAAACATAGATTTCGATAAAGCTAGAGACAGGAATTCTGATGGTTTTATTGATATAGGTCCGAACAACGTAGATAGCAACGGGGAAATTTATACCACTTTTAGAACTAATCTTATTAATGCAATAGAATTTGCAAATTAACTGCTTCTATCTCTATATCAATAAAATTAAAAAACCCTTTTAATGCCTTTAGGGATTAAATAATAGATTGAAATAATATTTTTTAAATTACTATTAGTCAATGAGTTAAAATCAAATATAAATATTTCTTGAAAAAGAAGCTATTATATTTATTTTTTTTAGTAGTTATGCGGATTATTAGTCTAGACTAACTAACAAATTTAACCAAACAAATGAAAAAAATTATTTTAAATCTGCTTATGCCACTTTCTATAGTGGTGACTTTTGCTTCATGCAATAATGAGGATGAAAATCTTGCTTCAGGAGAAAGCAAGATAACTTTAAGAGGAACTGCCCAGCAGCCCAATACTAACGGTGCAGACGCAAGGATAACTGTAGGTGCTTTTACCGTTACACATTTTGAGGTGGGTCTACAGGATTTTGATATGTACTATGCAGCTTCTGCGGATATCCGCGCGGGTGTGGATATATCAGGTATTACACTCCGGTCCAGTGCAAATACTGGATTAAGCACCGCTGCATCCCAGCCAAAAACCAATATTTTGATCCAGCAGGGAAATCACCAGTCTACTGTCATTGGAGAAGGATTATCTCCCCATGGCTACTACCAAGAGGTAACACTTAAGTTATTTCAAAACAATTCTGCTGTACAAGACAGCTTTGCTAAAGGTAAATCTCTTTATATTTTAGGAAATATTAATGGTAAAACGGTCAGGATTTGGATGACAGCAGAAGAGTCACTAAGAGTAGAAGCGGCAGGTACAAATGGATATGAAATAAACTCAGATACAGAACTGGTATTATGGTTTAACCTTAACAGCTTATTTTCTAATATGAACCTGGCTACAGCGCTAGATACGAATGGTGACGGCATGGTTGATATAGGTCCAAATAATGTCGATGGAAATGGCGCATTACATACTAAAATTAAAGCAAACTTGGAATCATCAATTGAGTTAGTGAAATAATTGAAATGATGGCCGCCAATTATTTGGAGATAAAATGTACACTGTGGTAAAATAAATAATGCCATTATTAGATAGCCATATTGGTTAACCTAAATATGTAAGCCGGGAAAATCCCGGCTTTTTGTTTTGTTAGAAATAATTACTTTGTTGCACTAAAATCATTCTAAAGATTATTTATGCAAGATCCAAAAAGCCTCAGCGCTGTGGCAGCTTTCCACGAAACTTTCCAGCATCCCATATTACCAAGCCCTACCATTCCGGACGCCAAGAGATGTGAATTGAGGGTATCCTTGATAGCGGAGGAACTGAAAGAGTTACAGGAAGCTATAGAAAACAAGGATATAGTAGAAGTGGCTGATGCCCTCTGTGATATCCAATATGTACTGTCGGGAGCTATATTGGAGTTTGGTCTTGGGGAGAAATTTAAGTACCTTTTTGATGAAGTACAGCGGTCAAACATGAGTAAAGCCTGCCATACTATAGAAGAAGCAGAAAAAACAGTGGCCCATTATCAGTCTCAAGGTGTAGACTGCCATTATGAGGAAAAAGAAGAAAAATTTCTGGTCTACAGAACAGTGGACCGTAAGACTCTTAAGTCTATCAATTATTCTCCAGCAGACCTGAAGGGCATCATCCGTAATTATTAGCTATACATCAAGATTCCTTGTACAGCAATTAAGGTAATTTCCGCAAAAATATTTATGGCATAATTATCAGGAGGAATGATGCGTAGAGGACAGTTTTCTAACTTGCCTCCTAGCTATTTTTTCTACCTTTGCTAATGCCTCGTAAGCTTTATAGTATTTATTTCGAATCAAGGCTTTTCTGGGCAATCTATGTCCCATACCCTCCACTACAACATTTTTGCAGGGATTACAAAGGCCACAAGGTTTTCCATCTATAGGGGTGAAACAAAACCAGGAATCATCTAAAATATCATCATAACCCATTTTTATACTATGGGCACGCATGTCTATTTTGGTGAAATCCAGGATAGGAAAATGAAAAGGTTTAAATATACTTTTGGGATGAGAATCACACAAATCACTTTTAACCTTATATAAAGAACCGGACGAGATACCCTCAAGAGGGATAAAAATTGAAGTATCTTTAAAATGTGTATTTCTATCTGACTTTTCAATGGATAGTTCAAGGCCCTGAATTTCATACTGTTCAGCAAAACGGGAAAGCCAGTCATATTGAGCCCCGATATGTAATTCGCTTTTTAAAATTTTAAATTTTTCTGTGATGGTTTCATTCTTTCTAATATCTGCTAAGGCAAAATATTTAGTGGGTAGTAAGAGGTCTTTGGTTTGGGGATATCGATTTTGGATCGTTTTGATTATAGCATATCGAGCATCAATTTCTTTTAAGGTGGACCCCCTACCCGTATCGATGATATAATAAGGCTGTACTTTCTGCTTATAATCCACTAATATCTGCAGTAATCGAAAAGTAGAGTCCCAACCTCCTGTCCAAAGAAGGTTGATAGGTATATTATTTGGGTCCATTGTAATCTTATTGTAGGTTAAAATTATGATATCAATAGGTACGACCAAGTCAACCTATTGAGATCTATTAAGTTTTAAAAATGTTACAATTATGTTTGACCAGAGGGGTATTTGTGAACTGTACAGAGAAGCACTGTATGTATTATAAAAAAATCATATAACAGCTTTTGGTCTCTTTCTGTACTACATAAAATTAAAAAATTTTGCAAAAAAAACTTTCTATACTTAAACAGAAATTAAAAAAAAATTTTGGGTACCCCTGAGTGCGAAACCCTTGATTCTTTATTTTAATAATTAAAAATTAAATACAAAAGCCTCATTTTGCAGTGAGGCTATGTAACCATTGTAGGAGCTATTAATTATTAATTTTTATCTTTTCAGACAATCGGATGTTGTGAGCTTTTAATAAACGGTATTATTTTTCGCCACACTCTTCGCGCTCATATCCCATAAGCTGTTTTGTCACCAATTTTGTCAATTGTCATATTTATCTTTATTGACTTTGATTTCTATGTCCAGTTGCCTTATTAGGTTTTTTTTAAGCTCTTGCTCAAGGTCAATTTCTATCCTAATTTTATAATTGGTAGTTTTTTTGTCATGGCCATGGAATATAAGGATAATTCCGACCGGGTATAACAGAACTATTTATATGAAATTTAGCAATGGTAACCTGATCTTTTTTCACTTTAAATTTTTTTAATGTAAAGAAAGTTGGGGATGATCCCAGTGGTGTAGACATATGTACTAAATATTCACCTTCATCTAATTGTATTTTTGGCCAAGCTGGATCAATATCAGTATCTATGTGAACAAGCTTTTCGCTTCTAAAAAACTCATTGTTTTTTGCATTATTATCGAACTGATAATCATCTTCATATTCAGGCCAACTTTCATATACAAAAATATTCATATGCTTAAATTCCCCGTCAACCTTAGGATCAATGGTTATGCCCTGGGTAATTTCTTCTCCAAGGGAAATATCATCGGGAACTTCTTCCTCCGAACATGATAGCAATCCCAATAGGCTTGCTATAATCATTAAATAAGCTGCTTTTTTCATCTTCTCACACTAACATTCACAATACTGAAGACCTATCTAATAGTATCAAGATATTCTTTAATCGGCTACTAAAACGCTAATTCTATTTTGCAAAGCAAATGCTTAAATGGAGAATAAAAAATGCTTTGACTATATTTTTTTTTGAATTACTAAAATTAAAAAATGGTCTCTAAATGATTGATTATCATACCTAAGGATTGAGTAACTCCAACAGCAAAAATCAATATCTAAAAAACACAAAAGCCCCACTTTGCAGTGAGGCTATGTACCAGGAGCGGGAATCGAACCCGCACGGCCGTGAAGCCACAAGATTTTAAGTCTTGCGTGTCTACCTATTCCACCATCCCGGCTTTTCCCAAAAGAGGGAAAATAATCTTAAACAACAAAGCCCTCTATGAAAAGGGCTTTAAGGAGAGCGAAAGACGAGATTCGAACTCGCGACCCCGACCTTGGCAAGGTCGTGCTCTACCAGCTGAGCTACTTTCGCTTGTTATTCACAATCTCTTGCGATTGTGGATACAAAGGTATATCTCTTTTCCTAATTCGCAAACTCTAGCAGTAAAAAAATCAATTAGGAATCCTTCCTAGTTACCTCAGGATTTGATTTTCAGGCTATTAAATTTATTAATTTTTACTTCATGATATTCATCAGCTCCAGGACATTTTTGACATTGAGCTTTCGTAAGATATTCTTTCTGTGGGTTATTACAGTATTTGGGCTCAATCCCAGTTCTTCCGAAATTACAAAGCTCGTTTTGCCCTGAACCATAAGATCCACTACTTGCATTTCCCTTTTAGATAATCCTTTTAAAGCTTTTCTTTCAAATTGTTTAGCTACTTGGATTTTTGCTCCATTAGTAGCTACATAATGGTATTCCCAATGATATTCAGCTGGACTGGGTGGATTGTGCAGCCTCACTACTATCTGCAGATCGTATATAATGTTACCTTCCTTATCTGTTATGTATGGTATAAGTGTGGAAACCTGCCATATATGCTCATTTGTAATCCTGTGAACCCAGCGATAGGTATATGTACACCCGAATGTTTTCTTTTCTTCAAGAGTCAGCTTATCATAGATTGGGATCAGATTACGGTGAAAGTCAATCATCTCTTCCCTATCATCTTCGTGAAACATAGACATGGTAGCTTCCAGTCCATATTTCTTAAAATATTCAACAGGCAATCCTGATACATCAAATATATTATCAGTAAAATACGCCAAGCTGAAATCTCTATAATCGAAACTGCCAATAATCAGATTTTCCCCGGTATTAATTTGTTTGTTGAGAATTTCCAATTCTTGAATCATTTCTTCCTCTCTTTCTACCAAGGAACCTTTATCTCCCCAAGAGCGAAATAACTTTCTATATTTGTCTTGATGCTTGAGCTGCTCAATAATATCCACTTCCATATTCTTCATTCTTTGCTCGATAGGGGTAATATTAGCCAATATTCATTAATTGCCAATGATTAATCCAATTTTTTTTTAATTTCATTAAGTTTGATTAAAGCTTCCACTGGCGATATAGTATTAATATCAAGCTTATCTAGCATCTCTTTTACCTCATTAAATTTAGGGTCAATTTCAAATAGGCTGAGCTGAAAATTGTTTTTAGGCATATCTTTTATCTTTTCTTTTTGCTTATGCATATTTTTATCTTTTTCGAGATGTCCCATGATCTCTGATGCCCTAAGTACCACAGGATTGGGCATGCCGGCCATCTGTGCTACATGTATACCAAAGCTGTGCTCACTTCCGCCCTTATTTAGCTTACGCATAAATACTACCTTGTTTCCTACTTCTTTGACAGAAACATTATAGTTTTTTACTCTTCCAAAATCTTCTGCCAGCTGGTTCAGCTCATGATAGTGGGTAGCAAAGAGTGTTTTGGCCTTATACTTAGGGTGATTGTGCAAATATTCTACAATAGACCAGGCGATGGAAATACCGTCATAGGTAGAAGTACCCCGACCTATCTCATCCATAAGGACAAGACTACGGTCTGACAGGTTGTTAAGTATGCTGGCAGTCTCTGTCATCTCTACCATAAAAGTAGATTCTCCTTTAGATAAATTATCAGAAGCTCCGACCCGTGTAAAAACTTTGTCAATCAATCCTATCCTGGCATAAGAAGCTGGAACAAAACTGCCCATCTGCGCCATTAGGACGATAAGCGCTGTCTGCCGAAGGAGGGCAGATTTACCGGCCATGTTAGGTCCAGTGATGATAATAATCTGCTGACTACTATGGTCCAGGTAGATATCATTAGGCACATAGCTTTCGCCTATGGGCAACTGCTTTTCTATCACAGGATGCCTACCATCCCTAATCTCCAGTGCATCCGATTCTGTACATTTAGGTCTGCAGTAATTGTTTGCTTTAGCCACCTGGGCAAATGATAGCAGACAGTCTACCGTCCCCAGCATGCGGGCATTTTGCTGAATGCTGGCCACATAAGTAGTAGCATCCTGTACGAGCAGATTAAAGTATTTCTGCTCCAATACAATCAACCTTTCCTCCGCATGAAGAATTTTCTCTTCGTAAACTTTCAGCTCTTCGGTAATGTACCGCTCAGCATTTACTAGGGTCTGCTTTCGAATCCACTCCTGAGGGACCTTATCCTTATGTGTGTTCGATACTTCCAAGTAGTAGCCAAACACTTTATTATAAGCCACCTTCAGAGACGATATGCCGGTCCGTTGAACTTCACGACGCTGGATCTGCA
>DATHVH010000020.1:0-21518 GCA_035461405.1 Anditalea sp.
GGACCTGACGGAAGAGCTTTTGCCTGGGAGGATGTCCAAGAATTTAATGGCATCAAAATTTCAACTTCTCGTACCAATGATGCCGGCAAAAGATTTATTTGGTTTACTAATATAGAAGTCGATTAAGGGGCGTGCTGCCAAAGATATCTTCCTGAAGAAGTCCTCAGCAGGTGTTGGTCTTCATAGTGCCCGATTCTTTCTGCCTTTTCATTGGCTAACGCCCCATCAAAAGTATGGGTACTCCCCCATCTTTCGCTTAGCCGGGCATTATCTTCTATATTCTGGGATTCCAAGGCTGATTCCGCCGGTTCAATAAGATTGTGAAAGATAAAAGCTTTGCGATTATCAGGTAGACTTACCCTGACCCAGTCTTTGGTTTGTCCCTCGATTTCAAAAACTGTATTTCTAGCTAGTGTAGTTACTACCTCTGATTTAGTGTTGGGCGCCATCCTAAGATTAGCCGTAGTTCCTTTTATCCTGCCGTAGGAACCGATGTTCAGACTATCTGCTAAATTGAGCGCCATCAGTTCGGCTGCACTATTAAGGAAATGAAAAGGATCCACTGCGCCTCTACCTCCTCCATATATTCCGAAGTGCAGATGCGGAGCGGTAGTTATAGCATTACCTGTATTCCCTACTAGGCCAAGCGTATCTCCTATTTCAACCCGCTGACCGGGTCTTACCATCTGACTGTCCAAATGGGCATAATAATAGGAATAACCTCCCCCGGAAACATTTACTACCTTACCTCCAAGTCTATTTTCTCCTACTCTGCTGACTCTTCCAGAAGTAACCGCTACTACTGGTGTTCCCCTAGGTGCAAATATATCTACTCCTTCATGTTTTCTCCTACCTCCCTCTCTTCCATCACCCCAGAAGCTCGCTATATTTCGAGTAGTCTTATCAGGTAACGGAAAAGCCAGGGTAGCACTATACGTGATTGTTAAATTGTATATTCCTCCGCGGAAAAGTTCAGGTTGAATTCGGACTGCATGAACGCCACTATTACGTACCGAATAAGATAAGTTATTATTACCTTCTGAAAAATGCTTCCTATTAAGCTCCCCGTTAGCCTTAACTTCAAACACATCCATAAAGAATTGAGCATCTGGCTGTGAAATAGGAGCAAGATCTATAGTAATATTTTGACCCTCCTGTACATTGAATCTTAAAAGCATAGCTTTGGGATTCGCTCGGTCAAAAGATCCCGTTTCTTGATATGGCAGCTCTACCATAATCGAATCCCTTAATACAGATTCTCCTGCTTCCATCCAGTCCCTGACCATGGCTGAATTTTCAAGGTTGGCCGAAGCAAGATTTTGCCGATATTTTTCATATGGACTTGCGGAACCGAGAAGTCGGTCTATTTGCGTGGTACCGTTACAGGAAGCTAAGAGGAATAAAATGAATATGATAATATAATTCTTCATGATATTATTGATGATCAAATTTAGAAGACCATTAAATACTAAACTGTTGGAAATCTGCATAATATTTAATGCATCTAAACTTAAATAGTAAGGTTAATAACTATAGATATTCAAAAATCATTCTGAAAAATCTATACCAAATTGTTAAAAAGTGGTAAATGGTGGTATCAAAATCCAAGTAACTAGTATCAAGAGAAAGTAAATATTAGTACTATACACCAAGTTGACATCAACAACACCGTTTATAGCGTGTAGTATACGTTGCTGATTTCAGCTTTTATATTTATGCTAATTACCACAATCGAATTAATTATTCAGGTAATAATGTTTATAATTTTAAGCCAATAAGGGTTGATCCAGCTTTTCCGACTTTGGTCAATCTCTTCCGTCATTTTATCAACATATTTCCACCACCCGAAGTCCGAATTCATTTATCATAATCCTAATTTATAAAGAAAAAAAAAGAGGGATATGATCCCTCTTTCGATTTATACTGTTTTTTGGTCTTCGTGAACGCCTTCTCTGATCTCTTCAATCAACTTTTTGTTGAAAGCTGGAAGGTCATCTGGCTTACGTGAAGTAACCAGTCCTGAGTCGCATACACATTCCTCATCTACCCAGTTTACACCGGCATTTACAAGGTCTGTTTTAATAGATGGCCAGGAAGTCATCTCACGTCCTTCCAGCGCGCCTGTTTCTATCAGTGCCTGTGGACCGTGACAGATGGCGCCTATTGGCTTACCGCTTTCGAAGAATGCTTTGATGAATGCAACAGCATCCTTATCCATTCTAAGTTTATCCGGATTGATTACTCCTCCAGGCACTACTAGTGCGTGGTAATCCTCAGGATTGGCATTCTTCAAGGGTACATCTATATTTATCGAGCTAGTCCAATTACCATCTTTCCAACCTTTGATCTCATCTGCAGGGGAAATCACATGAACTGTAGCCCCTTCGTTTTCCAATGCTTCTTTTGGGCTTTTCAGTTCGCTTTCTTCGTAACCAGTATGGGTTAAAATTGCTACTTTTTTTCCTTCTAATTTTGACATTGTATTTGAATTTTGTGGTTATAGTTCGTTATAACAAAAGAACATCATTAACACCGTTTTGTTTTAATTTTTCTCGATTAAATCATAATGCTCTAAAAATCACCATTTAAAAAAGTGGACATAAAAAAACCACCCAAATTTTAATCCTTGGGTGGTTAAATATTTATTATCATTATGCTTTATACGTAGTTATTAAGCATCACCGGCATCACTAGCATAAGAATATCTTCATTGTCTCCCTTTTCAGACGGTACAATCAGACCTGCTCGGTTTGGAGCTGAGAATTTTAGCGTTACTTCTTTAGCGGATATGTTATTCAGCATCTCAACCAAGAATTTGGCATTAAATCCAATCTCAATATCTTCTCCTTCATGCTCACAGGAAAGTCTTTCATTAGCTTCATTGGAAAAGTCCAGGTCTTCTGCAGATATCTGAAGTTCGCTACCAGCTAATTTAAGTCTTACTTGGTGTGTGGTTTTATTGGCATAGATAGCAATTCTTTTCATGGATCCCATGAATTCCATCCTATCAATGGTCATGTTATTGTTATTGTCCACCGGAATCACGTTTTCATAATCAGGGAAACGCTCATCTATCAGTCGGCAGATCATTTTAATATTATTAAAGTTGAAGTAAGCATTGCTGCTGTTAAACTCTACAGTAACAGGAACATTTTCGGAAGGAAGCGTAGATTTTAATAAGTTAAGCGCTTTACGTGGGATGATGATGCTGGCAGCATCTGGCGAAGCGATATCTACTCTCCTATATCTGATAAGTCTGTGGCCATCTGTAGCTACAAAGGTAGCATTGGTAGCACTTAAGTTTACATAGACACCGGTCATGGCTGGCCGAAGTTCGTCATTGCTGGTAGCAAAGATCGTATTATTGATCGCACTGCTCAATACTTCAGTTGACATTTCTACCGCAGTAGCATTGGTCACAGATGGGATCTTAGGAAAGTCGGTGGCATTTTCACCGGCTAGTTTATATCGTCCGTTATCAGAACTGATCTCTATACTGTAAGTATCTCTGTCTATCGTGAATGCTACCGGCTGCTCTGGAAGATTTTTAAGGGTTTCCATGAGTATCTTGGCAGGTACAGCGATATTACCATCTTCTTTGGCTTCCACATCGATCTCGGTCATCATAGATGTCTGAAGATCAGAAGCTGTAATTGTTAATTTACCTTCCTTGATTTCAAAAAGAAAATTTTCCAAAATGGGAACAACAGGGTTTGTAGTTACCACTCCGTTAATGGCAGAAAGTTGCTTTAAAAGCGCAGAAGAAGAAACAATAAATTTCATATGTGTATATATAAAGTCGACTTATTTATCTATGTAAGTTATAACAGGGTAAAAATAGAAATAAAATTATAAAAGCACCCACCATGAAATGATTAATAATAAAATAATCTCAATATTAATCATGATGATCCGCTAAGTTGCGGACAGTCAACCATGGACTGGCGACTTTATTTCCCATACTTAGACTTGCGCCAGTAAACTTTTACAAAGCCTACAAGAAATATCAGGAAAACAGGCAAAACCACATTGATGACTTGCCAGAAAGTTCTTTGATTACGCACCTTCACCTTGTTCAAAGGACGTATCTGATACTGCTTTACTCTACTGGAGATAATCCCATCTGGATTGATCATGTAATTGATGGCATTTTGCAAAAATATCCTGTTGGCATATTCATTCCCGGTAAAAGGATCTCTACCGAGGGGCAAAGGTTCTCCAGAGCCGGGCTCAATACCACTTTTCACCACATTGCCATCTCCTACTACCAGCACCATACCTGTATTACCGGTTTCTTTGAAGTCCGCCTTTTCTACACCCTCCGGAAGAAATCTATTTCTAAAATAAGAAGTGAAATTTCCTTCCAATAGATACGCCAGCGGGATAGCTCTTTCCTGAAATAGTGACACATCAGGTTCTTGTGCCATATCTTCAAATGCCACCCTTGCAGGAGCAGCTATTCTTCTGCTATAGTCACTAGTAAAAACCAAAGGTGTTTTAGTCACCCCATCTGCTTTTACGGTATCAATCGTACTCACAAACCGAAACTCGATTTGGTCAAGCCCTTTAGTAATAGGATGGTCTGCCATTCTACCAGCTACTACATAAAAAGGCCATGGTAAAGGCGAGATTTGTGGCTGGTCTCCAAAATCTCCTGTAACTACAGGATGATACCCGAAATTCAAGTCCTGAATCAAATCTCTATTTATCCTAGCTCCATATCTGAAAAGAAGATCGTCCAACCCAGTTTCAAATGGCATCGCCACGGTACCCACACCACCTACCTGTGCTAGATCCACAGCCATCTGATCTATCATTAACATCAATTTGCCCCCAGACATGAGGTATTGGTCCAGTAAGTATTTGCTTCTTTCAGAATACACCTCTTTAGGCCCAGCTATAATAAGCACATCAAAATCAATAAGATCATCCACACTTTTAGCTTCCTCCAAAGGCACCTTATATACTTCATGGTCTTCCACTAAAGCTTCCACTATACCAAACCCATCATCTTCTGCCATCTCACCATGACCTATGATCATTCCTACAGCATGCTGCTGCATAGTGATGAGTTTTCGGATCCCATTGATCAGCTCAAATTCCAGATTCTCTATGGAGAGATTAAGGATTTCCTCCGGGGACATTCCCCTTTCCCCTTTTAAAAGTAATACACCGGTTTCAAACTCACTATCTCTTATTACCACTCCAGGAAATATTAGGCGGGTGGATTGGCCTCCATCTACTGATAGATGTAAATTAGTTGGGTTGATTCCATAATCGGAAAGTGTAAATATGTATTCCTGTTGCTCCTCACCGCCTAGTGCTAAAGGATCCTGGAAATAATAGGAAATCCGCTCTGGACTGTAAGCATTGAAAGTCCTGATGGTCTCTTCTATTTCCATCTGCAGCCTTCTCATCCCCCCTGGTAGTCTGCCGGTAAGTACTATTTCAACTTCCAGTGGTTCGGCCACCTGGTCCAGCACTTCTTTAGTAGCGGGATGTAGGGAATATCTCCCCTCTTCTGTTAAGTCTATTCTGAAGGCTATGTATGAATTGATGAAAAATAGCAAAAACAGAACTGCCGCTACTATACCAAATGCTTTTATATACTTAAAATTATTCTTTCTCATCTTCTCCTGATATTAAAAGTAGTAGCCAAGAGAAAAATTGTGATCAAGGTCAAAAAATACAAAAGATTTACGGAATCGATGACTCCTCGACTCATGCTCCTGTAATGGTAGCTGAGGCTTATATTTTCTAAAAACAAGCTAAATCCACTAGCGGCCTGTAAGTCTGTTAAAGCTGTTAATCCAAAATATAACAAGAAGCTTATGAATACTCCAATTACAAAAGCCACAATCTGATTATCCGTGATGGAAGAACTAAACAATCCTATTGCGGTAAACACTGCACTTATAAACATCAAACCAAAGAAGGATCCAAAAAAACCTGCACTATCTATATTACCAACAGGATCACCAAGTTGAACTATACTGAAATGGTAAATAAGTGTAGGCAAAAGGGCCACAATGACCAATATAACAGAAGCCAAATATTTTGCCATGACGATCTGAAAAGTACTCAAAGGAGCCGTCATTAATAGCTCCCAGGTACCGCTTCGCTTTTCTTCAGCTATCATTTTCATCGTAATAGCTGGCACCATAAATACAAAGACATAAGGAGTATATAAAAATAATGCTTCCAGATCCGCAAAGCCATATTCAAGAACGGAAGTATCAGGAAACACCCATACGATAAGCCCGATAGCGATCAGGAAAACCCCCAATATAAGGTAACCTGTTATTTGGTTAAAAAATCCATTAATTTCTTTGGTAAGCAGACTAAGCATTTTGCTGGGTTAACTGGTGAAAAATTGCTTCCAAATTCTTTTCCTCCTGCTGTATCCTTATGAGCGAAAGATTTTTATCCTGTACCAAGGAGAGGATTTCTCTGCGTAAAAGGGTAGGCTCCTGAGTTAAAAATAATAGAGACCTATCATTTATAGTCTGAATTTCTTTTGCTTTTGTCAGGTGTAAAAACCAATCTTTATCCAAAATCTCTTCCGTCTCTAATATGAGGCTACTTTGACCTTGATCACTTTTAAGATTTGCCAGCAGATCTTGGGCTACGATCTCCCCTTTATGAATGATGACTACCTTCTCGCATATCGCTTCTACTTCCTGCATGATGTGAGTGCTTAGGATCATTGTTTTATCTTTACTGATCTCTAAAATCAGTTTTCGGATATCTACTAATTGATTTGGGTCCAAACCTGTAGTAGGTTCATCCAGTATTATAACCTTGGGGTCATGTACCAGGGCTTTTGCCAAACCAACCCGCTGACGATAGCCTTTTGAAAGCTGTCCGATTTTTTTGTGCTGCTCAGGTCCAAGTCCGCATCGGTCTATCACCATCTCTATTCTTTGCTGGGCGATTGAGCCCTTGAATCCATAAAGTCCAGCTACAAACCCCAAAAATTCCTTTACATACATGTCCAGATAGAGGGGATTGTGCTCAGGAAGATATCCTATCATTTTACTGATTTCTTTTGGATATTCAAGCACGGAAACTCCATTCACTATTACATCGCCATCATCCGGCAGGATATAGCCCGTAGCTATTTTCATGGTAGTGGATTTGCCTGCACCATTGGGACCTAAGAAACCAAGCACCTGTCCCTCCTTTGCTTCAAAGCTAATGGAGTTCAATGCTTTCTGTTGATTGTAATATTTGGACAGGTTCCGTACTTCCAAAGACATATATTAGGGTATTTAAGGAGGCAAAATTAGTCAGATTGGCTTAACAAACAAAAATAGAAGCAAGGGGATGTAAATTTAGAAGCATAATGGCAAAAAGTCCACACTTGTGAGCCGTGGCATTTTAGTCTTAAATCTCAGATATCAAGATTAGGTACTTCTTCATTCTTAGTTTTTGCCTTTTGGACGAAGGGGGCGGCACTCGACATCTGCTACAAAATAATTGGGATGGGTTTCTAAAGTATGAATAACGGTCTGAGCTACATCTTCTGCTCGTATCATATTTTCGTTTGCCTGCGTTTCCTCTATAGTGTCAAAGAAATTTGTATTTACAGACCCCGGATAAATGGTGGTCACTTTAATACCCCACTCCCTAAGTTCCATATACATAGAGTGAGAAATGCCGCGTACCGCATGTTTAGTTCCAGAATATCCGGCAAAGTTCTTCACCCCATTCAATCCTGCAATGGAAGATATATTTACTATATGACCTTCATCCTGCTTCTTCATATTTTTGATCATCCGCTTACTGACATAAAAAATGCCGTGAACATTGGTATCAAACATGCTCCTCCACTCTTCTGAAGTCATGTCTTCTATAGGTGCTGATACTCCATATCCAGCATTATTGATTACGATCCTAATATCTTTTCCAAATTTTGCTACAGTTTGCTGGTAGGCTTGCTCTACAGAAAGTTCATCTGACACATCACAGGGGAAAAATTGGAAATTATCGTGATAAAGATCCGGATGACTACGGCCCCAGCCCGCTACTATTACTCCTTTCTCGAGCAATTGAGCGACTATCTCATAGCCTATACCTTTACTGACACCTGTGACTACTGCAATTTTACCGGCTATATCCATCTAATAAATATAATCATTTTAAAAATGAAAGCCGATTTCAAAAACTAAGCCGTAATCAAACCTAGATTGGTTTTCTGCTGGGGAACGATTATCATAATTATTATAAAAGTTAAGGCCAAGGTCCAAATCATTTATAATAGTCCAAGATAACCTCGTATTGCCATCATTTCGTATGCGGCCCCACTGGGTAATACCTCCAAAGAAAGATTGTGTGGTTCTGAAATTAATTTCAGGTCTGCTGAGTCGAAAAAACGCGACTTCTAAAATGAGTGGAGCCTCTACCAGCCAGCTGTTTCTAACTCCATTCACTGTAAATTCATCATTAATTACTATACCGCTCACTACACTGGCTATTGCACGTTTATGCTGTATAACATAGAATCCGGCACCACCACCCTGCTGCAGTCTTCTGGCAATTCCTAAATGTAAGTTTCTTTGATAATTGGCCATTCCAACGGCATGCCAACTGGGAGTCAGATAATAATTGGTTCTATAAAGCAAATTTTCACGATCTCTGCTCAACTGTCCCTCTTCCTGTGAGTAAATCAATGATCCTGTGAGCAGCATTTCTAATCGCTCAGTATCATATCTTACTTCTAAGTCGCCATTATATATGCCGACATTGTTAAATCGGGAAAGGGTAAACCCAGCACCGATTCTTCCTTCTACCCTATCAAAAAATTTTTCCTGTAAAAGTTTCACTTCATTTAGGTTTCGAATCGATATATCGATTTCATCTGATCCCGATAGTATCTTGACCCTTCCCACATCTTCATGCTTTTCGAAGTTGCCTATTATAAAATCCCTATTTGCTGTCTGTATTCTATAACCAAAACCTGCAGTCTTTAAAGTTACCACATTATTAAGATCCACATCTATAGACCCCACATTGTCCATATCAAAAGTAATGTACCCATATCTTATCCTTTCTAGTTTGCCGGCAAGAGGCGGCTGTTCTTTAAGAAACAAAGTATCTCTATTTTGCCCATATATAGGGTTTATAAAAATTAAAACTATGAAAGCAGCCAATACAGATATTTTCATTTGGGAATGTAATTTGGTTAATATACCGCTATTACGGTAAAACAATTCTGAGTTATAGCTGTAGATACGCTTGGTGAATGGGCAAACTTTTGTATTTTTAAATCTACTAAATCTCCCTATTCGAATAAATTTATGAAAAAGATCTTTACAGCATTGATGCTATTTTCGGGCATTGCCTATGGACAAACAAATTTAAAACCAAAAGTAGACGATAAGGCCCAATCTATAGAGGAGAAGGTAATAGAATGGAGAAGAGATTTCCATCAAAATCCAGAACTCGGCAACCAAGAATTCCGAACTGCCAAGATCGTGGCAGATCATCTGAAGTCTTTAGGTATGGATGTTCAGGAAGAGGTTGCTGTCACTGGCGTTATAGGCATATTAAAGGGTGGAAAGCCAGGACCTACAGTAGCCTTGAGAGCTGATATGGATGGGCTTCCTGTCACCGAAAGAACTGATGTTCCTTTTAAATCCACCGTCACAACAGAATACAATGGACAAAAAATCGGTGTCATGCATGCTTGTGGACACGATACACACGTCGCCATTCTGATGGGAGTAGCAGAAGTGCTATCTTCGATGAAAGATGATATAGCTGGGACTGTCAAATTTATATTTCAACCAGCAGAAGAAGGGATTCATGAAGAGGGAGTGGATTCTTGGGGTGCAAAACTTATGGTGGAAGAGGGAGTGATGAAAGGAGTCGATGCAGTTTTTGGATTACATATCAATAGTGCTACTGAAGTTGGGACATTTAAATATCGATCCGGGCCTGCTATGGCAGCAGTGGATAATCTAAAGATTACTGTAAACGGAAGACAGGCACACGGCGCTGCACCATGGGCATCAGTAGACCCAATAGTAACATCATCTCAAATCATTCTTGGCCTGCAGACCATTCTAAGCAGAAGCGTCAACATCACGGAAAACCCTGCAGTAGTGACTATCGGAGCCATAAATGGTGGAGTGAGACAGAACATAATTCCAGAGAAAGTAGAGATGATCGGTACTATAAGAACATTTGGAGACCAGCAACAGGAATTGGTTCACAAAAGAATCAGAGAAGTGGCCACCAAAATAGCAGAGAGTGCAGGAGCTACGGCTGAAGTAGAAATTCAGAAAATGTATCCGTCCACCATCAATGATCCGGATTTGACAGAAAGAATGATCAAAACGCTCAATCAGGTAGCAGGGTCAGAAAATGCACTTAGCCATGATCCTATCACTGGAGCGGAGGATTTCAGTTATTACCAAAGGGAAGCGCCTGGATTGTTCATATTTTTAGGAGGTATGCCTAAGGGAGCAGATCCTACCCAAGTAGCCTCACATCATACTCCGGATTTATATCTAGATGAAGGTGGATTTGTGCTAGGGATGAAAATTTTAAGCCATTTGACTTTAGATTATTTTGAAAGTAATTGATAAAAAATAAAGGCCCTTTCTGCTAAGATGGGCCTTTATTTTGATTTGGAAAGAGTTAGGTAAGGAAGTAATAAAAAGAATAGTTACTACTAACTGCATGACTTCGAAAAATAAGTCAAATGTCTACCGCTGAATAACGAATGATGAAGTGCTATGGTCATCCCTTCGGTCTCCCGTCTTCCGTCTTTTCCCTACACTTGTCTCAAATGCGCTATAGCATTTTCAATGTCTTCTTCCCCAGAAACAATTTCAAAGGTCAACCCCGTACCATAATCTCTGTCTAAACAGGCAATAAGTGTTTTAGCAACATCTGCTCGAGGAATATCTCCCTCGCCTTCGAGTTGATAAGCTGCTTTAATCTTACCATTACCTTCTCCATCGGTCAAAGCTCCTGCGCGAACTATTGCATATGGAACTCCGCTTTTTTTAAGATGCTCATCTGCTGCACTTTTAGCAGCCAAGTAAAAATGGATCTTAGACTCAGGATCAGGATCTTCCGCCCCTCTTGCGCTGAGCATTACATACTTTTTAACAGCAAATTTCTTAGCCAAATCTATACTTTTCTGAGCACCTTCTTTATCCACTTTTTCAGTTTTATCTTTGCCCGTGGAAGCTCCAGATCCAGCTACAAAAATTACTTTATCTACACCATGAAAGCAATCTGAAAAATCTTTTTCGAGGTCTCCTATTCTAGTCTGAACACCAAATTCCTCAAAATAGCCACGTTGATCTTCATCACGAATCATAGCTATTGGAATATAGTTGGAATTATCTTTAAGGCTGGTGGCTACCAATCTTCCTGTAGTACCATTGGCGCCTATTATTAATACTTTTTCCATTAGTCGATTTATTGTTTATGAGGGTAAAAATCGACAAGAAATATGCCATCGACGGTCTAAGAATACGAACTACCCGATATTGTCGACATCCTAATATGACCCGATGAGGTTTTCTATTAATAAACTCATAGCCCCTTCAGCCATTTTAGCTGCATCCACTACATTTTCATGAGTGAATTTAATTGAGTTATTAGGTGAACAAAGGTTGGTGATGGCACTTACAGCAAATACCCTCAGATCCATGTGGCGCGCTACTATAACTTCAGGCACTGTACTCATGCCCACTGCATCTGCACCGATAGTTTCGAGATAATGCAGCTCTGCCGTTGTTTCTAATTTAGGCCCTTGTATCCCTAAGTACACACCTTGGTGTACAGTTAATCCTTTAGAGCTTCCTATGGCTATAGCTTTTTTGACCAATCCTAGATCATAAGGTTCACTCATATCCGGAAACCTTACGCCAAATCGTTCATCATTATGACCACGTAAAGGATTTTCTGGGAATTTATCGATATGATCATTGATGACCATAAGATCTCCTACATTAAAATCAGGATTAATACCGCCGGCTGCATTAGAAACTATAAGAAGCTCAATGCCCAATAGTTTTAACACCCTTACAGGTAAAGTTACCTCCTTCATTGAATAGCCTTCATAATAATGAAAGCGGCCACTCATTGCCACTAAGGGTTTCCCATGAAATGTTCCAAAGACAAATTTACCTGAATGTCCTTCGACAGTAGTAGTTGGGAAATGGGGTATATCACTATAAGAAATTTCTTGGGTTACTTCTATTCTGTCAGTAAAATTCCCCAACCCTGATCCTAAAATGATACCTACTTCAGGACGGAAATCAGTCTGATGCCGAATATAGGATATGGCATTTTCTATCTTTGAAAAATAATCCAATTCTTCCATCAGTCTAAATTATAATTTCCCAATAAGTTTTTTGATGATCAATGACATCCCGGGTTCAGCAATAGCTGCCGCAGCCAATACTTCTGCGATACTTACCTTCTTAATATTGCCTGGCGAACATAGATCTGTAATAGCTGATATTGCAAATACAGGCAGATTCATATGTCTAGCCACAATTACTTCAGGTACCGTGCTCATACCTACTGTATCTGCTCCGATAGTCCTAAGGTATTTATATTCAGCTTTGGTTTCAAGATTTGGCCCTTGAACCCCAGCATAAGATCCTTCATGGGCTATTATATCATTTGCTTTTGCAATTTCTCTGGCTAATGCTATCAATTTCACATCATATGGCTCGCTCATGTCAGGGAATCTTACTCCAAGCTCATCCATGTTTTTTCCTCGAAGCGGATTTTCCGGAAATAAATCTATATGGTCATTAATGATCATAACCTCTCCAATTTTATAGTCAGGGTTTAATCCACCTGCGGCATTGGACACGCATAAATATTCCACACCTAAGTGCTTCATCACTCTGACAGGCAGCGTCACTTCTCTCATATCATATCCTTCATAGTAATGAAATCTACCCTTCATTGCCACCACCTTTTTGCCTTCAATTTCCCCAAAGATCAATCTACCAGTATGACTTTCAACTGTGGATATAGGAAAATGTGGTATATCTTTATAATCGATTTCGTATTCTATGTGGATATCATCTATCAGTTTGCCTAGGCCGGTACCTAGTATGATGCCTACCTGAGGCTTGAAAGGAATCTGATCTTGAATATAATCTACCGCCTGAAGTATTTGCTCTGAATAGCTGGGTAATGACTGCATCTATAAATTAAATTTGAATTTTCGAAAAGTAAAAATAACAGAAAGTGGGGACTATTTAGGATATCAACCTAATTTTCACAATTTAGAAACTTAATAGGGGCAGTAATTGTATATTAACATATCATTTTAAAAATATTCATGATCAAAATTATAGTAGGAACGAACAGAGCTGAATCAGTTTCAAAAAAAATAGCCCTACAATATCAAGAAATACTTAATTCATTAGATCAGCAGTCAGAAATCATAGACCTGCAGGAGTTACCGGATGATTTTTTATTTACCGCCTTATATGAATACAACGGGAAAAATGAAGAATATAACATTATCCATAACAAAGTAAAGGAAGGTAAGAAATACGTATTTATAGTACCGGAATACAACGGTTCCTTTCCCGGAATTTTAAAAGCATTTATAGATGGGATGAACTATCCCAATTCCTTCAGAAATAAAAAATGTGCGTTAGTAGGTTTAAGTTCTGGAGTTGGCGGGGGTGGCATCGCATTGAGCCACCTTACCGACATCTTCCATTACCTGGGAATGCATGTATTAGCCAATAAGCCAAAACTTGCGAAAATTGAGGAAAATATGTCTGATCATCTGCTCACCAACAGATTCTATATCGACTTACTGCACTCCCAAGCGGTAATGTTGATTGACTTTTAATCAATCAACATTATCATGTAGAAATCTATTGTTTCCCAAGATTTCGTTATCATCATTTAGATTATACTTAGATATATTCTGCTCTGAGCTGTGCTGGATATCCTGTAGCTTCACGTTCTTTCTTAGGTAAGCTGGGGTATCCAGTTTTTCTTTGAACTCTTCCGGAGTCTGATTAACAGACCTCATCTGGCTCAATCTTTCAAATCTCTCATGAGCACGTCTTATTGCTTTTTGCTTATACTGCTCATAGTGATCATGGGTGAAGGCCCCGTTGGTGATTTCTTCCTTTTTCTTTTCGGGCTCACGCTCTCTTTGCTGAGGTTGCTCATATGCAGGCTTTTCCTGCTTTGGCTCAGATTTTACAAATTCATAATTGGTTACCTCTTCTTCATCCTCGAGCGTGTAGTATTTTTTCTCAGGTTGCGGCTCAGAATTTCTTACCGGCTCAGATTTCCTTACTGGCTCTGCAGAAGGTCTGGGTTGTTCGGTCCTTTCATTGGGAGCATAAGGAACTCCTGCAGTCGGGAATGAAAAGGTAAATGTCTGTCCTGGAGTAGATACTTCTTCTTCTACTTTAGATGTCTTGCCTGATTCCAGATCAATGACTTTCTTGGTAGTAGACTCTTCATGTCTGGAATTGATCTCATCCTTCTGATCTTTCGTCAAAGAATCTGCTTCAAAGCCAGTGGCAATAACGGTCACTCGGATAGCCTTTTTCAGATCCGCGTCGATACCCTGACCGAAGATCACCTCCGCTTCTTCTCCCGCTCTCTCCTGGATGAATTCAGTGATCTCACTCAATTCGTCCATAGACAGCTCCTCTTCCTCACCTGACATGATAGAAAGAAGAATCTTCTGGGCACCTCTGATATCTACATTGTTTAGTAGTGGAGAAGCAATTGCTTTCTCTGCTGCTTTAATAGCTCTTTCTTTACCTTCTTCAGTAGCAGAACCCATTACAGCTGCACCGGCATTGAACATTACTGTTTTAACATCTTCAAAATCCACGTTTACATCCTGGTGAACAGTGATGATCTCTGCAATGGATTTAGCAGCTGTAGAAAGGATATTATCTGCTTTACCAAAAGCCTGTCTGATGGCAAGGTTTCCGTAGACTTCTCTCAATTTATCATTAAGAATTACCAGTACGGTATCACAGCTAGCTCTTAAGGCTTCTATACCCAACTGAGCAGCCTGCATTTTCTTACGGCCTTCAAATACGAATGGAGCGGTTACTATACCTACGGTAAGGATGTCCATCTCTTTGGCAATCTTGGCGATCACCGGAGCTGCACCAGTACCTGTACCACCGCCCATACCGGCAGTGATGAACACCATCTTGGTATTATCAGATAGTAATTCGCGAATTTCTTCTTTTGTTTCCAAGGCAGCATTGCGGCCTTTTTCAGGATTCGCGCCCGCGCCAAGGCCTTCAGTAAGGTTGGCTCCTAACTGCAGTTTCAATGGAACCGGACTGCTTTTTAGCGCCTGAGCATCGGTATTTACTACCACAAACTCAACGTCCTTAATTCCTTGGTTATACATGTGGTTCACGGCATTTGAGCCGCCTCCTCCTACGCCTATCACCTTAATGATAGACTTGTTGTTTTTTGGAAGATCAAATCTGTAATCTTTCATAGTGTCTGACATTTTTTCCTCTTTTTGGTGAACTGTATTATTATACTCTGTGTGTGTCTATATTTGCATTTGGTCTTAATGGGAGGGAAACTTAAGGTATTACCGTAAGCTTCCCCTATTAATTAAGCCCTAGTAATTATTTTCATCTCCTATATCATCGGTAATGAAGTTTTTCAACCTTTCCCTAATAGAGCCGAAAATATCTTTCGACTGCTCTACCCTATTTTTCTGGGTGTTTCTTACTTCTACAGGCAGTGCTTGTCTCTGTCGGTAAAGATCTTCTCTATCATCCAAAGCTTTAAATCCTGCCAGCACCAGTCCCACTGTAGTGGCATACATCGGACTTTTTACTTCTTCAATTTTAGATTTACCTAAGTGTTCATTAGGATATCCGATTCTGGTATCCAGTCCAGTCATGTATTCAAACAGCTGGCTGACTCCCTGAAGCTGTGAACCACCTCCGGTAAGTACTATACCTCCAGCCAGTTTCTTATAAAGACCGCTAGCTACGATTTCTGACTGTACCATCTCAATGATCTCCTCCATTCTGGCCTCTATAATAGAAGCTAGGTTTTTAATGGAAATTTCTTTCGCAGGCCTGTTTCTCAATCCCGGTATGGATACTATTTCATTTGGATTGGCATCTTCAGCTATGGCTCGGCCAAATTTGGTTTTAAGCAGCTCTGCCTGAGTCTGCATGACCATACATCCTTCCTTGATATCTGTGGTGATAATATTTCCTCCGAACGGAATGACAGCCGTATGTCGGATGATATTATCATAGAAAATAGCTATGTCAGTCGTACCCCCGCCGATATCCACCAAGCATACTCCAGCTTCTTTATCCAAATCACTTAAAACCGAAAGTGAACTGGCAAGCGGCTCAAGAATAAGATCCTTAGAGATCAATTCTGCTCTTTTTACACATCTATTTATATTATTGATAGCCGTAGTCTGTGCGGTAATGATATGAAAATCAGCTTCCAGCTTGGCACCTGACATGCCTACTGGATCTTTGATCCCGTCTTCATAATCCACCGTGTAGTCCTGAGGCATCACGTGAATGATAGTGTTACCCGGAGGAACTACGATATTTTCCATATCGTTTGAAAGTCTCCTGACATCTTCCACAGTGATCTCATCATCCTTTGTGTTTCTGATAATCACTCCATGGTGTATGGCACTCCTAATATGTTGTCCGGCTATGCCGACTATGACTTCTCCAATATCCACTTCAGCCATATCAGAAGCGTCACCGACTGCCTTCTGAATGGCATTTACAGTTTTATCAATATTGGTGACGATTCCACGTATGACGCCTTCCGAAACGGCTTTGCCCATACCCAGAACTTCAAGCTTTCCAAATTCATTTTTACGGCCAATAATGGCGCAAATTTTGGTCGTCCCAATGTCCAGTCCTACTACTAGTTTGTCATTTTCCATAGCTATATCAATTATTCACAAATAATCTGGTCCTTGTACTTCACATTTACCCTACTATAGGTATTCCATCCTTTTTCAGGCAATATTTCATTATAAAGTATTTCTACTTTCTTAAATTTCTCTTCTAATTCTATAGGTTTGCCGAATTCTATCACCTGCTTTCCCACTTGTTGGTGTAGCAAAATATTTCCTTTTCGGTCTATCTCCATAGAGGCGATCTGAGCACTCCAAAATTTATGTTTGGAGACGTATTTTATCATCTCCATCAGGTCTGGATGATCTACTGATAGATCCTTACTTTCCAGCAGTGCTTCTCCCCCAGTTCCTTCTATGATCAGTACCCGAGAGGTATAGACCGGTGAAGTAGGCAACACTTTGCCTTCACTGGAAATATATCCATCTGCCGCCATAGGTCTTGCCACTCTGGCTATAGGTCTATGCTGGTCTATCTTGACCAAAATCTTTCCTTTTAAATCTCTGAATGCTTCAGCTCTTTTTACAAAAGGATGCTTCTCAACCTTTTTTTCAATCTTGGCCAGCTGTATATCTGTCATCGGAGTACCTGGTCTCAGCTCTGGAAATTCATTGTTGAGGCGTGTTATCACTTCATGCTCTTCCACAAAATATACATCGCTGATACCTTTCACTATCACTTCTATACCGGTAAAGGTCTTAGTGCTTTCAGACTTTTCTACAAAGGCAATAAAACCTATCAGCACCGCAGTCAATACCGTGAAAATGATGCTCTTCTTTATTTTTAGTCCCCTAATTCCCATACCCTTCTATCCATTTAGTGATCGGCTCTACCATCCTATCTATATCTCCTGCCCCAATAGTCACCAGTACCTCTGGGGTAGCATTTTCTAAATAATTCAATAAGCCTTCCCGCTTTTGAACTGATTTCATCTTCGAGGTTATATCTTTCAGAAGCATTTCAGCATTTACTCCTTCTATGGGTTTTTCACGGGCAGGATAAATGTCCATCAATATCACCTCATCTGCCATAGATAGGCTGCTGGAAAATTCCCCTGCAAAGTCTCTGGTCCTAGTGAATAGATGAGGCTGGAAAATAGCCGTCAGCTTTTTAGATGGATACATAGCTTTCACCGATCCCAAAAATGCTTTGATCTCCTCAGGATGATGGGCATAATCATCTATATATACCCTACCGTTCTGCTGATACTTTATTTCAAATCTTCTCTTTACTCCTTTATAAGTATCCAACCCTATTCGAATGTCCTCTTCCTTTACACCTAATTTTAAAGCTACAGCTACTGCTGCAAGCGTATTTTCTACATTGTGAAATCCAGGGACATGGATAGTAAGCCCACTAATTATCTGACTGTCATTTATATAATCAAATTCAAAAGATCTGACTCCAGAATTTATATTGGCTGCATTGATAGGTGCATTATTTAAGCAATATTTCTCTACCCGTGCAGTGCCAAAATCGGTCCTATTAAGGGCTGTAAAAGCATTTTTTTGGATTAAAATATATCCTTCTGAATCAACGAGATCAATGAATGCACTGAAGTTTCTGGTAAGTTCCTGATGGTCACCATATATATCCAGATGGTCAGGATCCACAGAAGTCACCACGGCGATATCTGGATGTAACTGAAGAAAAGATCTGTCATATTCATCTGCTTCCACTACTACTATAGGCTCTTCACCTCTGCTCTCATCATGAAGGATTAGATTGCTTTCATAATTTTGGGTAATACCTCCCAAAAATGCTGTTACATTCAATCCTGCTGACTTAAGGAGATGGGCTATAATGGAAGAAGTTGAAGTTTTTCCATGTGTACCAGCTACGGCAATGGTGAACATGTCCTTAGTAATTATACCAAGCACTTCAGCACGCTTCTTAAGTGTATATCCTTCCTGTCTGAAATAATTTAATTGCACACTGTCAGCAGGTACAGCGGGAGTCCATACGATCAAAGTTTCACTTTTAGAATCTTTAATTTTGGAGGGTATGGTATCCAGACTATCTTCATAATGCACCTGAATCCCCTCTGAAATAAGCTGCTCAGTAAGTGGCGAAGCGGTCTTGTCATAACCCATCACAGGTATACCCACATGGGCAAACCAGCGGGCGATGGCACTCATGCCAATACCACCGATCCCCAGAAAATATACGCTATGTAGGTTTTTCAAATTCATTTGATAATTCTTTCCAATGCTTTTACTATATCTAATGCCGCTTCGGGCTTAGCCAATTTCTTAATATTTTCACTTAGCAGTTTAATCTCTGCTTCGTCATTAATCAGATTTTCCAATGCCTTACCCAGTGAGCCGATGGCTACATGGTCAGCTATCATAAGGGCTGCCCGCTGTGATTCATAAGCCAGCGCATTTTTGGTCTGATGATCCTCTGCTACATTGGGCGAAGGGATAAATATCACCGGCTTACCTACCAGACTAAGCTCAGATACCGATAGCGCTCCAGCCCTGGATATCACCACATCAGCAGCTGCATAAGCCAGATCCATATGCTTGATAAATTCATGTACATGGATATGCCGAAGTCCGGAATCTTTTACAGCCTGAGCCATTTCCTCTATATAAAACTTACCGGCCTGCCAAAGCACCTGGTAACCCAGCGCTTCAATTTTTGACATACATTTAAGTACTGATTCATTTATAGTTTTTGCCCCCAAACTCCCACCTAGAATCAGCACTACTGGTTTACCCTTCTGAAGACCAAAATGGGCCATCGCCTTATCAGTTTTTCCTTCCAGTGAAAGGATGTCTTTTCGTACAGGGTTGCCTGTGTATACTATTTTATCTTTCGGAAAAAACATCTCCATACCTGGATAGGCGACACAAATGGTATTTGCTTTTTTTGCTAAAAGCTTATTGGTAATACCGGCATAGCTGTTCTGCTCTTGGATCAGTGTAGGTATTCCTTTTTGCTGAGCTACAAATAGTACGGGGCCACTGGCATATCCTCCAACACCCACTACCGCATCCGGCTTAAATTCATTGATCAGGTCCCAAGATTTTTTTAGGCTTCCCAGTACTTTAAATGGAAAGGTGAGATTTTCTGCTGTCAGCTTTCTTTGAAGTCCTGCTATATTCAGGCCCACTATTTTATATCCGGCTTCTGGGACTTTCTGCATTTCCATCTTACCTTCTGCCCCTACAAATAGAATCTCTGAGGAAGGATATTTCTCCATCCATGCATTGGCTATGGCTATGGCAGGGTATACATGCCCTCCGGTGCCTCCACCGCTTATCATGATTCTATAGGTATCTTTTTCCTTCATCTTATGCTACTTTAGCTAGTTTTCTAGGCGCATTTCCTTCTATCGGAAAAGCATCCTCATGATCACCTCGGCTTACACTAAGGATTATACCCAGTGATATACCGGTAAATAATAATGAGGTTCCCCCCATACTTAAAAGTGGCAAAGGCAAACCGGTAATGGGTCCTATCCCTACTGCCACTGCCATATTTACCATGGCCTGAAGCACCAGTGCAAAGCTGAGCCCTGCTGATAATAGTCCTCCAAATGGTCTATTTGAAATAGCTACTACCCGCATACCCCTATAGAGCAGAGCCAGGTATAAGAACAAGACCATGCCTCCGCCGATAAGACCATATTCTTCTATAATGATGGCAAATATGAAATCTGAATATGGGTGAGGCAACCTGTTTCGCTGCTCACTGTTGCCCGGTCCTAATCCAACTACCCCGCCATTGGCGATAGCTATATAGGATTGCTCTGCTTGATAAGGAACTTCATCACCGGCTATGAAATTTTCAATCCTGGAGAAGAATGTCCCACCACGCTGTCCCAGAAATATTGCTGATGTAAGCGCCAGACTTCCGATCAGGCAAACCATCATGATAAATTTCATAGGTACTCTACCGATAAACATCAGTAAAAGACAGGTAGATAAAAGCAGGACGGCTGTAGACATATTTGCCATGGCTATGAGCATGCATATGATTCCTATCCAAATAATGACTGGAAGAAAGGTATTATGAAAGTCCTTTATATTCTTTTGCCTTTTTGCCAGCATCCCTGCTACCGCTGCTATTAGTGCTAGTTTCGCTAGATCCGATGGCTGGAAGGCTTGGTTGATTAATGGTATAGTAAGCCATCTGCTCGCCTCATTTACATTGGATCCAAAGAAGTAGGTAATGGCCAATAATGGTACAGAAACCCATAATGCCACTAATGATAATTTAGCATAATATTTATAAGGTATCGTATGAGCTCCCCACATGACAGCTAGACTCAAAAGGATAAGCGATGAATGCTTGATCAGATAAGTTTCTGTATTGCCTCCCATCTTTTTATAGGCAAGTGTGCCCGTAGCAGAATACACCACAAGTATGCTCAAAATGGACAAAAGGATAACTATCCCCCAGATGATGGGGTCGCCTTTAAGATTATTATCTATCCACTCCTTTAACTTTATCATTCTATTTCTCCTTTACCAGTCCATTCACAGCTCTCATAAACTGTTCGCCTCTATCTATATAATTTTTAAAAAGGTCAAAACTGGAACATGCCGGTGAAAATAACACCACGTCTCCGTCCTGAGCTTTAGCCTTTGCCATCTTTACAGCTTC
>DATHVH010000021.1:0-3762 GCA_035461405.1 Anditalea sp.
CTTCTACTTCAGGGAATTTCTCCTTTAATGCATCGCTATATGGTGCAGGTGTATAATCCCATGTAAAGATTTCGCCTTGCATTTCAGCGTTTCTCCATACCGCATAAATCCTGTCCGAATGCTCATAAAAACGATCCACACTAAGTTCGAACTGCACCCAAACCATTATTAAAATAGAAGCAGCAATCCCGATTCCCAATCCCCCAATATTAATTAATGCATATCCTTTGCTTCTGATAATATTTCTCCATGCGATTTTAAAATAGTTCGTCCACATAATATTTCCTTTTAACCTTATAGCTTAGATATTAATATCTTTGCTTTTTATTTAAATTTTCTGAAAATTGTGCATTTCTTAGAGTTTATTCTGGCATTAAAACTTCTCTTAATTGGTTTTAAATCCCATGCTTCCATTGGAAATTCCATCAAGTTGGAATTCAAGAAACATAAATCCTTAATAACAAGCTTTTCAACAATCAAAAAATACTTTCAATTAAATCTAATTTCATCACTCGATGAAGGCATCTACTGGATTAACAATAGCCGCTTTGATAGCTTGTGAGCAAACTGTCAAAGCAGCGATTAATATGGCTCCTATTCCTGCTATCGCAAAAACCATCCATGACAATGAAATGCTATACGCAAAATTTTCCAACCATTGACTCATACCAAACCAAGCTACAGGTATGGCTATAACAAACCCTATCAATACCAATTTTAATGAATCCAATCCGACTAGGGAGACAATATTCCAAATGCTGGCTCCCATCACTTTTCTTATGCTTATTTCTTTGGTCCTCTGTTCGGCTGCGAAAGCTGATAGTCCAAAGAGGCCCAATACCGATATAATAATAGCCAACCCTGCAAAAAACCCAAACACTGTCCCTATTTTTTCTTCAGCTTCATACTGTTGATCAAACTTGTCCGCTACAGAATAGTAATTAAATGGTAAATCAGGATGCATCGCAAGCCATTCTTCATTTAAATAGGCTATGGTTTCATCCTTATAGGCTTGATCTATTTTGATAGCTACTTCGTTGATCCGATCTGTGGGAATCAAAAAAATCATCGGGCTAATAGATTGATGTAATGATTCAAAATGAAAATCTTTCACCACTCCAATCACATGACCTCTTCTGATACCATAATGCAAGGGTTTCTCTATAGCTTCCTCCGCACTGGACCAGCCAATAGCACGAACAGCAGCTTCATTGAGTATAAATGCCTGGGTAGAATCACTTGCCTTTTCAAAATCAAAATCCCTTCCAGCTTTGAACTCCATACCGAAGGTTTTCATGAAGGTATGGCTCACATGAATATCTGAAACACGAATATCTATCGGACTAAGTTCTCCATTGACTTCAGCTTGAGTACCCTGGGCATCGAGCAACCTTCCGGAAGGAATTCTGCTCCCTAGTGCCAACTCTTTAATCCCTCTTTGCTGAAGAAGTCTTTCGCGCATCAAGTCATAATTCCCAACCAGTTCATCATATGCCGGCAAAACCAAGATCTCGTCCTTATCAAAGCCTAGGTCTTTATTCTTCATAAAATCCAGCTGGTTTATTACCACTAAGACGGCTACTATCAATATTATGCTGATGGCAAATTGACCGACTACTAAAACAGAACGTAGTTTTTCATGGATGGAGCCGATCTTATATGTTCCTTTTAAAACCTTGATAGGCTGAAAACTGTATAAAAATAATGAAGGGTAACTACCAGAAATTACTCCTACTATCAATACCAGAATTATAAGTCCTAGTAAATATTCAGGGTTATCGAATAGATCAAAGTAAAGCTCTTTACCTGTAAAATTGCTAAAAAATGGTAAAGATATAGAGGCGATAATCAAAGCAATGAACATGGCAATCACAGACATAAATATAGTCTCACTCATAAACTGCTTTACAAGCAATTGCCTGTCTGCTCCCATCACCTTGCGCAACCCAACTTCCATTGCCCTTTTAGCTGACCTGGCTGTTGCTAAATTCATGAAATTGATACAGGCAATTAGCAGGATAAATAGGGCAATGGCTGTATAGATATAGACATTCTCTATATTGCTGTTAGGTTCTACTTCGGAGTCTAGATGGGAATACAGGTGAATATCAGCAATTGGCCAAAGATGTAATCTGGTGGTGGAAGAAGCTAATATACCCTGAGAACTTGCTGACATATGTCGATCTATAAAACCAGGTAACTCCGCCTCAAATTCACTGTAATCTACATTAGCTTCCAGCTTAAGATAGGTTACAAAGTTATTGTCCCCGAAATCTTTCATCATGGCCTCATATCCACCGAAATATTGGATCAAAGGTTCTATAGATGCCAGAATATCAGGCTTGAAATGCGAGTTGTCCGGCACATCTTCCATTATACCTCTGACAACCATCTCTATACTTTGGCCACTTATCATTATTGTAAGCGATTTTCCCATGGGATCCTGCTCACCAAAATATTTATAGGCCAGGGATTCACTGATGACTATGCCATCTGGAAAAGTCAACGCATTATCCGGTTCTCCTTCAATCATATTCCATGAGAAAACGCGAAATAATTCAGGATCAGAAAAGAAAAAGCGCGGCTCTTCAATAATCTTCGAATCTTGTTTGACTACCACCTCAACATTTAAAACCCGCACAGCTTCTGCCACTTGACCTTCAAAATCTGATTTTAGTAAGGGTCCAAAAGGTGATGCTGTATGCCCTAAATGAAGATTGGTTTCTCCATTTGGGTTATTAAAGGAGCGGGAAACACGGAAAATCCTATCATGGTTTTCATGGTATCTATCATAACTCATTTCGTGCTGGACAAAAAGAAAAATCAAAATACTTGCCGCCATCCCTATTGATAAACCTAAAATATTTATAAGTATGTAAGTCGGACTTTTCTTGAGGTTCCTGAAGAAAATCTTAAGGTAGTTTAAGAACATGGAATATTATTATAATTTAAAATAAGAGCATGGTGCTACTACCATGCCACCGAAAATGTCTGTATATGCTGTTTAATCCTCCTTTTTTATTAAAAAAAATAAATTATACCGAACATAACCGTCCGTGTACGGTCAAACTATTCATAAATCGAACTTTATCTGCTTGCTAACTATGCTCAATTTTCAATAATCTTTTTGATCCCGCTCTTAGTTTTTTGATGGGGTTTCTAAAGTGACATTTAGATCAAAAACAGGTTGAACATCAATAATTTTAAAGCTTAATATATTATTTCAGATCATTTCTATTTATCAATGATTTTTTTTTCAGAATTCATTACATACACTTATAATATATATCACTTTCTCTAAACTCTTACATTTTTTTATTACAAATATATCTGATTAAAAAATACCCTGATCTAGGTATTTTTTTCCAAAAATAATTTTCTCATATTGCTCCAGACTTCTTAAACCGCTGAATTTTTAAATCCTTATACTTTTTACAAATCATTTTTAAGTGAAAGGATTCTGATTTTGCTTTAATATAACAAACATGAAACTTGAAAAAATTTTAGATAATTTAAATTCTTTTGAAAAAAATTCTTTTTTAAAAATTATTGACAGCATCCTTGCGGACAAACCGCAAAATGCCAAAGCAGTAGATAAAATACTTTCAGAGACCAGTAAAGATTTGAAGGCGATTGATAGCCAAAACATCGCTAAGGTTTTTAATTTATTAGAAAAGGAATTTAAAGATTGTATAAAAGCAGAGTTTGTAAATACTACATCACAGTTAGATATTCTTATAGATATTATCTCAAGGGATGGAA
>DATHVH010000022.1:0-27845 GCA_035461405.1 Anditalea sp.
TATAGAAACTCTCCTTTATAATATCTTCATTAGGTACTTTCAAAGAGAGTAAAGTTTCTTTGGCAGTATCCATCAGGCCTTCAGGTCCACATAAAAAATACTTGGTTTTTTCAGTTTCTGTGTGGGCTTTTGTAGCTAAGACTTCCTTAATTTTTTCTGCATCTATCCTCCCTTTCAGTCCCGACCATGCTTCAGTTGGCTTACTGATATTCATAACTACGTCCAGACTTTCAGGATGAGATTCTACTAATTTATCCAGCTGCTTATTGAAAATGATTTCATTCTCTGATCTGCTACAGTAGAGTAGGGTAACCTTAGAATTGGGTTCATTTATAAGGACAGATTTCGTAATCCCCATGACAGGGGTAATGCCACTACCACCGACTATCATCACAAAATGGTTTTTGTTTTTTGAATGAAAGTCTGTCGTGAAATTCCCCATCGGCTTAAGGATATTAATAGTTTTGCCAGGGTGGATGTGATCGTTGAGATAATTGGAAACCACCCCGCCTTTTATTCTCTTTATGGTGACGCCAGGATAAGGGTCCACATATGGAGAAGTACATAGACTGTAAGATCTTCTTTCCTCTTTACCATTAATCTCTAAGATCAGTGTCAGAAACTGCCCTGGCTTGTACTCTAAAAAAGGCTCGGGCTGTTCAAAAAAAATGGTCACCGTATCAGATGTCTCTCTCACCACTTCCCTTACTTTAAGGGAGGCATGCTGGCTGATTTTCTTAGGTTCTTCTTTCTTCTTCTTAAATATATTAAACATTATGATAGGTCTCTTTTATACATTGATCCAATAAGACAACTTCAAAATTAAAGAGCGGTTTTTAATTTGTAAGTTTTCCGGAAAATAATTATCAGTATAAACGATAAATAAATCCGAAACCGGTTTAAATCTCCATTGGAAACGGGTGTTTATGTTGACATTATTGATCTGATTATTATACTGAACAAACGTGCTAAGAAACAGTTCATCCGTGAATGAAACTTCAAATCTCGGACCAACCAACCACAGGTTGGCATCATTGTATGGTTCCGGTAAGGTTATCTTATTGTATTCAGCAAAAAGCGAAATATTTCCATAAGGCTGTATACGGTAATTTATATTAGACCTCCAAAAAAATCTGTCGCCATTGAAATATTGTCCATGATAAATGGCCGTATTGTAATTAAAAAACTTTCTGGTATCTGAAGTATAGGTTATACCGGCACGGGTAAATCTATAATCGGTTCCAGTCTCCAGTTGTTTACCACCCGTACGCGTAGGATCAAATGGTCTGAACAAATAGATATATTCATTAAATATTCTAAAGTTTAGACTAGAAGTGTTTTTCCATTCCAACCGGTAATTGAAAGTAGCCCATTCATCCATCTTCAAGCTGAAATTTTTGTCTTTATAGAGATCATATGAAAAACGAAAGCTATGCTGAAGTATCTTTGACCCTACAGGAAATAATCTGTACTGCACACTTGGTTCAAATCTCCAGTACCCATTACGTGGCACATACCCTACTTCTGCGTTGAAATTTTCACCTACATATTCATGGTTCCACATGATATGCCAGTTCTTAGTATTATATCCCAAGTAACTGGCATGCGCATAAGCATCACCTTTACCATCAGGACTAAATGTCTGATGGTAAAAAAACTTACCATTCCACTTATTGTCTCTAGAAGCAAGATTGTAATCTACCCCCACCAGTCGGTTATAATCAGGCACATCACTACCCGATTCCACAGCATTGGTAGTTTGCCTATTTACAACTATACCCGCAATATTGGACCGGCTAAAAACCTTTTGCTGAAAAGTGGCTACAGTAAAATTCTGCCCTGGAAAACCAATTCCATCTTCACGGGCAGTTTGCATATTGAGTAGTCCCACTCTGAGATCATCACCAACGTTTCCATTTAGCCTGGCGCCATAGAGAATTCGGTTTTCAGCTGATCTTCCGAGGCTATCAGTAGCTATACCTATTCGGCGGGAAAAAAATGGTCGAATTTGCCTGAATCCAAATTCACCAAAAAGATCTGCATTTTCCAAAAAAAACTGTCTTCTTTCTGGAAAGAACAGTTCAAATCTATTTAGATTGGTCTGCTGCTGGTCCACCTCCACCGTAGAGAAGTCCGGATTAACGGTAAGATCTAAATTTAAGGACGGCGTTAATGCTATTTTGGCATCCAGACCTACAGAACCACCACGCTCAGAAGGTGTCCCAGCTTGATGATTTTTAGAAGTATTGCCGGCGGCATAAGGTATTAAAGCTATATTTGGCCCAGTTTTGCGTAAGGGAGTCTCCCACTCCATATATCCTGTAAAAGCAAGATTAGCTATCCGCTGATTGATTGGGACTGGGACCCATGAGGAAGTTTCAAAGTTTTTTAAATCATTTCGGATAAAGTTCACCTTCCAATAATCAGTACCTTCAGTAAAACGTAGTGTCTTAAATGGAATAGCTATTTCCACCACCCACCTATCTTGGTATCGCTGCACCGCAGAAAACCATCTATTATCCCAGACTTGGGCCACATTTGTGCCATTATTCACCAATCCTTCTAACTGTATATTCCATGGATTTACAGAAAAGAGGAAACCATTGTTTCCATCATCATACGGACCTATAATCACAGCAAAGGCATCATTATCTTCAAACCGAAAATCCCTTTTCAGAGATGATACTATGTTTGGTCCTTCAGTAGTCTCGTAAAGTATAGCTGATATATACAAGAAACTATCATCATAGACCATTCTTACCTCAGTATTTTCAGTAGCAGGATTACCCTCATCTGGAAATTGCTGCACAAAGGACCCCGATACATCTGCCATTGTCCAGACTGCCTCGTCCAGCATACCATCTATTAGTATTGGATCTGTAGTATAGGAAATTCCAAAGCCAAAAGGTCTTTTATCCTTATCCCCATTGCCGGCTAAGGAGGGTGCAGTAATAAAAATAATATATATAAAAATGGCAAAATTAAATTTCATAAAACAAAAGTAAAGTTATCTCGCTGTTACTGGTTACGGCTATTTATTATCGGCAAAAGAAAGATAAGAAAAGCCACTTTTCCAGTATGAATGGGAAAGGGTAATTTATAGTTAAAAACAACATTATTTTGCTATATTTCTATATTTTGAACAAATGATTAAAAAAGGTGTTTCTTTTCAAATTCTATAATCCTAATAATGGGCTAGTATATGAAATATAATATCCTTCTATTCTATTTCATCTTTTCAACCATCCTATGCTGTGTCGGTCAATCAGTAGAGAAGGAAAGAGAGGTGGCATCCGTATATTCCTATAAAACCCCAGACCGTGACGGTACCGGTAAAGTTTATATGGGACGGGAAATAGCATCTGTCATGAGTTTTAGCGGTAAAAACTGGCTGGAAAGACCTAGCAGACCACAGGAAGAAAATACTGCCCTCGCCATAGCTAATTTGCCAGTGGATAAGGCCAGTATAGTAGCTGACATTGGTGCCGGGTCTGGATATTATACTTTTCGTATAGCAGAAGTAGTACCTGAAGGAAAGGTCTATGCAGTAGAAATCCAAGATGCTGCTATTCAATATCTTCGAACCAAGAGCAGGGAACTAGGATTTACAAATGTGGAAGTGATTAAAGGAAACGAAAAATCGCCCCAACTTCCAGCTAATTCAACTGATCTGGCCATCATGGTGGATGTATATCACGAATTACTATACCCCCAAGAAGTATTAGGAGAAATCCATAAAGCCCTGAAACCTGAGGGTAAACTTCTCTTAATAGAATACCGTGCAGAAGATCCTAAAGTGAATATTAAAAGGCTACATAAAATGTCTGTCAATCAGATCACTAAAGAATTGAATGCCAATGGATTTAAACTGAATGAGAATGGCCAATTCATGAATATTCAGCATTTTCTGGTTTTCCAAAAAGAATAAGAAAATCACATATCAACATATATCCTTCCATCACATATAATTCTAGCCTTATAAATTTTTGTGAATTTTAAAATGATTAAGTAATATATTACTATAAAAAGCACATGGAGCCTATCAAAAAAGAAGATTTAAGTCAGGATATTTTTGACATTTATGATGAATATGTCCATAGTAGAATTGGACGAAGAGATTTTGTCAATAAACTCTCTAAATATGCCATAGGGGGATTGACTGTTTCAGCTATTATGGCATATCTTTCCCCAAACTATGCATCTGCAAAAATTTTTCAGGAAAATGATCCTAGACTGGTATCTGAATATATAGAATATGAAAGCCCTAAAGGAGCTGGCAAAATGAAAGGATTACTTACCCGGCCAGCTAATACCACAGGACCATTGCCTGGAATAATAGTAGTCCATGAAAATAGAGGCCTCAACCCTTATATAGAGGATGTAGCCCATCAGGCAGCTCTGGATGGATTTATTGCATTTGCCCCGGATGCTCTGACACCATTTGGTGGCTATCCTGGAACTGACGATGAAGGTAGGACTATGCAGGCCAAACGAGACAGAGAAGAGATGTTGCAGGATTTTATAGCCGGTTATGAAGTATTAAAAGCTGATGAAAGATGTACTGGTAAAGTTGGGGTGGTAGGATTTTGTTTCGGTGGCTGGATATCAAATATGATGGCTGTACGGATACCTGATCTACCTGCTGCAGTACCATTTTACGGGGGCCAGCCTACAGCAGAAGAGGTACCTTCCATTAATGCAGCCCTTTTGATACATTTTGCTGAACTTGATACCCGTGTGAATGCAGGATGGGAAGATTATGAAGCAGCTTTAAAAGCAAATGGAATAGACTATACAGCCCATTTTTATCCAGAAGTAAACCATGGCTTCCATAATCATTCCACTCCCCGCTATGACAAAGCCGCAGCAGAACTGGCTTGGGAAAGGACTATAGGTTTTTTTAGGGAAAAACTGATGGTTTAGTATCAAGAATTAAGCTTGCCGGCCGGAGGTAGGTATCAAGACTTTAATATCAAGAGATCGATAATACTTTCATATTCGCTATTGAAAAACATCAACTGACAATATTCGGCTAAAGCTAATGATGTGTTTATTTACTTTAGAATGGACTAAAGCCCACTCCTATTCATTTGCTCCGTCATTTTCTTCGGTCTTGCATCAAAATGTCGGACATCCGTCATCCAACATTCTCTTATATATTAAACCAATAGGAAAATTTAAGGACAATTGAACGGTTTTTTATCTGAAGATTTTCAGGAAAATAATTGTCAGTGTATACGATAAATAAATCGGACACTGGTCGGAACCGCCACTGGAATCTGGCATTTAGGTTAATATTATTGATTTGGTTATTATACTGGACAAAGGTACTGAGGAAAAGTTGGTCAGTAAATGAAAATTCAAATCGTGGGCCTATCAGCCATAGATTGGCTGTATTAAAGGGTTCAGGAAGTTCTATTCTATTAAATTCAGTAAATAGGGAAATAGATCCATAGGGCTGAATTCGATATATCAATTCATTTCTAGAAAAATACCTTTTACCATTATAAAAACTGCCATAGTAAGCAGATGAATAAAAATTTAAACGTTTTCTGGCATCTGACCCATAAGTAATGCCAGCACGGGTATAACTTACAGTAGACCCTTCAGGCAACTGTTCGCCACCCGTCCTGGTAGGGTCAAACGGGAAAAACAGGTAGATGAACTGATTGTATATACGGAAATTAAAATATGAAGTATTTTTAAAATCTAATCTATAAGTGAATGTAATTTGTTCATCTGTCTTTTGATCAAAATTCACATCTTTATATAGATTATAATATATTTTAAACCTATGAGCAAGAATACCGGATGAAAGAGGAAAAAATCGATATTCTGCATTTGGTTCAAATCTCCAATATCCCACTCTGGGGACATAGCCTACTTCAGCATTAAAATGTTCTCCCACAAATTCATGATTCCAGTTAAGCTCCCAATTCCTGACATTATACCTTAGATAGCTGGCATGCGAATATTCATTTCCATCTAAATGTGGACTAAAAGATCGATGAACAAAAAATATCCCGTTCCACTTATTATCCGGAGAGGCAAGATTGTAATCCAATCCTACTAATCTATTATAGGCAGGAGTAAAACTCCCTCCTTCCATCTCATTGGTGGTTTGCCTATTGACAAATATTCCCGCGATATTAGACCTGCTAAACATTTTTTGCTGAAAAGTAGCTACGGTAAAATTTTGCCCAGGCACACCAATACCCTCTTCTCGGGCTGTTTGCATGTTTAAAAGACCCACTCTTAGATCATCACCAAGTTTGCCATTTAATCTGGCGCCATACAATATCCTGTTTTCCCTGGTCCTTCCTAAAGAGTCAGATACTATCCCTATTCTTCTGGAAAAAAATGGTCTTATATTTCTAAACCCAAAATCACCAAACAAGTCGGCATTTTCAAGAAAAAACTGCCTCCGCTCAGGAAAAAACAGTTCAAATCTATCTAAATTGGTTTGCTGTTGATCTACCTCGACAGTAGAGAAATCAGGATTTACAGTGAGGTCCAAATTTAGAGCAGGCGTTATGGCTATTTTCGCGTCAAAGCCTATGGCCGCTTCCTGCTGAGATGGGGTACCTGCCTCGTAATTTTTTATCGTTTGTCCGGAGGTATAAGGTATAATAGCAATATTAGGACCTTGAGGTTCTATTGGATTATCCCAGTTCATGTATCCTGTAAAAGCAAGGTTGGCTATGCCCTGGTTTATCGGTACAGGAATCCAAGAGCTAGTTTCAAAGTTTTTAAGATCATTGCGCAAAAAGTTGATTTTCCAAAACTCGGTACCTGTGGTAAAACGTAAAGTTTTAAAAGGAATAGCTATTTCCACTTCCCAATATTCATCAAAAATTTGAACTTCAGAAAACCAGAAATTATCCCAGACTATCTCCAAATTACTGCCATTAGTAATGAGTGCTTCTGTTTGAATATTTAAAGGATTTACAGAAAAATAAAAACCGTTCATCCCATCATGAAAAGGGCCAATAGTAACTGCAAAAGCATCATTATCCACAAACTCATAATCTCTCCGAAGAGAGGAGATGATATGGGGACCTTCCGATGTATCATGGAGGCGGGCTCCTATATATAGATAGTTTTTATCATACATTATTTTTACTTCAGTCTGCTGAGATGCCGGATCCCCCTCATCAGGAAACTGCTGTATAAATGAAGTTATCTTTTGGGCATCCTTCCATTCTGGCTCATCCAGTCTCCCATCAATTTTTATTGATTCGGTAATTTTAAAAATATTTACCTCGTATTCTCTTCCATCATTTCCATTTTGGGCTTTGGAAATAATGTGGATGAATAAGAAAAAAATTACTAAATAATATTTCATAAAACTTACCTCCTATCATCCTCCACCTAATTAGAATAAAAAGAATGACGGGTTAACTCACATATTATCATTAAATCAAAAGGTATATTACCCAGTATAAATTAACTTTGCCTCACTCTCAACAATTTTAAACACAATGACTTTAAATACCTTGACTGCCGTTTCGTCTATAGACGGAAGGTATGGAAGTAAAACAGCTTCTTTACGTGCTTTCTTTTCTGAATTTGCCCTAATAAAATATCGTGTCCATGTAGAAGTGGAATATTTTATCGCTTTATGCGAAAATTCATTGCCCCAACTCAAAAATATTTCAGGAGAGGTATTTCCTAAACTCAGATCTATTGTCTCTGATTTCAGCGAAAAAGATGCCGAACAGATAAAAGAAATAGAAAAAATCACTAATCATGATGTAAAAGCGGTGGAATATTTCTTAAAAGAGAAATTTGACGCACTGGACCTTTCTGCTTTCAAAGAATTTATTCATTTCGGACTTACTTCCCAGGACATTAACAATACTGCTACACCTCTGATGCTTAAAGAAGGATTGGAAAAAGTAATAATGCCGTCACTGAATAATATAATAGAGAAATTAAAAGCCAATGTAAAGGAATGGGAAAACATACCCATGCTAGCGAAGACACATGGACAACCTGCTTCCCCTACCAGACTAGGAAAAGAGATTCAGGTATTTGTCATCCGGCTAGAAAAGCAACTCACACTCTTTAATCAAGTGCCCTATACGGCTAAATTTGGTGGGGCTACGGGTAATTTGAATGCTCATTTTATCGCCTATCCAGACCAAGACTGGCATGCATTTGCAGACAATTTTGTATCGAAATATTTGGGACTTGAAAGAAGTTTCCCAACTACACAGATAGAACATTATGATAATCTGGCCGCCACATTTGACGCACTAAAGAGGATCAATACAATTCTTCTTGATCTTTCTAAAGATGTATGGCAATATGTGGCCATGAACTATTTCAAACAAAAAATTAAAGCTGGAGAAGTGGGATCATCAGCCATGCCACACAAAGTCAACCCAATTGATTTTGAAAATGCGGAAGGCAATTTGGGAATCGCTAATGCTTTACTGGAACATCTCTCAGCAAAATTACCGATCAGCAGGTTGCAACGCGACCTTACTGACAGCACTGTACTGAGAATTATTGGTGTTCCACTAGCCCATATGATAATCTCTTTTGAATCTTTGATCAAAGGTTTAGGTAAATTAGAGCTCAATACTGCTGCTATAGAAGCAGATTTAGAGGACAACTGGGCCGTAGTAGCAGAAGCTATTCAGACGGTACTCAGAAGAGAGGGGTACCCAAAACCTTATGAAGCACTGAAAGAACTAACAAGAACAAATACAAAAATTACGGCCAACTCCATAAGTGAATTTATTGAATCACTTGATATAGACGATTCAGTGAAAGAAGAGCTAAGGGTAATCAGCCCATTTAATTATACAGGAAAATAGTAATAATCAGTGGCTTTAATTGGGCCACTGATTTTTTTCCATTGCTTTTATTTTTCTATGACTTATATCATAATAATACAGTTACTTGATTTACTTTTTCCCAAAATATCCACTGTCATTTGATATATAAAAAAAATTATATTATATGACAGCTTAAATATAAAAAATTATCATATTTTTACATCAACCACTACACTGTTGCCAAAAGCAGCCACCTTTTAGGAGATCTATGATGCCTGAGGTGCTTATTTTATCCCAGTCTTTTAATAATTATATTTAGTAGTAACGCATATTTTCTAATGAGCTAGAGGGATGAGATTATTTCGTTGAAATGATCTCCTAATATTAGCAAATGGATAAAAAGTATTTGTAAATATGAAATTGGATTCTAAAGGTCTATTGCAAAATTTGGGCTCCGACTTGCCTGCTGGATTAGTAGTATTTTTGGTAGCACTTCCCTTATGTTTGGGAATCGCACTTTCATCCGGAGCCCCCTTATTTTCTGGTATCATAGCAGGGATAATAGGTGGTATAGTAATTGGGTTTTTATCAGGATCAAACACCTCCGTCTCCGGTCCTGCAGCGGGGCTAACGGTAATCGTATTGAATGCTATTACCGATTTGGGAGCATACGAACTTTTCCTTACAGCGGTATTTCTTGCAGGTATTTTCCAAATGGCTCTGGGCTTTTTAAAGGCAGGGCTGATCGGTTATTATTTCCCCACCTCAGTTATAAAGGGCATGTTGGCAGGCATCGGTATCATACTTATTATCAAACAGCTGCCATATGCATTTGGTGTTACCTCGGACCTTGCCAATTATATACCATTTGTAAATGATCTTGGGGCTGTTCAGGATTTAGGCAGTATTTGGGACAATTTTTTATTAGGGGCCATAATCATTACATCTATATCACTTGGTATACTTTTATTGTGGGAACGGCCAGCCATGAGAAACAATAGATTTACCAAGCATATTCCTGGCCCTTTGGTAGTAGTGCTTGTAGGCATTGGGATTAATAAAATCTTTAAATTCTTCATCCCTCAATTATATGTGGCTGAACAAAAGGTAAGGTTACCTGAAATAACAGGTTTTTCTAATTTATTAAGCCAGTTTACCACATTGGATTTATCAGGATTTCTCCTGCCCAATGTATGGATCATCGCAGCTACTATTGCCATAATCGCTAGTTTGGAATCACTATTGAGTTTAGAGGCTGCTGATAAAATAGATCCTTATAAAAGAATATCCCCACCCAATAAGGAATTAATAGCACAGGGGGTGGGAAATATGTTAAACGGCCTCGTGGGAGGAATGCCAGTCACTGCCGTAATCGTAAGAAGCTCTGCCAATATTACTGCAGGCGCTAAAACAAAAGCTGCAGCAGTATTTCATGGTATACTTTTATTGGCAAGTGCTATCTTAATACCCACACTATTAAACCTGATACCGTTGGCTTGTTTAGCTGCTATATTATTACTGATTGGGTATAAACTTGCAAAAATCTCCCTATTCAAATTACAGTATCAATTAGGTATCGATCAATTTTTACCCTTTATTGTCACACTTCTCGGTATTGTATTCACTGATTTATTACTTGGAATAGCTATGGGGATGGGTGTGGCAGTAGTGTTTATCATTATGAGAAACTTTAAAAATTCTTATTTTTATAAAGAGCAGCCTGATGAGGATCCTAATGCTATTCACATAGTGCTATCCGAAGAAGTCAGTTTTCTAAACAAGGGCGCACTTATGAATGCGTTGAATAAAATCCCTGATGGAAAGTTAGTAATTATAGATGGTAGCAATTCTAAATCTATAGATTATGATGTTTTAGAAGTTATAGAAAACTTCAAGGTCAATGCAGAAGATAGAGACATTATTGTAAAAACAGTAAAGATTCCCCGCGTACTGTTAGGAAGTATGCATTGAAAATCTATCTTTTCACACCTTTGGGTAGAAATATTTCCGCTAACATACATCGAGCACTTCCACCACCGAGTTTTTCTATCAGTGGTATCGGAGGTGCTATAATTTTTGTGAATCTCATGATTGCCTGCTTTTGGGCTATCTTAAGATTATCATAAGCAGTACGGGACATGATGGTAAATCTTTGCCCTTTACTGTTTTTTACTTCCAGCATATTTCCTGCGAAGGCAAATTTTTGATGGGCAGTGATAGGAATGATTAGCTTCCCTGATCGCATCAGATGATCCTTAAGATTTAACCTTTCTTTTTCTGAAGCAATGCATTCCAGACATACCACTGCTATATCTGTACCTACATGCATCATTACATTCGTATGGTAAATAGGTGATTCAGTACCTTTGACGGTTTGCACAGTATGGAATGTAACCAATTCATATCCCAATAGTTGACTGAGGTACTGCAATGGTATCATGTGTGTCCTTTCAGAAAGCCCTGCATAAATAACCTGATTTTCCCTGTCTATTATTACACTCCCAGTCCCTTCCAGGAACTGATTGTCTTCTTCAAAAAATGTCAGGTCGATAATTTCATCCACCACAAAGCCTTTATCAGCCAGAATATCCACAATATCACTTCGCCTTTCCAATCTCCTAATACTGGAGGCCATGGGATATAAAATCAACTTGCCATCCATATGAGTAGTAAACCAGTTATTTGGAAATACCGCATCAGTCTTGACAGGTAAAGGTGTATCCTCTATCACTATTACATTTATATCTTCTGCCCTTAGCATAGCTACAAACCCGTCGAACTCCTGACGTGCTATCTCATGAAGATCAGATATTGGCCTTTCGTCTTGTTGCTGGTAAAAATTAGAAGCCGCAGTTTCTGGATTAAAGCCAAAATTAGCTGGCCTTATCATCAGAATATTACTACTGGTAGTTTCAGACATGGTTGAATATAAGCCTAATTCTTTAAAAAGTCACATTTCCGCACCTGTGACATACTTGACCTTTATACTGGCAAAGATTGAATATTATTTTCTGGTATATTTATACAATACTGGTGTGATCCGGAATCTTTGTTCGCTGATGGTAAAGAAACTATTACCATCTGGAGCAAAGCCTATAGCTTCCCCCTGCGGCTCTGGTTTATAGGGAAGCATGATCGGCTTTTTAGCTAGTGCTTCTTCTAAACTTTGCCCTTCCTCCCGGGTCCAATAATATATACTCCAATAATTTTTAATCAGGATCTGTTTACCATCTGCTGAAATATCACCTCCTGTAGACATTGTAATAGGCAATGTCATTACTCTTTCAAGTGTAGTGGGTTCCTTACCTAGTGAAGAAGCAGGTGCTTTATAAAGTACATTACTTGAATCACGCTTACTGAGAAGAAACACATCACCGTTCCACGGGTCCACCATGAGCGTTTCAGAATCCTTTGGACCATCTGGATATTTCAAAATAAACCTGACAGGTTCTATATCCATATCCTCATTTAGCTTATTGGGTTCAGGAAATCTATAAAGGTAAAGCTCCTCGTGTTTGGCTGAGTTATCTCCTATATCACCGAGATATATATAATTTTTACTTTTAACAGGCCCTGGACCTATGGCTATGTCTTCAAAATCCCGGTTCGCAGTATTGCGCAATACTATCCTACCCGAATAAGCACCAAGGCTGTCAAGCATATAAACTTCTGGTTCATTACCGCTGTCATTATGAATATACATGATTCCGGGATGAATCCTGGATACCACTATGCCACTGGTTTCAGAAAGGAAAGCTTTTTCCATAGTGGCAATTTTTTTTCCTGAAGTAAAAAGTGAGTCTTCGATATTGTTATTTAAGCGAAGATCAAATTTTTCCTGCACCCTTTCTGAAATTACAAAGGGGATTAGGGAAATGAGAAAAAACAGTTTAAAAATAAGATCTGAAAATAATAGTCGCATAATTTAGCGGTTTTGCAAAAAGAAAGCCACAAATGATGCAATTGGTTCAATAGCAACTAGAATTGGATGTTAAATTATGTTTATCAGGATTTGCATCGATCTAGTTATTACTAAAATTGATAGTTCAAATATCTTTATTTATGTGATATTCCAATCATAGCAATTAAAAAAATACCACTGGATCCTCACAACCCAGTGGTAATTATAGAAATTTTAAAAACATTAATTAGACGGACCACCGTCCAAATTTCCCACATTAGATAAGTATGGCTCTATTGGACTCCAGTCAGCTACTTCCAATCCTCTCAGATCTAGGGTAGCTCCTCCATTTTCTGAAGCTCCCGGTGTATTATTTTGAAGAGCACCAGCTTCCATAATCTCTGCTAATACAGATACATCAGTTACCCCAGTATTCCTCATATTTAATCTATATAAGACTGGGAAATTCCTGATGGTTTCTAGGCCATTATTACCCATAGGCACCTCTCTCAAAATCATTTCCTGCAGGGCAGCATTTCCTGATAATGGACTGATATCTGTTATCCCCCTGGTAGTGTTGGCATTAAAATAAGTAAGAGCAGTGTAATTAGCAATTGGAGATAAATCAGTAACTCCAGTATTATTCATTCTCAAATATTCTATTTTTTCAAGATCTCTAATTGGAGTTAGATCAGTTATCTTAGTGTTTCCAAAATGAAGGTAATTTAAATTGGTGGCATTTTCCAGACCGACTAAACTACTGATTTCGCTGATTGTACCATCGAAATCGCTACCGCCGTCTATATTCAATTCTTCCAACAACAGAATGTTTTCTTCATTAACCTCCTGATTTTGATTTAAATCCAATGCCAATTTTACCTGCTGTAATAAAAGCGGATCTTCAAATTGAATTACTTGAGGCTCCAGTTGCGGTTCCGGATCATCGGTACAGGCAAATGCAAAAGCAAAACACACTCCGCTAAGCATAAGCTTTGAATAAATTCTAGTGCTAGATAGATTCATAATTTTAAACTTTTATGGTTGTTTTTTAAATGTATATTTAAACAAATTTGGTTTTGTGCTACTATTTAGCTCCTCACTTAATGTGAAGTAATTGTACTCTGGATCAAAGCAAATAGCTTCGCCCTGTGGCTCACCGGCATATGGAGCTTTTATAGGCTCTCTACTGAGCATTTCAATCATAGATTCTCCCACTTGTCGATGCCAAAAGAAGATCTCCTGCCTATTTTTTATAAGAACTTTATCACCCGACAAAGATGAGGTGCCAGCTGATGATTCTCTAAAACCAAATTCACCAGCTTTAATTACAGTGACTTTTTCATCTACTTTTTGAGGATAGGGCGCAACGAATAGCAGGGATACAAAATCTCTTTTCGTAGCGAGATAAATATCTTTAGTTATAGGATCCACAAAAAGAGCTTCACAATCATGACTTCCATCGGGATATTCAAATATAATTTTATCGATTTCAGGCTGAATATTTATAGTTTTTCCATAATGTTCAATATCATATATTGGCTCCTGAAATCTATAAATTGTATAAGTAGGTCTACGCTCATTATTATCTCCAGTATCTGCAAGATAGATATAGGTTTCTCCTTCAATTGGCCCATATGATACTTCTATGTCTTCCCAATCAATATTAACAGTACCCTCAACCCTATATCTGGCAAGGATTTCACCAGTCTCAGAATCTAATAAAAAAAGAAAATTAGAATTTCCTGAATCATTGTGAGTCCAGATTTTATTAGGATTTTTAACGCTCCATGCAAGTCCGGAAGCTTCACTCAAGGACACTTCACCTTTAGCTAAGGGAAGTGGGTGCCATAGGTCACTTACCGCCATACTGAATGTATTATATTTAGCTACAAAGGGCTCATGATCAGACCATTCATTTAGATGTGTATCTAAAGGTTCTATGGATTCCTGACATGAATTCAAAAAAATCAATAGTGGAATTAAAAAGATAGATTTTCTCACAGGGGGGAAAAATTAGAGGCTGAGAAATTCCCAGCCTCATTTGAGTAATTTAATTACCGGCTCCGTAGGCACCAAAGTATGATTGTGGTGCAGGAGGAGTAAATGTCATAGACCCGTCAAGAGTTGTATAAGACTCATGAACAAAGTTAAAATCTACATAACCTCCAGTTAAAGCTGGCGAATTAGGACTTAGTCTGAAATCAGCATCTGCAGGTATAGGATCAATATTTCGAGCCAATGGATCCGTACTGATACTAGCATTACCACTGAAAGTAAAATTAGAAGGATCATAATTTACAAACTGTGGGTCATTTTCACCTACCCCACCCGCTACATCTGTAGTTGGCACTGGAGTTCTAGGATCATTGCCAATTAACCCTACAGAAGCAGTGGCAGAAGTAGGATAAAATTCATCCACAGTTGGTTGGCTTGATCCGTAATTCCAGTTATAGCCATAGTTAACATCTTCCACCCTAGGTTGAGCTTCACCGGCTACTAATCTCAAACCAAATCTATTATTAACCAATAGGTTGTTGTAAACATCACCGTAAGAGTCGGACTCATAATTTAAGCCTGCGCCTCTTCCAGGTTCAGATCTTCTATATCCGGAGTTTAGAATAGTATTATTATAGAAATTGGTATGAACTCTACCTCTTTCGCCAGGTCCTGTATCAGCAGATTTTAAACCGTTAGTTGCTAGATTATAAAATAGGTTGAAAGCAAAATCTCCAGATGTAGCAGCTTTAATGTTTACAGCATCTCCACCAGTTCCACCAGTAACTTCAAAGACATTGTTAGTCATTAATGTTTTACCACCATTTATTCTGATAGCATCATCAGGGCAAAAACCGATTCTAGAATGTTGTAATACAAATATACCGTCTTGACGCATTCCAGATTCTCTTATAAAATATAAGGCATAACTAGCATCACCAGCACTTAATTCACCGCCCCCACCTGTAGCAGGTAAAGACATAGCGTTTTCTTCCCTGGCTGCAGCTCCGGCATGAAGGATGTCTGTGTGCAATATTACAAGGTCGCCCGCAACATTAGTTCCGATCACTCCTCCCCATAGCTGACCTATCCCATTATTTTTTGGAGAATTGATAAGATCTTCGGAAGCAGTAAGGACCACCCGATTATTTTCTTCACCCATAATGTATAGCGAGCCAAATACATCAATGAACCAGCCCTCACCATTAGCACCTTCTTGAAACTCTAGCGTAACACCTGCAGGGATCGTCACAGACGCTCCTTCAGGAACTATCAAATCTCCAACCACTCTATAGAGCTCTCCGGCTTCAAATTCAATTTCGGTCATATCACCCAATATACCATCTACTGGTACTTCCGAATCAGGATCCGGTAGTGGATCAATATCTGCGTCTTCCTGACAATTAAATAGCATAAGTGCCGATGCAGTTAATAGGAAAATGGTTTTTAGTTTGTTCATAATTAAATATTTATTGTAGTTAAATTAAAGACTATATCTAATCCCTAACCGGTAAGATTGGCCAAACAGGTCACCTCTCACCATACCAATATTGTAAGGATCAACTTGATGAGGGTAAGGATCAGTAGGAACAGCCAAAGGCTTTTTGATGTATAACTGATAAGAAGTATTTAAAAGGTTGTTAGCTTTTAAGAATAATACTATCCCATTTTTGAATCCTTTGTCCAATGAAAAGTCCATTTGGGTCATAGGTTTCATATAGTGATCAGCTCCAAAATATGGTGAAACAAAAGCAATCCTCTCACCTGCGTAGTTCAATACCAGCTGTAAGTCCAACATCTTATCTTGATTTTTATACAGCAAGCTAAGATTGGCTATGTGATTGGACTGACCTTGAAGCGGTCTGGTCTGGGATAAAATTGACCTTGATCTATCTTCATTAATTACCACTTTGGTAGTAGTTATTTCCGATTTGGTATAAGTGTAGTTTAACCTTAGACCGATTTGTTTAAAATATTTAGTATAGTCTAATTCAATCCCAAAATTAGTGGCGTCATCAAAATTTTGAGGTAGGATTCTATTAACTATAGGTTCGGCCTCAGCAGAAGTTGGTTGAGGAAATCCATATTCAATGGGGTCTATGATCTTTTTATAAAACACTCCCAGTAAAAATTGATCCAACTGAGACGGAAAAAACTCATATCTTATGTCAGTACTATGCCCATATGATGGTCTCAAATCAGAATTTCCTCTTTCACTGTAAAAAGAATCACCTCCGCCAGCGCTCCGGATGGTAGGTACAATTTCATAAAAGCCAGGCCTACTGATCCCTTTAAAATATGTTGCCCTAATATTGGTCTTTGGATTCATCATATATTTCAAGCTCCCAGAAGGAAAAAGATCTATATAGTTCAGCTCCTTAGATAAATCAACATCATTTGAGGAAGCTGCCAAACTGTTTATCTCATATCCTTGAAAAGTTTGTTCTGATCTGAGACCTGCTTGGATATTTAATTTACTTAGGGTAATACTTGTGTTAATATATCCTGCATAAATATTTTCATATGCATCATATACAAGATTGCTCCTATCTCCACTTCCCAATGGATTCGCCATAGCTGTAAATCCAACATCTCCGAAATCATCCCAATCCACCCCTCTAAACTGTCCGAATATTTGGGCGTAATTATAAAAATTGAAGTAGTTGTCTCTAACTTTATCTCTCAGTAAGCCACCAAATAATATTTCCGTCTTATCATTGATAATATTTGGCCTATATTTAAAATCAAGGTATAATGAAGCATCTGTATCAGAGTTTCTCTCCCATGCACGCGAATTTCGAGTTCCTTGGAAATAAACTGACTCATTTGTAATCTTATCTTCAGAAGTAATAAATTGACCTGCTCTACTAAAAACCCCATCATCGGGTCTGTCATTTAATGCAATAGAATAAATAGCCATCCAATTAAAGTCTAGTCTCCGACCAATATTATGTTCGCCCCTTAAGTCATAAGTCGTAATGTCCTGAAAAATATTGCTAATTCTACTGATGGGATAAACTGCGTAATCTGTAGAGGCTACAAAAGATGTTCGTCTGACTTGATCTCTAACTCTAAATTCATTTAATAAAAACTTTCCAAAGTAAAAGCTAAGATTATTTTTTAAGTTTAATTGATAATCCCACTTAGCATGTACTGCCATTCTCTGCAGTTGAGAGCTGGTTTGTCTATCTATCAAGTCTCTCATGTTTAAAGGATTCCCTTCTAAAAAGCTGACAGATGGATCGTATATGTAATTAGAAACAGGTCTATAGGAATTTTGAAAACTTCCCCCTACCATTACTCCAAGTTTGTCGTTAAAGTATCTGTTGCCAAATGTTAAGCTTCCAAAAACATCTGGCATGGGGGTAACATTATCAATAATCATATTCTCTACGGGAAAGTCGTCGGGAGTAGCCCTATAAGTTTCTCCGAAGACCTCTCTAGGTGACCTTTTATTTAAAAATGATCTATCATAAGTTGCAAATGGCCTTTCGAGATTCATTTGATTATAACCTATTTGTAAATCTCCCTCCAGCATAAGATTTTTTGGGGCACTTTTCATAATTAGATTAACAGTACCTCCAATTCCATCTGCTTCCATATTGGCTGTTAATGACTTGTATACCTCAAGTCTCTCAAGTAAAACTGCCGGAAAAATATCCAAGGGAACAAATCTGTTTTCATTGTCAGGAGACGGGATTTTTATACCATTTACTAAAGTATTATTGTATCTTTTGTCCATCCCCCTAATTATAGCAAACTGTGGGTCACCACTCGCATTTCTTTCAATTGAAAGTCCTGAAACTCGTTGAATTACGTTTGCTACTGTAATATCTGGAGACAGTTCGATTTGTTTGGCAGAAATGACATTTAAGACATTTGCTGAGTTCTTTTCCATTTCCCGTGCCTGCACATCTGTACCTCTCTTTTCAGCTGTTATTACAAACTCAAACAAATCATTCATTTCAGATTCCAATTCAAAATCTTTTTTTATAGGACTCCCATTTGAAAAATTGACTTCTGAAATGTTTTTAGAATATCCCACAAAAGAAACCTCTACCAAATATTCTCTATTTGGCACATCTTTGATTAAATAAGTACCATCTAGACCTACTATGGCATATGAATGTCTTTCACCTTTTGAGTTTTTTATCTCTACTGTCGCCCCTATTAAAGGCTCTTTAGTGTCTTTATCTATCACATATCCTGCAATACTTGCAGCTTTTACGGATATGGAGAAAAGAGTGAATAGAATAGAAAATATGAACCTTGCTTTCATATCACAAAGGTCGTAATCCCATATTACTTCATATTTTCCTGTGGGTTATGAATGGATTATCATGTAGAAAAAAAAGTGGATTAGTGTTAGCCCGGTGTTACCTTCAATACAAAAAAATTCATTAAATATTTGATAATCAAACAATTAAATATTAACTAAATATTAATTTTCACTTAAATAGACCCACAACAGTTTGGGTTTTATATACAAAAAGCCAGACCTAATTAAAGATCTGGCTTTTTGTATTATTCTAAAATAATCTTAATTATTATCAGCGTTTTCCTTTTTAGTAACCGTGATATTTAACTCATCTCCTTCTCCAGGATAATCTGCTATGATGACATCGCCACTTACCAGTTCACCTTTGAGAATTTCTTCCGCTATGGCATCTTCAAGATATTTCTGAATCGCTCTATTTAGCGGTCTTGCTCCATACTGCTGATCGTAACCTTTCTCAGATAAGAAATCTTTGGCCTGATCTGTCAACTCTATTTTATATCCAAGATCAGTAATTCTCTTAAACAGTTTTGCTAAGCTGATATCTATGATTTCATGGATATTATCTTTAGTAAGTGAGTTGAACACTACCACATCATCCAGTCTGTTAAGGAATTCAGGGCTGAAGGCTTTCTTCAAAGCACTCTGGATAGTAGACTTCATGACATCGTCTTGGTTCTCTATCTTTGCTTTGGAAGCAAAACCAATTCCCGATCCAAAATCTTTCAGATCTCTGACCCCAATATTGGAAGTCATGATAATGATCGTGTTTCTAAAATCCACTCTTCTACCAAGTCCGTCAGTCAAGATACCGTCATCCAGTACCTGAAGCAACAGGTTGAATACATCTGGGTGAGCTTTTTCAATCTCATCCAAGAGTACTACACTGTAAGGCTTTCTTCTGACTTTTTCGGTAAGCTGTCCACCTTCTTCATATCCTACATAGCCCGGAGGCGCTCCCACTAGTCTGGACACACTGAATTTCTCCATGTATTCAGACATATCTATTCTGATCAGGGCTTCATCCTTATCAAATAGATAGGTTGCAAGCATTTTGGCAAGTTCTGTTTTACCTACACCGGTTGGACCTAGGAAAATAAAACTACCAATTGGCTTTTTAGGATCTTTCAGACCCACTCTGGTTCTTTGAATAGCTTTAGTAAGTTTTTTAATAGCTTCATCCTGACCTACTACCCTACCTTTCAGCACTTGGTTCATATTAAGCAGCTTTGCTCCTTCATTTTGGGCAATCCGCTTAGCAGGAATTCCTGTCATCATGGCAATAACTTCCGCCACATTATCTTCTTCTACTGTATAGCGCTTAGTTTTACTTTCCTCTTCCCAGCGGGTTTTGGCGTTTTCCAACTGCTCTAACAGTTTCTTTTCTCTATCTCGAAGTTGGGCAGCCTCTTCATATTTCTGACTTTTGACTACCTTATTCTTTTCTACTTTAATTTCTTCCACTTCTTCCTCGAGCTTAATAATATCATCAGGCACGTGGATATTATTGATGTGGACACGAGCTCCTGCTTCATCTAAAATATCTATAGCTTTATCCGGCAGAAATCTGTCAGAGATATATCTATCAGAAAGATGAACACATGCTTCTATTGCTTCTTTAGTATAATTCACATTGTGGTGGTCCTCATACTTGTCTTTGATATTTTCTAAGATCTGAATAGTTTCCTCTGGTGAGGTGGCATCCACCATTACCATCTGGAATCTTCTAGCCAATGCGCCATCCTTTTCTATATACTGACGATATTCATCTAGAGTAGTGGCACCAATACATTGAATTTCTCCACGCGCCAAAGCTGGCTTGAACATATTGGATGCATCCAGTGATCCACTGGCTCCACCTGCTCCCACTATGGTATGCAGCTCATCTATAAATAAGATCACATTTGGTGATTTTTCAAGCTCGTTCATCACGGCTTTCATTCTTTCCTCAAATTGACCTCTATATTTAGTGCCTGCTACCAACGATGCCAGATCTAGAGTAACTACGCGCTTATTGAATAAAACACGAGAAACTTTTTTCTGGATAATTCTAAGTGCAAGACCTTCTGCAATGGCAGTTTTACCAACACCTGGCTCCCCTATAAGTATAGGGTTGTTCTTCTTCCTTCTGGAAAGAATCTGCGCCACACGTTCGATTTCTTTTTCTCTACCGATGATAGGATCAAGCTTATCGTCCTCTCCCATACGGGTAAGATCACGTCCAAAATTATCCAATACTGGAGTTCTTGATTTTTCAGCAGTACCTTTGGACGAGCCAGAAGAACTACTGGAAGAACCAAATAACTTACTGCTGTCCTCATCCGGATCATCTGCCTCTGCCCTTGATCTAGGGTTTTGGTCAGTTTGATATTCCAGCATTTCTTTTACAGCATCGTAATTCGTATCAAACTTTTGAAGTATCTGAGTAGCTATATTATCTTCATCTCTTAAAATGGAAAGCAGCAGATGTTCAGTGCCGATAAGTTGGCTCTTAAATATCTTAGCTTCCAGATAAGTGATTTTTAATACTTTTTCTGATTGCCGGGTAAGTGGAATGTTAGCCAGGTTCTTCACGTTATGGTTGGCAGTACCTTTGACGGCACGCTCTATAGCATTACGTAAATCTTCTAACGGTACCCCCAGTTTCTTTAAGATGGAAACAGCAACACCTTCGCCTTCTCGAATCATTCCGAGTAAGAGGTGTTCTGTACCAATGTAATCATGCCCTAACCGCAAAGCTTCCTCACGGCTGAGAGAGATCACCTCTTTAACTCTATTTGAAAATTTTGCTTCCATTTATTTCCTTTCTTAAGTAATGTCGTTCTTTCGTTAATGTAAGGGAATTTGCTGTAAAAACACAATCCTACCTCGTATTGTTCAATAACTTTCTATCAGAGGCGGCAATTATTTTACTGGCATTGGGACCTTCGCAAAACATTAAATCTATAATGCTGAGGTTAGGCACAAAGTCTAAGCCAAACAATTGCATATATTTAGCCGGATAGTAGATGTATCTACGTTCAAAAGGGGTTTTAGGATGTATTATTCCACGAATATCTTTAATATCAAGATTTTCTACATACTCATTGCTAAACTCCAAATTGACAGACAGCCTTAAAAACTTAAGACAAAGTGACAGTAAATCAAGGTTTAAATCAAATAAATGTCCTGAATGTCTATTGATTATTGATTCAAGATCAGGAAAAAGATATTCGAAAAAAGGTGCCTTGCCGTACGCACTCTGTATTCCCCGCAGATGTAATTTTTTCCAATTCTGCTCCTCGTCTATTAAAATATCCTTGTAAGGGATCTTTTTGTTACCCCCCCGTACCGGAATGCTCAGATCTTCTACCTTGTTGGCCATCAATACTGAGGCCCTGTTGCGGTAGGTCTGCTTCTGATAGTGTTCCTGTTTTTCTATGACTATAGTATCATATCCACCTATGGCAACAAAAAATTCTATCGGAGGTAAATATAATAAATCTACCGCAATAATTTTCGATTTATCATAAATCTCACTATCAGACATACTGTAAATTTTTTGGGTATAAGTTTGGGTATCAAGTATCAAGATATTAGTATCAAGATGAAATTTGGTAGTCTATAGTTCATAACATCGTAATCCAAGGTATGTGGCTGCATTGAGCAGATTTGGGTTGATACTTTTGTACGACGTACAAAGTACCAGGTACCAAGTAAAACAGGATACATTGGAAATCCGACATCCGACATCCTCATCATCAAAGTATGTCATCCACATTTCCCAGACCTTCCCTTACTATCACTATTTCCTCACCGGTACAGTCCAAAATAGTGGAGCCTATATTATTTCCATATCCCCCATCTATTACCACATCTACCATGTCACGGTATTTTTCATAGATCAGTTCTGGATCGGTGCTGTATTCTATTACGTCATCCTCATCACGGATGGAAGTGGTGACTATCGGACCGCCGAGCTCCTTTACCAGTGTCCGAGGGATAGAATGATCAGGAACCCTGATACCAACGGTTTTCTTTTTACTGTTCAGCAGCTTGGGTACATTGTTGTTGGCATTTAAAATAAAGGTATAGGGGCCGGGAAGCGCCTTTTTCATAACCTTAAATATAGGTGTATTCACAGTTCTGGTGTAATCCGAAATATCACTTAGATCATAACAGATAAATGAGAAATTCTGATCCTTTGGCTTCACACCTTTGATTTGGCAGATACGCTGAATCGCTTTCTGATTAAAAATATCACAACCAATACCGTATACAGTATCGGTGGGATAAATGATTATACCACCATCCCTAAGGACATCTACTATATGTTGGACTCTTCTCGGATCGGGATTTTCGGGGTATAGTTTAATGAATTCTGCAGGCATAATAGGTCAGGTTTTTTCGATTAAAAAAAGAACAGCATAAAGATAAGCAAAAAACGTACGGTTATTTACAAGAGCCTCAACACATCCAATTTCCCACCAAAATTTACCTTTAATAAATCAAAGAGTAGACCGTAATGCAAGTGTATATATAAATTATAATTATAGCTCTTGGGGTAGGTACATTTTCTATTAACTATCTGTTGCCTCCTTTTTCTTAATACTTATGTTTGAACCTTTTAGTCCTCATTTATATTTCATTTACACTTTGTTGCGGATCACCGCGTAGAAATGATTCATTAAAATTGCCTATTTTTGGAAAAAAAATTGGAAATACTGCGTTAAGAATATAATGAACGATAAAAAAACAAAAAGATACTTAATAGCCGTTATTGCCTTTACGGTACTGATGATCACCCTGTCCTTCTATTTCTATCAGGGATTCTTCAGCCCAAATGCATTAATAGATAAGGAGGAGCCGGCTTATGTTAAAATTCCTCGGAATGCGACCTTCAAACAAGTTACGGATAGCCTTTTGCAAAACGATATCCTAAATGACATCATCACATTCAGTTTTGTAGCTAAGGTGACCGGATATCAGGATGAGATCAAACCGGGTTTATATAAAATAGAACCCAAAATGAACAACCATGCTCTCGTGAAATTGCTTTCCTCAGGAAGACAGTCCCCAGTTCGGTTGACCTTTAACAATATTCGAACAAAGGAAGAGCTTGCTGAAAAAATCACCCGTAATCTCGAAATAGAATCGGAAGAATTTCATGCCCTACTGATTGATACAGCTTATATAGCAAAATTTGATTTTGAGCCGGAAACTGTCATGAGCATGTTTATCCCAAACACATATGAAGTATGGTGGAATGTGACTGCCGACGGACTGTTTGATCGGATGTTCAAAGAATATGAAAATTTTTGGAACGAGGAAAGGTCTCAGAGATTGACCGATCTAAAGCTAGACAGAAAGGAAGTATCCACCCTAGCCTCCATCGTACAGGCAGAAACTCAGAAAGCAGATGAGCGACCACGTGTGGCAGGTGTTTACCTAAACCGATTGGGTAAAGGAATGGCGCTGCAGGCTGATCCCACCCTGGTATATGCCCACCAAGATTTCGGGTTAAAGCGTGTGCTGAATGTGCATAAAGAAATAGACAGTCCCTATAATACCTATAAATATGCAGGACTTCCTCCAGGTCCGATTAATCTGCCGGATATTTCAGCCATAGATGCAGTTTTAAAATTTGAGGATCATAAATACATATATTTTTGCGCCAAAGATGATTTTTCCGGCTACCATGCCTTTGCTGTCAGCTATGATGAACACCTTCGTAATGCGCGCAGGTATCAGCAGGCATTGAATAGAGCTAATTATTGATTATATGTTTAAAACAGAAACGAAAGTAAGGGTGAGATATGCCGAGACAGACCAAATGGGATATGTTTATTATGGCAATTATGCTACTTACTATGAAGTGGGCCGGGTGGAAGCGATGAGAAATGTCGGCTTCTCCTATAAAAATATGGAAGAGGAAGGCATCATGATGCCTGCTCTGGAGAATTTTAGTAAATACTTCAAACCAGGTAGGTATGATGAACTATTGACTATACAGGTAGAGATCAAAGAAATGCCCGGGATACGAATCAGGTTTGACTACACCATTCTAAATGAAGCAGGAGAGATTATCAATACCGGACATACTTTATTGACCTTCGTCAAAAAAGATACCCACAAACCGTGCAGGCCACCGAAGGATTTATTAGCTTTAATGCAGCCCTACTTTCAGGACTGAATTTTTGGATAAAGCATAAGCTGTGAAAACAAGGATCAAAGGATATATCAATACTTTTGACAAGCAGGCCCAAAAGCTTCGACCTATCCATTTTGGCAATCCTGACCAAAATGTATATGATGTGGGCAAGGTTTTTATCGCCCAGCTTCAAAAAGACGAAATAGTGGAGCGGGCATCCGCTGTTGCCTTCAATTTTACGATAGCTATGTTTCCGCTCATGCTGTTCCTTTTAAACATTATTCCCTATATCCAATTTTTCTTCCCCGATGTATCCACTATCAATATCCTAGGTTTTATACAAGAAATAATACCTCCTACTATCTATATAGAAGCAGAAAGCACCATCATGGACATCGTCAGCAGACCAAGGCAGGGTATGTTGTCATTCGGTTTTTTTCTAGCACTCTTCCTTTCTACCAATGGCGTAGTCTCTATGATGAATGCATTTAATGCATGCTATAAAACAAGGGAAAATAGAGGATTCTTCACCACTAGGATAATAGCGGTTTCAGTGGTAATCATATTGGTACTTGACCTATGCGCGGCCGCTTTGGTAATGATTTTTGGTAGCCAGCTCCTGGAACTGCTTATAGATCAGGGAATAGTTACAGACGCATTTGCTTATTATTTGGTAGCCTTTCTTAGATTTTTGGCGCTATTGTTTCTTTTTATGATGGCCACTTCATTTATCTTTCGTTTTGCTCCTGCAGTACACGACAGGTGGAGGTTTTTCAGCACCGGATCCATTACCTCTTCACTATTGATTACCGCAGGGTTTTACATGTTTTCCTTTTACCTAACTAATTTCGCAACTTATAACAGACTCTATGGCTCCATAGGGACCATGATTGCGGTGATGCTATGGCTGCTGATCACCAGCATAATTATTTTGATAGGGTTTGAAGTGAATGTAGCCTTGGATAAGGTGGCAGAGAAAAAGCCTGTCACCAAATTTATGGACCGATAAATCAGAAAGTTACGTTTCTGTTAAAATTTTTACAACCGGATTAATTGCTAAATTAAAACAAACCCTTACCTTTGCAATCCGTAAGACGAACAAAGTCATACAAACAACATAAGACCTAGAGGAGTGGCAGAGTGGTCGAATGCGGCGGTCTTGAAAACCGTTGTACCGCAAGGTACCGGGGGTTCGAATCCCTCCTCCTCTGCACAAACAAAGCCTGGCGCATCGCGCCGGGCTTTTTGCGTTTTTAAGGGCATGGAGCGCATTTCCGCTCCGATGACCGTAAAACGCAAAAAGCTCACCCGAACGGAGTGAGGTGGCTTTGTTTGTGCATTCCCCCATTTTCATTCTAGGGATGAGCGCAGCCAATCCCTTCTTCTACTTATAAAAACGTAAACATTATTTCAGGTCATGGAGCATCTTCGCTCCAATAGCCGAAAATACAATAAGACTACCCGATGCGCATAGATATAAACTTGAATCAATACCCTGATTTTGTTTATCTTTCAGATCATGGATATCAGATATCACTCTATATCCATCTTTTCCCCCTCATCAATCACCACCTTTTCCATATGCTTCCAGTGAATCACTGAATTACCGAGATTGTCCAGGCAGGACACCACCTGCTTGATGACAATGGACAAGGTAGAAACAGGAATCTCACGTGGTCGCATCTTTACTTTTTGATAAAGCTCCTCCATGGCCTGCTGGTATACCACATCATGAACCCCCATCCAGTTCGGTCTCTCCAATATCACATTGTCTTCAATATAAGCCTTCATCTTATCCAGCTGCTCTATGGCAAAACCCTTTAAAAATCCCAATAATTCCTTCACCTGTACATCATCAGACCCCTGCATTTCTTTGATATTGTGCATCACATCCTTGATGTCTTTGGCCGCATAGACCATCGTCCTCAGGGCCAGCATCAGGGAAGTTGCCTTTTTAGCAGAGACCTCATCCAAATTTACTTCCTGGAGAAGAATATGATAGGCGGTAAGCTCATCTTCCAGAAGCTTGATCCGCTTATACTGCGAAATAAGATCATAGGGCTGTTGAATGAGCCTTTTCCAAATTGACACATTACTACTTTGGAAATCATCACCTTTCCAGATTTTAAAGATAAAATCAGCAGTAAGCCTAAAAGCCAGATGAATGTCCTTTTCCAAAGCTGCTACCGCTGCCTCTGGAACAATGGGGTTTACTTTCCCAACAAACATCGCCACGCCCTGCTGCTCCTCTTCGCCAAACAGATGCTTCAGCCTATGTTCAAGTATATTTATAAAAGGGTAGAAAAGAATAATTCCGATTACATTGAATATAGTATTCAAAAGAACCAACTCCATGAGGGGGTCATGAATAGAAAAAAGGCCCATCGTCAGATCAATCAACGGTCGGATGAAAGAAAAGATAATCAAACCTGTGATTAAATTGAACAGAAAATGAACCAAGGCCAACCGTTTTTTATCCGCAAGACCATTGAGAGCACCTATCCCGACGGTCACAGTGGTACCAATGTTGGCCCCTATGATAAGCACCACACCTTCCACCAGTCCAATCACTCCCGCACTCATAGCTGAAAGAATGATGACTACCATCGCTGAACTCGACTGGATGAGCGCGGTGACTACCAATCCAACGACCAGGTATATCCAAAGTCCGTATTTATCAAATTGACTCAGATCAATCTGATCTGCTACTGCCTCTATGGCTGATTTCATAAAGTCCAGTCCAAGGAATAAAAGTCC
>DATHVH010000023.1:0-5958 GCA_035461405.1 Anditalea sp.
TATAACCTTACCCCATCCATCTCATGTTTGGGGTAAGGTTATATTTATTCACTTTTTAATCATTCCTCAAAATTCTTAAAATAATCATAAGAAAATTGAAAAAATACCTTTAAGCATCTATCTTTGCTCATGGAGGCGTTGGTGAAAAATGGACATGGTAGCGAAATTTAAGCTTATCTACACTAAGATGTATAGTTCATATTTATAAATGAATTTGGATTTTATTGAGAGAGATTTTAAAATTCTCAAAACATATCAAACATCTGAAAGTTTTTCCTACTATAAGACTTATTTATACGGTACTAATTAAGTAAAGAGCACAAAATAGATATAATGACAACATACTTATATACTAAGTCAATCGAAGAATTAAAAACAGAGATAATAGAAAAGATAAAAGTTGTTGTCCGAAGGGTAGGCAAGGAATCGAATGGTATAAATTTTAATGGGAAATCCATCAAATTTAAAAAAGCTATGTTTGGTAAGTTTATCGGAGTTCATGAAACACAGGAACTTTTAGATAGCAACCAGCAGACCACCAGCCTGGCTTCTCTTTCTGTAGAAGAATTAGCCAATCTCCTAGATGATATTAACAGAGAACGGTTTACTGAGAAAAAGTTTAGCTTAAAGTTAGTAGTACCGGCATATATAGAAATCGATCTTACTGAAGAAGAAAAAGAAAAATGCCACGAACTCCTCCGGTCAGGTAAAATCAAAACAGTGAAAGATGTCAAAAGCCTAATAGGTCAAAAAAATCTTAGTGAGCACCTTTCTATAGACAGCGATCAAGAAAAAGTCATTGATCCTGAAAATTATCAAGGCAAAAGCACCATACAACTCCTAGTAAATCCTACTGAGACAGTTCAACAATGGAAAGTGATTTTTTCTAATAATAAGCAGGAAAGAGTATAAGACTATTCCCCTATATCTTCATTCCATAATTCAGGTTTATCTTTAATAAAATCTTCCATCATCCGAATTGAATCTGGATCATTTAATACGATTACTTCTACTCCCTTTTCCTTTAAAAGATCTTCTGCTCCTAGAAAATTAACATTTTCGCCTATTACCACTTTAGGAATTCCATATAGTAATATAGCTCCTGTGCACATAGGGCATGGAGAAAGTGTAGTGTATATAATAGAGTCTTTATAGATTTGGGCAGGCTGGCGTTGAGCATTTTCCAGCGCATCCATTTCTCCATGCAGTACTACACTGCCGTTCTGTACACGTTTATTATGACCTTTTCCTATGATTTGGTTTTGATGTACTAGTACACTTCCTATTGGTATTCCACCTTCAGAAAGACTTTTTTTTGCCTGCGCTAAGGCCTCTTTATAGAATTGATCCATGATATTAGTTAAGTTAAAAAACGAAACATCTTATGATTTGCATTACTTAAGCAATTTAAAGTCCATAGTGGAAGATTTAACCTTGCTTGAGATAAAATTTAGTAATACGAAACGATTTTATAGTCTTAAAAACTACAGGCGACTTCATAAAATAAATAAAACACGATATCAAATTTTACTTATCACCCTTTACCTCTAATTTTTTTTATGATCTTATTCATGATGCAAAACATATTTAAATATTTATAAGGCAATAATTTAGATCTGTAAACGGCTCCATTGGAATATGGGTTTTTCATCGTTATTAAAGGCTATATTTTTCCATTTTTTTATTTTATCATTACATATCTGATATGTTTAAATGCTTTCTTATTTCATCTTAAGGCATAATCATTTTATAAATTCTAATTATTACAGCCATGTTTAAACACTTTTTTAAAAAGGTAAATTCTGATAAACCAGTTGAAGAGCAAGGATCGGAAGTTCAAACTAACCCCCAATCTTATCAAGAGATATGCAATACTTTAAATATATCCAGAGAGGGTTCAATATTAAATAGAGCATCTATTTCTAATGATCAGTCAGATAATGAAAAGCTTTTAATAACTGAAAATATTGAAGTTATAGAGTTGGAAAATGTTTTACATATAAAAGGTCCGGCCAAAGATTTACAAAGGATCGCGGATGATATACAGTCAATGGAATTCTTAGCTCCGGGTGATCAATATGTATTTGGAGAATGGAGATTTCTGGTAACTGATTATACTATAATATCTTCTAAAGAAGAAAAATTTATAGCATTGCCCCCAGATGAATGGCTTATGATGGGGTGTAAATTTAATGATGCCATCAGTGGCTATGACTTAAATCCATATACCTTTTTCAGTTCTCCTTTTGGAAGTTATAAGTTGCCTTATGGTATTGAAATATTTGTTACTGACATAATGGAGGAAGAGGAAGATAATATATTTAATGTGTAAAGTATAATCTTCTTATTGTGTCATAGGTAGTTTCAATTTACTATTTGTAATCTTTGCCCGTTCGCGGACAAAAGTGTTCGTAATCACATATAAAGTTTATATAAAGTCCTCCTAATAACCTACTTAAATGCATTTTTCTATGGCATAATAGTAGAAAGATAAATTCTAAATCAAAATATCCTTTTGGAATTTTACTTCTTCTTACTACTGGTCATGTGGAAAAATTATTTTAAAGTTTCTTTAAGAAACCTTTCTAAGCGAAAGTTATATACCGGTATAAATATATTAGGACTTACTATCGCCATAGTAAGTTTTATGGCCATAGCACTGTACATCTACCATGAATGGAGCTATGATAAAATGTACTCCGGAGCAGACCGCATCTATAAAGTAAATCAGGAATTTTTAGCGGGTGGGGAGGCCCAGTTAGTAAGTACCACACCTTCGAGCCTTGTACCAGCCCTACTCGAAGAGATTCCTGAGGTGGAAACTGGGACATTAATTTTTGACCTAAGTATCTTTACTTCAGTACTTATAAATAAGGGAGAAGGCAATCAAGAGGAGCCTCGTTTTGCTTATGCTGATGAAAATTTTTTCAAAGTTTTTGATCTTCCTATGATCAGCGGTGACCCTGCCTCAGCCTTGTCTGAAGCTAAGCAGATGGTGATAACGTACTCCACTGCTCGAAGATATTTTGATTCTCCAGAAGAAGCTATAGGACAGATTTTGGTTATAAATGATGCCAGTGAATATACTATTACAGGAGTTATGGCGGACTTTCCTTCCAATAGTCATTTGACTTTTGATTTTTTAGCTTCTTTCAAGTCTCATGGGCATGGCGTAAATCCACAGTGGTCCCCCAGCAATTACTATTCATATATCAAAATAAGACCGGATGCAGATTTGGACATTTTAAGTAGCAAGCTGGATCAATTGACAGAAAAATACCTCGGAGAAGCACAAAAGAGTTATGGATTTCAAAGTAATTTTCTATTACAACCAGTCGTAGATATCCATTTAGGTGATAAACAGCTTCAGACTATCAAACCAGGTTCAGATATAAGGTATTTATATATTTTCAGTGTAATAGCAGTTTTATTGATCTTTATCGGGATTATCAATTATGTAAATCTGGCCACGGCTGAAGCTACAGAAAGAAATAAAGAAGTTGGTTTGCGCAAAGTCATGGGAGCAGAAAGAATGCAGCTTTTCGGCCAATTTATAAGTGAGTCATTTCTTCTTACGCTGGCGGCAATGGTATTTAGTATAATTGGCCTGTTATTGTTAATGACGACATTTGAAAATATCTCGGGAGTTCCTCTCCGGTATGATTTACTTTTCTCGCCAGGAGGAATAGTAAGTTTAATAGCTTTAGTTCTGGTGGTAAGCGGGCTTTCAGGTATGTATCCGGCATTGATTCTGTCCGGAATGGAACCCTTAAAAGCTTTAGGTAAAAATATTAAACTAGGCGGCAATGCCTGGCTGAGAAAAGGACTTGTTATATTTCAATTTTTCGTTTCTATAGGACTCCTTATTTCTACTATGATTGTCAAAAGCCAGTTAGATTACATGCAGTCTGTAAATCTGGGTTATGAAAGAGAGCACCTGATCTCTCTTACCTCAAATCACAAAATGCACCCGATAATTCCAACTCTGAAAAATGAAATGATCAGAAGCGGTGCAGCAGTTTCTGCGGCTTTGGCAGCTGATAACCCGATACATATCAAAGGTGGATACTCTATCAAAGCAGGTGGGGATAATGATAAAGATTTTAGCCTCACCGGCTATGCTGTCGATCATGATGTTATTAAGACTCTGGGCGTGAATATCCTTGCAGGAAATGATTTTACTGATCAGGATTTGGATAGAAATGTTGCCTTCGAAAATGAGTTGGAACTACCTCTTATCATAAATGAATCCGCTGTGAAAGAGATGGGATGGGTCGTAGAAGAAGCCGTGGGTAAAAAAGTTAATTTTGGGGGTTACACCGCATATATAAAAGCGGTGGTGGGTGATTTTTATTTTAATTCTTTACACCATCAGGTAGGCCCGCTGGCCCTATTTCTGGATAAAGGACAGACAAATGTTTTATTAGTAAAAATGTCAGGAGGCAATCCCACAGAAAACCTGGCTCAATTGGAAGAGATCTGGAAAGGACTGGTACCTGAGCGTCCTTTTAATTATAAGTTTGTAGATGCTGAATATGGTCAGATGTATAGGAGTGAGGAAAGAGTTGCTCAGATTTTTGGACTATTTTCCGGTATCGCAGTCTTGATAGCCTGCATGGGATTGTTTGGATTGGTTTCTTACGTAGCTTTCAGAAGAACCCGTGAGATAAGTATCCGAAAAGTATTAGGAGCCAATGTAATGGATATTTTGAAGGTATTATCCGCTGATTTCTTTATCCTTCTTGGTTTATCTGCCACTTTAGCTATAGGGTTTGGGATCTGGTTTTCTAAAGAATGGCTGAGCGGATTTTCAAACCAAGCAGTAATACCTGTATGGATTTATTTCATCGCTATAGGAATAGTAGGCTTGATCGCCTTATTGACCATCAGTTATAGAACCTTTAAAGTTTATACTCAAAATCCTGCTCAGACATTGGCCGATGATTGAGTGATTATACATGATAACCATAAAAATTTATGCTTAAAAATTATATAAAAATCTTTCTGAGAAATTTCAAAAGAAGTCCAGCTTTCATCCTAATAAATATTATTGGGTTGGCAATAGGGATGGCTGCCAGTATTCTGATATTTTTATTTGTACAGCATGAACTTAGTTATGATAAATATCACGAAAAGTCAGATAATATTTATAGGCTTTCCCGTCAGTGGACCAATGCTGATGGAGAGATCAGTTTACATCTAGGCCACTTGGCCCCACCTTTCGGACCTTTGCTCAAGTCTGATTTTGAAGGTCGTATAGAAGAAGCAGTAAGGCTATTGGGCACTGAGCCAGTTTTGATATACGAGGGGAAGTCTTTTCAGGAATCAAAATTCTTTTTCTCCGACCCAGAGATATTCAGCGTTTTCTCATGGAAACTAATAGAGGGAGATCCTGCTGTAGCGCTTGATTCTCCAGATGGATTAGTCATATCCGAGACTATGGCTAGAAAGTATTTCGGAAATGAAGAGGCTATGGGTAAATCCTTAGAAATGAAGGTATCTGGACAATCTATAAATCTTCAGGTGACGGGAGTGATGGAGGATATACCTGCCAATTCACATTTTCAGGCCAATTTTCTTGCTACGATGAATCCGGTAATTGACTTCTATGGTAGCCTGGATCAGATGATGCAAAATTTTGGGAATAATTCTTTTGCCACCTATATTTTGTTAGCGGACGGTGCTGATCCGGATGTTTTGGGAGCAGAGTTACCTGCTTTTATAGATAGACATATGAATGCTGAAAGGGACGGAGCTCCAGCCTCTAAGAATACTAAAATCAATCTCTGGCCCCTGACAGATGTCCACCTCCATTCGAATTTGGATTCTGAAATTGAACCTAATAGTAATATTGAGTATGTATATATATATACAGCTATTGCATTTTTTATTCTACTGATAGCCTGTATAAACTTTATGAACTTAGCTACTGCCCGCTCAGCCAAAAGAGCCATGGAG
>DATHVH010000024.1:0-15121 GCA_035461405.1 Anditalea sp.
ACCTGCGATTACGACGGGTTGATCGAGCGCATATAATTCTCTCGCCCTAATAGCCAGACGATCAAACCATCGCAACTTATAATCAAATTTGGGACCTGGGGCCGGATTGCCATTCGGGAGATAAATGCAAATGATTATCACTCCATTTATAGTTGCCTCCAAATACCTGCTCTGAACATCTTCAGGATCTCCCGGCAATACTCTGGCATGCTCTTCTATTAAATGTTGCCTAGCCAGGATCGCTACACCGTTCCAGCTCTTTTGGCCATGCCATACAGCCATATACCCAGCAGCAGCTATGTCATTTGAAGGGAATTTTTCTTGCGGGCACTTTAACTCCTGAATGCAAACTACATCCGGTTGCTCCTCATCCAGCCATCTAAGCAATATTGCTAACCTTGCTCTGATCCCGTTTACATTATAAGTTGCTATTTTCATTTAGTAGAGAATTAAAAATAATGAGGGGTATCCTTATGTATAACTAAGTCGAAACATAATCGTTGTAGCGTGGCGATAATTGGTACTATGTAAAGCGGTCGAAAGCAGCGGTATTTATAGATAGTATCAAGATTTTAGTATCAAGACCAATTACTGATACCAGAACATACCCATACTCTTCCTTATTCGTATGCTTATCACTGCAACTATCATTTATCATCCAATAACCCATCCCTCCGAGTTAAAATAAATTTACACATTTATTTGATTATTAAAACTTTTGATTAACTTTGAAACACAAAGTACTTTTTATGAAAACAGAACAGGAATATATAAAAGATCTTACGGAGATCAGATCCATGATGGAGAGGTCTTCTAAGTTTTTGACCTTGACCGGATGGCCTGGAATCTTGGCCGGTATATATGCTTTAGCCGGTGCCTTCATTGGATACCGTCTTTTTTACAGTTCGGATGAAACTGTATACAATTCATTTGAAAGACAGGAATTGACGGAGAATGTTCTCAACATATTTCTTTTGGCACTAGTAGTCTTAGTATTGGCAGTAGGAACTGCCATTTATATCCCGTACAGGAAATCTAAGCTAAGTGGAGAAAGGCTATGGACTGCATCAGCTAGAAGAATGGTGGTGAATATGGCAATCCCCCTTCTCACCGGTGGTGTATTCATCCTTATCCTATTCTCTAAAGGGCTTATAGGATTAATAGCACCCCTAACATTGATATTTTATGGGCTTGCTTTATTGAATGCAAGCAAATACACTTATGAGGAAGTAAAAATTTTAGGTCTGGCACAAATTGTTCTAGGATTACTTGCATCTTACTTCATTGCTTATAGTCTGCTGTTTTGGATTGTTGGATTTGGGATAATGCACATTATCTATGGTATTTACATGCACCTGAGCTACGAGAAGTGAAAACTATTATAAATGATTTACATAAAGCATTTGAAAGCCGGGTAAGGTTAGGGATTATGTCAGCACTGGCTGTCAATGATAATCTGGACTTTAATGCATTAAAAGAATTTCTGGATGTTACAGATGGAAATTTGGCCAGTCATATGAAAGCACTTGAAAAAGAAAACTACATAGGAGTGAAAAAATCTTTTGTTGGGCGTAAACCTAACACCATGTATTTTATGACAAAACAAGGAAAAAAAGCTTTCGAGGAGCATCTCAGCGCACTTGAAAATTTGATTAATATTCAAAAATAAGCGATTTTTTTTTGAATATTAACTTTGAAAAACAAAGTACTTTCTATTTATAATCAATTAATCTTTATCAATTATGAACCAGAGCAATTCAATACCGACAAAACAAATTAATTCTGCCGTGCTAGTTAAGCATTTACTAATAGGTGCAGGAATAGGATTGACCCTAATTTTGATCTTTCTACTGGGAACTGGCGAGCCTGATCCAAATTGGCCAAAATTATGGATGCTCAAGCCACTGCTTATTGTCCCCATTGCAGGAGGCATGGGAGGATTGATCCTTTACTTCCTTACCCATCATATGATCCCCAATAAAAACCTAGCTATAATATTGGGATTGATAGGATACGTCATTGTATTATGGATGGGGTTTATCCTAGGCTTAGATGGTACCATGTGGGACTAAGAATTTTAAGAAATGCTTTTAAAAATTAATTCTCAAAAACTTATTTACCATGCAAGACGAAATACTTCCCCATCTAAATGATCCCCGGCAACTTGAAAAGATTTATCGCAAAAACAGGATCGATTTTAAAAAGGCATTCATTCAAATATATCCTGCTCATAGGGGACAGCCCCTCGCGGATTTTTGGAATGAAAGATTAACGTATGAAAGTGATGACATTAATTGGGGCAGCACCCGTGATTTTGTATTGATTATTATTTTATCACTTCTAGCAGGTGCCATTGCTAAATTACCAGCTATACTTCCAATCACGGAGGAGTATTTTTATTCCCGGAACATTGGTTTCGTTGTATTTCCGATGTTGACCGGGTACTTTGCCTTGAAAAATAAATTAGACTTCAATAAAATACTCTTCCTCTTACTTACCTATCTGGCAGCAGTACTATATATTAATTTATTGCCGAATAACGATAGCGATACCCTAGTACTGGCCTGCCTGCATATGATATTATTTCTATGGGCAATTTTGGGTTTTTCTTATGTAGGCGATAAGAAGAATCTGGTAGATAGACGACTGGGATTTCTTAAGTATAATGGAGACCTGGTAGTGATGTCTGCAGTGATTTTGCTGGCAGGCGGGCTTATGACAGCGGTAACTATAGGATTATTTTCCTTGATCGGATTTGAGATTGAGAAGTTTTATTTTGAATATATAGTAATATTCTGTCTTCCTGCGGTTCCCATATTTGCTACCTATATAACTCAAACCAATCCAAATCTTGTAGGCAAGATATCCCCGGTGATAGCTAAAATATTTAGCCCAATAGTATTGGCCATGCTTATCATTTATGTATCCGCCATGATTTATTCTGGCAAAGATCCATATACAGACCGTGAATTTCTGATCATTTTCAATGCCCTTTTAGTAGGAGTTATGGCAATTATTTTTTTCTCTCTGTCTGAAAAATCAGGGTCCAGTAAAATTCAGATTCGGATAATATTGATGTTATCTATAGTTACCATTGTAGTAAATGGTATAGCCTTGTCAGCTATATTATTTAGGATTTCAGAATGGGGAATCACTCCTAACAGAGCTGCTGTACTGGGAAGCAATATATTGATTTTGGTGAATTTATTGTTGGTTACAATTCAATTGATAAAAGTAGTAACCAAAAAAGCCGAAATTTATCAAATAGGTAAATGGTTAGCTTTTTATCTGCCTGTTTATTTAGTATGGGCATTTATAGTCACATTTATCTTTCCATTAATATTTAATTTTCAATAATGGAAAAAGAAATGATTGATATGGAGTATTTTGTAGCTCCAGAGTCTATAGTCCGCAAAATTTGGGGAAAAGGTGATACTATACTATTTATCTTTGCGGGTGCATCAGCTGAATTTGCATTGAATAAGGCAGTGGATTGGCTATACTATACCGGACGTTTGCCTGCAGACCCTTTAGGTAGGCTTTTCTCTACGGTAAACTATGCTAAAGCCATTATTTTTGCCGACAAGCAGACAGCTCTTCGCACTATAAATGCTATCACCGCTATCCATGCCAATATAGAAGATAAGCGTGGCTCCTATATTCCGGATTGGGCATATAGAGATGTCCTATTTATGTTGATTGATTATTCTATCAGATCATTTGAATTATTGGAAAGGGACTTAAGTACGACAGAAAAGGAGGATGTTTTTATGGTTTTTTATAATTTAGGAATAAAAATGGGTATAAGTGGATTGCCAAATAATTATACTGCATGGCAAAAGATGAGACAAGAACATATGGTAAATAACCTTGTATATTCTCATTACACATTTGATTTGATTTGCCAATACCGCAAACACCTAGGCCCATTTCGCTTTCTTATACTTAGAGAGGCTCAGAAACTTATTGTTCCTAAAAGTGTGCGGCAAAAAATGAATCTGGGAAAAGTGTCTTTCCTGCTTCTATTTTTAGGATTATATAAATTTATAAGAGATTTTAAATTTACCCGATTCATAAAATCACTGATTATGCCACCACTTTTTAAGAATGATATCATGTCGTTGGACAGACTACATGTATAATCTTTTCGTCTAATAGCTAAAGGAATACGGGCATATATTTACAACCCCATAATTCATATTACTGTAGATCTATTTTAGGGAGATTTCTATTTCATACAATAATAGATCCTCTCATTATGATGATTAATCGCAATTCTGCAAGTAAAATATAAGGCGCTTTTAAGTTATTGTGGAAAATCGCAAAAAGACTACGGTCCACTAAAGGCAAAAATCAAGTTTTATATATTTATTTTTATGGTGGCACGAAAGGGTATAGACAAAATCTTAATAATTGATTTAAATATAAAAAAACAGCAAACATCTTTATTTTTTAATGAAAGGCTGAGTTTTTGTATATAAAGGATATGGATATCTTTTTTTGTATTATAATAGCTATAGGGTCTATAGATTAACTAATACAAGTTAATAAAAGTGAATTACTTTAGAACAACTTTCATTTTTGTCCATATAAATAATTGCAAATATTTATGAATCAATTCAGAGGAGCACATAACTATGCCATAAAAGTAGCTAATCATATAACTGCTATGCTGGCTTATTGGGATAAAAATCAGGTATGTCAATTTGCAAATTCAGCGTATATTAATTGGTTTGGAAAATCCCAAGAAGAGATGATTAATAAAATCACTATCAGAGAACTTCTGGGACCAGGGCTTTATGAGCAAAATTTACCATATATAAATGCTGTACTACAAGGAAAAGAACAAACCTTTGAGAGAGATATTCCACTTCCTTCTGGAGAAATAAAGCCATCATTAGCTAACTATTATCCCGATATAGAGAATGGCGAAGTGAAGGGCTTTTTCGTCCATGTGGCTGATGTTTCCTACCTAAAAAATTTAGAAGAAAAATTAATTAAATCAAACGAAATTACCACTTCTCAAAACAAAAGACTGTTAAACTTTTCCAACATAGTTTCACATAATCTAAAGTCATATGCACTTAATATAGCAGCAGTTCTTGATTTATATGAAAATGCAGAATCCAGTCTGGAAAAACAGAAAATGATAGATTTCTTAAAAAGAATATCTGGATCATTTAGTGATACCATTGATCATCTAAATGAAATCGTTATTTCCCAAAACTTAGCAGATGTCACCCCTGAACCTATCAATCTTTTTAAGTATATAGAAAAAACTCAAGATACCCTGAGTGTCCAGATCAAATTAGCCCAGGCCACTATAATAAACCTTGTGGACAGAGAGGTACATATATTAGCTATTCCTGCCTATATGGAGAGCATTCTACTGAATTTTTTGACCAATGCTCTTCGCTATAGTCATCCTGACAGAAAGCCTATTATTAAAATAGAAAGCTTTATAGAAAAAGATATGACTGCTGTGATAATAGAGGATAATGGAATAGGTATAAACTTAGACAAACATGGTTCAGAACTTTTTGGAATGTACAAAACCTTTCATGGACATCCAGATGCTAAAGGAATTGGTTTATACATTTCAAGATATCAGATAGAAACCATGGGAGGCGAAGTCGCTATTGAAAGTAAGGAAGGCTTAGGTACCACATTTACCATTTACTTACCTTCTAAGTGATAAATATGTACTATAAACAATTCCTGTTTGATTACTTTATTTCTATAAACCAAAATAAACAAAATTCATATGCGCCACTGTCTTTGCCTGGATTTAAAAGATGATGCAAAACTTATAGCCGAATATGAAGAGCATCACACTAAAGTATGGCCGGAAGTCCTGTTAAGTTTAGAAAATGCAGGCATACTGTCTGCCGAAATATACAGGTGGAAAAATAGGATTTTTATGATTCTCGAAACTAAGCCTGGTTTCACTTTTGAAGAAAAACTCAGACTTGATGCAGAGAATGAAAAAGTATTGGAGTGGGAAAAATTAATGTGGAAATATCAGAAAACCTTACCTGGCGTTAAAGAAGGAAGTAAATGGCAGCTTATGAAAAAAATTTTCACCATGTAAAGCCAAAAAAATCAAACTAAAAGTCACATATTGGTGAAGCATAATTTTACTTATAAAAAAACCGCCTATGGTAGAGCGGTTTCTTATTGATAAAATTTTAATTTTCTATATCGACAAGGTGTAAGGTATATACATCCTTAATTTGTGCTGCTTCATTCGGATATACCTTTGTCATAGTAAAAGTATCAGTAGTCTGTTTTATTTCAAAGTCCCCATCTAAAATCAGGGTCCAATCGAAATCCGCAGTGAACATACATTGGTTCTCAAAATTAATTATTTGTCCCTTTATCTGATAGGTACCCTTGCAAATGGCAGGATACCGGTATTTCTCACTTTGACCCTCCCACAGGTTATTTTCAAAAGTAATCGTCACGTTAGCTATTTCACCTACTTCAGTACCAATAGTTCTCTGAAATGTACCCGTATATGTACCCTCAAGTTTGGTCAAAGGAAAGTCTTCACCATCCTCACAACTGCTCAATACAAAACTTAGCAGTGCCAAACCAATAAAGAAAATATTGTATTTCATAAAATTCTGGATTTAATGCCTTTCAAAATTGATAACGGCACTAACATTTAAAATGTCTCAAAACAAGAAAAAATATTTATACGAGGAATGACCTCTGAAGATAGGCGATTACATAAATGACGGTCTTTTACAGAGGTATTCCTTTGCAAAATTTTTTCAATGACTGGTATATCACAATAAAAAAAGTATATAAAAATGCTCCTATTAACTGTCGAAATTGATTTATCTACTATCGGAAATAAAATCAGTGATAAGCTTTTACTTTTTATAAAGGATCTCTAGTAACCATATATCTGGATTTTTCTGTGGCCATATGATTAAAATTTATCCTTACAATATTGGCTGAATCTTGATTACTTTTTGGAAAAACACTCACTAAAAAACGATGTTCCCCTGCTTCCAGCTGACGATCTAGGTATACTATATTGCTTCCTACTACATCTTTGATAGCTGCTATCGGTAATTTCTCCATATCTCCCTCATTCTTCATCACCTGAAATACTCTCAAACTTTCCAATGTATCCTGCCCTGTCAGATCAAAACTAAGTTCCCGGATAAACTGTGGTTTATTAAGATGCAATACAAGTTCTGCCACTTCATTAAACTCACCATGTAGAATAGGATTATCATACTCGATCACATTTAATCTACCGTTTTGGGCAATGTCTGATTGGCTTTTGCACTGAGATAGCAAGGCTATCAAAGTCATACCAAGAATGGAGTAGTATATAGTGCTTTTCATAGTCATAGTATTTTAATGATTCCAAAAAATCTCTTTTAGACGTTAATTAACGCAATTAAGAAACTTATACAGTAAATATAGCCACTATTTTACACAATTCAATAAAAATAAAACAATATCAAGAAAAAATTACACCAAAAACTATAAGTCAAAATGAATTTTTTATTGAATTTACACAAATATAATCTCACCATCGAAGAAAATAATCGCACTAATGAGTGATAATAAAAGAAATTAACTTCCAAAATATCGTTTTTTCAAGATCGTTATATTTTCGAATCATTTGACTATATCCGCCTCTTAATTTGTAGCAAATAAGATTCATCACACGTCTTGTCCAGCAAGATGTCATGATTAATAATTTATAAATTCTATTAACAATTAGTCCATAATATGAAAACTCAAATCAAAAAATTAAAGATTAAAAGTCTAGGAAGGTGGTCATTTCTCTTGTTATTCCCTCTACTTATTAGTTGTCTGGATGAGGGGGATCCGATAGAATTACCTCCAGTAGCGCACGTGTCAATTTATAATGCTTCACCTGATTCCCCAGGTCTCGACCTATATGTAGAAAACACAAGGATAAACCATCAGGCAGTCCACTATTCCAACAGAATCAATTACACCAGATTCAGGACTGGAGAGCGGTTTTTCCGTTTCACACCATTTAACGGTTTTAACACGTTACATGAGGCTTCTCATACCTTTGAAGCGGATAAGATCTATTCTCTTTTCATTACAAATACGGTAACCAATATGACCACTCTCCTGGTAGAGGATAATTGGAGTACTCCTGCTTCGGGACATGCCAAATTAAGATCTATGCACCTTTCTCCAGATCTGGGAGAAGTGACCATACGAATGTCAAGAGAAGGTACTGAATTAGAAAAAACCACTACTTTTGAGCAAATAAATGAGTTTGAGGAAGTGGAAGCCGGTCTCTACAGTATTGAAGTGATTTCACCTATTACAGGAGAAATATTGGTCAGTGCCAATAACATGGAACTACAGGATGGCAGAATCTACACCGTCTTGATAAGAGGATTCCAAACTCCCGAGGGTGGGGCCACCAATGGTCTTACACTACAGCTCCTGACAAATTACAATACCTTGTAATAGCCTTATTCCATAGCATTAAAGCCCTTGGTTCCTTATGGAATCAAGGGCTTTTTTATTTCATATATTGAGTCTATATCCTCTATCAATCCCCTATTCCCCGGGAAAACTAAAGCGAAATGTGAATGAAAAAAAGTGCAAAAAAAAACTATGAAATATAGATCTCATAGCTTTTCTAATTAACAATAAACCCAAAATAACTAGCTGTAGGAGAAGGATTCGAACCTCCACAGGGCAGTTAGGCAAAAATACGAGCTCGCTATTTGCTTTATCCTCTTGACCCTACCCCCGAGACAGGAGGGCATGTCTGCCAATTTCAACATCCTACATTGTGTGGTAAAAACCTTATGTCTTTGCTCCAATGATTCAAATGTAATAGAATGATTTCTTTATTGCAAATAATTTAATAAAAAAAGATTAAAATTATTGAATATACATTTTTATGTGTAAAAACTTATCTATTTGATAATACAAAAATTTACTGATTATCAGCGTTTTACAAATGATAACTCGCTATATTATAGTCACCTTATAAAAAATAGGATATTGAAATGTTTTTATGAAATTTAGGCTAATTATTTGCCTACCAGACAGATATGGGTCCTGGTGGAAAATAATATGATTGATCAGAAATAAATTATGGGATTAAATGTTTTGCCTCAAAAATTTTCAGATCAGTCAATAGCAAACCCATATGTATCGACAGCATTTTTATAAAAAATTTTAACCAGTACATTGTCTGGTAAACCTAGGCCATAGAAATTGCCTATGAATTCCGGAGCTTGCATATCCTGATCGGTGGCAAAAAATTCCCAATGAAATTTCCAGAGGGCATCAAACCTGCCAGCTATTTGATTGGGTGTTAACTGACCATCGTCTATAACATCAGTACCATAAATAATCCTATCCTGGTAACTAATCATAAACTCTCTTACAGCTTCTCTATCTTTCTGTGCCTGGTATTGTAGGTGGCAGATCCTCTCAGCCAGATCCACCTTTGCCAAAGGAAAAGCATCTAACCACAGACCTATCTCCTTCACACTCCATTCCAAACTGGCCAGGTGCAGGCCCACAAATTTTAGGTTGGGATGTTTTTTCAAGCGATTGTCCCGCGCTTCCAATTGCTGCTCATATGACGGGCACTCGGGATGCAGATACATATGGTATTCGGGGTGTTCACCGAAATAATTTTTATCCGAATCCACTGTCATTTCATCTAGAGGCAGCCAACAGTTTTTGGGCTCTCCCAGATGTCCCAATACCAGTATCTCGTTTCTCTCCAGATAATCAAAAACAGGATCAAACTTTGGATGGTCTATCAATATGAATCCTCCCCGCTCATCTTTTAGATCCATACCAATGTTCTTCCAAATCTTCACTCCCACAGCTCCAGTTTCCATTCCCCGCTGGATCTGATGAATTGCCCGGTCAGACCATCCATCTTCTCGCCACGCATCTAAACTAAAAGAAGTGATGAATTTTACCCTATTGGGATATTGCCGCTGCAATCCCAGCACCGTATCTTTTTGTTCTTCCAAAGAAATAAAAAATGGTATATCTGTATTGATAGATAGAAAATAGGCTTCCTCTTCTATAGCTTTGTCCATCTTCTCTGCAGAAAGCGTGTTCAGGTGTACATGGGCATCTATAAATGGCCTGATCATAGGAGTATTGGGATTATGTTCAGTCCCAAGTTATCGGTATCAATACCACTTTTCCAAATAATAGAGTCCCATTTTAACTAGAGCATATATCTTCTCTTCGAAACTTAAATAGATACTCGAAATATGACTATCCTAAAAAAAGGGGAAGCTTAATCTATTAACATTGTTTTAAGGTATTTAGTTGGTAAATTAAGCTGAATACAAACCTATTAAATCAAACACATGAAGGAGATTTCGACCAAAGACTGGCACCATCTTGAGGTAAATGACATAGAAGAGATTTTTGAAACCAGCAGTTCCGATGGGATCAGCAGGGAAGATGCAGAGAAAAGAACCGAACAGTTTGGAAAAAATGAAATCACGAAACAAAAACAGCAAAGTGCCTTAAAAAGATTTTTGCTGCAATTTCATCAGCCATTGATTTACATACTGTTGGGGGCTACTATAGTGACCCTATTTTTGGGAGAGTATATTGATGCCGGGGTGATCTTTGCGGTAGTTTTGCTAAATGCCATCATAGGCTTTGTCCAGGAATCCAAAGCACTTAGCGCCATAGATTCTCTCTCCAAGAGTATGACTACAAAGGCAATAGTGGTAAGGGACGGAGATAAAGAGAAAATTGAAGCATCAGAGCTGGTTCCCGGCGATTTGGTATTGCTGGAATCAGGTGATAGGATCCCCGCTGATCTCAGGCTTACACGGATAAAAGATCTGCGGATAGACGAATCCGCCCTTACGGGAGAATCTGTAGCGGTAGATAAAAAGCAAGGGGTATTGGAAAAAGAAACCGTTCTTGGAGACAGGGCTAATATGGCATACGCCTCTACAGTCGTCACTTACGGCCGGGGATCAGGTATAGTGATTGCCACTGGTGATAAGACTGAAATAGGGAAAATATCCGGGCATATCAGTTCTGCTCAGGATATCAAAACACCACTTACAGTAAAAATAGAAAAATTCAGTCATCAACTGCTTTTTGTTATTCTCGGACTTACTGTGCTCACTTTTGGAATAGGTTTATTGAGGGGGCAGGAGTTTACCGAAATTTTTATGTCATCAGTAGCCTTTGCGGTATCTGTGATCCCGGAAGGTTTGCCTGCGGCTGTCACCATCATGCTGGCCCTTGGTGTATCAAAGATGGCAAAGAGAAGGGCCATCATCCGAAAACTGGTGGCGGTAGAAACTCTTGGAAGCACTACTGTTATTTGTTCTGACAAGACGGGCACGCTTACTGAAAATCAGATGACCGTACAGAGAATATTTGCAGGGGACAAGCAATATGAAGTAACCGGTATAGGCTATGCGCCCGAAGGAGAAATCCGGTATGACGAAAATACAGTGGATCTTTCTGATCACCCGGTATTAGCTGAATGCCTAAAATGCGGCATTTTATGTAATGACAGCAAGATCAAAAAAGAGGGTGATGATTATAAAATGGAAGGTGACCCTACGGAAGCCGCCATATATGTGGCATCCATCAAAGGAGGATTTGACTCAGATAAAATAAACGATGAATACCAACGATTGGAGGAAATCCCCTTCGAATCCGAATACCAGTATATGGCCACCTTACATAAAAAAGGAGACCATACGATCGCCTATGTCAAAGGTTCAATGGAAGCCCTTATAGAACGCTCAGATAAGATGCAAATGGCGGAAGATAAAGAAACCGACATAGACCCTTCCAAAATCGAAGAAGCAGCAAAACAGATGTCCACCGATGGCCTAAGGGTTTTGGGGTTTGGATATATGAAATTTGATACCGGCAAAGAACATTTAAGTCATGAGGATTTGGAACAGGGCATTACTTTTCTGGGCCTTCAGGGAATGATAGACCCTCCCAGGGAAGAAGCAAAAACGTCTGTTCACCTCTGCCAGAAAGCGGGGATTCAAGTAAAAATGATCACGGGTGACCACGCTTTGACAGCCTCTGCCATCGCCGGTATGATCGGACTTAAAGGTGAAGAGGAAGAGAACGGAAAGCTCAAAGCATACACCGGTTTAGAGCTATCAAAAATATCAGAAGATAAATTTCCGGAGATAGCTGAAAAGGTAGCCGTCTTTGCCCGCGTAGCTCCCGAACAGAAACTACAATTGGTAAAAGCACTCCAATCCAATAATCATGTAGTGGCCATGACGGGAGACGGGGTAAATGATGGTCCAGCCCTAAAACAGGCAAATATAGGTGTAGCTATGGGGATTACAGGCACTGAAGTAGCCAAGGATGCTTCAGACATGGTACTGACAGATGACAACTTTGCTTCTATCGAAAGTGCGGTGGAAGAAGGACGCGGTGTCTTTGACAACCTTACCAAGTTTATTGTCTGTATCCTACCCACCAATCTAGGTCAGGGACTTTCGATTATGGCATCCATCATTTTGGGTATGGTGCTGCCGATATTGCCGGTACAGGCGCTGTGGGTTAACATGACCACTGCAGTCCTGCTTGGTTTACCGCTCGCATTTGAACCCAACGAACCGGACATCATGGACAGAAAACCCAGAAATCCGGACCAGCCGATCATGACCAAGGGGTTGGTGTTAAGAACCCTTCTGGTAGGATTTCTTATACTGATATTTGCCACAGGATTATTCCACTTTGAATTGAATCTGGGAGCGGATAAAGATTATGCCCGTACCGTCACCACCACTACTATCGTAGTAATCCAGGCGTTTTACCTGCTGAACTGTAGATCTCTTCTCAAGACCAATTTAGAAATTGGTTTTTTCAGCAACCCTTGGATATTTGCCGGAATAGGACTCATGATGTTATTCCAGGTATTGTTTATCTATGTACCTATCATGAATTTATTTTTCCATACGTTACCTCTGTCTCTTATGTCATGGATAAGGATATTGGGGGCTGGTGCTCTGGTTTATATTATTATTGCCATAGAAAAGTATTTTAGGAGAAAAAGTAAAAAGAAAAGGGACAGTTTAAAAGGAACGCTATAATCTGTTTCTGAATTATACAAAACAGACTATAGTCCATTCACTATGTACTATGGTCTGTTTAATACTTTGTTTTATTTTTTTCCCCCACGGATTATTCATGAGGCAACCAATTTAGATATCAGCCCCCATGTTATCCTAGTTAGATTTATATCCTATATTAAGGGTTGCCATTCTCTATCTGGCCCCTGTCATGAATTTCCTTATCTTATATACTCTACCCCTTTTTATTTTCCTGACTTTCCTCTACACCGATCATGGAATTAATAGCTTATCTCTACTATCATAAAGATTTATTAATCTAGAAGAAGTCTTTACTAAAAATTTATAGTCTATTTTCGCCAAATAAAATTTGTCACCTTAAGATCAATATATGAAACAATCTTTACCAAAATTAACGATTGGTTTTCTAATGTTACTCCTTGCTACAGCTACAGCTTGGGCACAGAGTTCTCCCATATTTGAAAATGTGGAAACATTCGAAAACCTCGGACTCACAGGAAACACCTATAGAGATGGTTCCTTTGTGGGTATCAATGGCATCACCTGGACCTATACGCATGTGACCGGGGAACAGAGTTACCCTATAAATGCAGAAGGGCTTCTCCTTAGACGATCTGGAGAAAACAGCAATATCAAATCAGACCTGATATCAGGAGGGATATCCAGTTTTCAGGTTCTGATGAGAAAGGCATTTACCGGAGCTGGAGATCGACAGATAGGATTATTTATCAATGACAATCTTGTTGCTGAATCCATAACATTTGGCGAATTATCCGGAGGTAGCGAAGATATTTTTACTTTCGAGGTAGATAATATTAATATACCCGGCGATTTTACACTTGAGATCCGACATCTTACCGGAGGTACCAATAATAGACAGTTAGTAATAGACGACATCAGTTGGAATTCCTTTGATGGCACAGCTACTGAAAGAGTAGCTGCGCCGCAGTTTTCACCTGAAGGCGGAGTATTTTCTACGTCTCAAATCATCAGCATTCAGAGTGAAACTGATGGCGCCTCTATTTATTATACCATAGATGGCACAAATCCTACCAACGAAAGTATATTATATACAGACCCAATAGAAATTTATTCTACCGTTACCCTTAAGGCCTTAGGAATCAAAGAAGGCTTCGAAAGCAGCAATGTGGCAGAAGCAGAGTATGTGATCAATACAGATAATGGTGAGGTAGCAGGTTTGCCATATAAGCAGGATTTTACCTCATTCATCAGCTTAACCTCTCCCGTAGAAATTTTTGGAGAAAGCGGTGAGTGGACTTTTAGTGCAGGCGTATTAAATTATATCGGAGATTTTGGCTCGGGAACAACAGGTGGATTTAGAGGTAATGGCGTCCTTGGTTATCAGCATACAGGGTCAACTGGGATTTTGACTTCCACTTTGACATTGACTAATACTACCCCTGACCCTATACAAGATCTTAAGGTTTCCTATTTAGGGAAAATTGCAAGAGCAGATCAAGGCAGATTCCCAGCATTTACAGTGACTGTAAATGGAACAGTGATACCAGAACTTGGATATTCTACTGAATGGGGTCGAGATAGTCTAAGATCACACGTGATATCTGGATTAAATATTTTACCTAGCCAAGAAGTAACTATTTCATGGTCTTCTGATAGAGGTCTTACCACTACAGGGTCTAGCAGGCAGATCGGTCTTACTGATGTATCTGTGGCAACTCTAATCTCTGAGGCACCTATCACAAATATTGAAGATTTTGATAAACTGAACTTGGGTACTGGATATACTAATGGTTCTTTTGTAGGCAACAACGAGATCAGCTGGAGCTATTTTGCTTCCAGAAATGAAGGAGATTTCCCTATAGAAGGAAAAGGTTTGATGCTAAGAAGAGCAAGTGATAATTCCAGGATTACTTCTGCCCCTGTGCCGGGTGGAATCGGCTCCTTTAAGGTAGATATGCGAAAAGCCTTTACCGGAAGTGTTGACAGACAAATAGCCCTTTTCATAAACGGTGAAGAAATAGCAAGATCCGAAGTATTTGGAG
>DATHVH010000025.1:0-15738 GCA_035461405.1 Anditalea sp.
TTGATGCCTGTACAGCCAGCATATTGGATCCTGTCATCTGTACCAAAGAAGATAATTTTTGGAGAAGCGATTCCCGTTTCCGGGTGAGACTTAAAGTGATCGACAAGTGGTTCAAGAAAATCGGATTCCACTTCGGTATCATTGTTCAAAAACAAAAAATATTCGCCTTTAGCTGCTCTTATTCCAATATTGTTTCCCCCGGAAAACCCCAGGTTTTCTTTGGATCTAATCAGTGTAACGTCTGGATAGGCATCTGCTATAAGTTGTGGGTCTTCAGAAGGTGAAGCATTATCCACTATGATGATTTCATAATTGGGATAGGAGATCTTTTTCAAAGACCTGATCATCTCAATAGTGAGTTGAGATTGGTTATAATTTATCGATATGATCGAAACAAGTGGTCTATCCATGATGATTTGTCAATTGACGGTCAAACTTCGGTCCCAGAAACACAAAGACCCATGAAAGGTATACTATTACAGAAGAAGGCATTTGGTTGATCACTTCATTGCCATAACTGGCAAAGATAATCCCCACGGTACCACAGGTGAGCGCCATGAGCATCTGCCTAAGCTTAGGATCCTTAATGTTCCACACTATACCACAGCACTTTCCGGTGATGTACATCACTATGCCAAACCAGATAATAAAACCTACAATGCCATACATGGCCCATACTTTTACGAAATAACTGTCCGGCGCTACTGTGGAAAGAAATTTATCCGGATTATATATTTCACCCCAGGCCCCTATGACTCCTACTCCACCTCCAAATGGCCGGGTGGCCAAATAATTTTTTAAGATTTCCTGGTTTTTAAACCTAACCTGTAGTGAAGCATCCTGGGGATCAAGGGAGGTTCGTAGCCGAGCAATGTTGGCATTTCCCTCTCCTATCATGGTGAATTTTAATATAAATAACACACCTAGGGCCATTACAGTCCCAAGCATAAGGATTTTAACCTGTTTGCTCAATACTAAAAAAACAAAACCACCAGCTACCAGCACAAACATAGATCCTCTGGTACCGGATATTAACATGCCGTAAAGAACAAGAAGTCCGGCTACGGCCAACAATAATTTTTTCCATTTAACAAAGGGACCTACTGCCAAGATGATGCACACCAATGCTATATGTGCCTGGGAAGCACCAAATTGGCCTGCATCACTATAGATTGAAAATACCCGTAATTTCCCCCAAAGCACATGTGTTTTGCCCGAACCTGCATCAAGCCATACCTGCTCCATCGCGGTAACACCCAGATTAAGCTGCTTGATGCCATATATAGCTGCAAAACAGGATATTAAAATTACTATTATTAAAAAAAGCTTCAAGTCTTTGTACTCATTGAAGAGTAAAAAACCTAAAGGAACAGTAAGCACCCAATACAAAGTCGTTGACCTCATTTCATAAAACCAGCCAACGAAACTGGCACCTGCCGGATTGGCTATTTCCAGTATATTGATGGTAAACCAGACAAAAGCCAATATACATAGATCATTATTGAGGTATTCACCCTTGAACTTTTCAGAACGGTAGAAGATGACAGAAAGCCAGGTGAGAATCAATAATGCCTCCAATCCCAATCCAAAAGGTATTCCCAATAAATGTCTATTGAGGACACTTACAAAGAAGCACAAGAAGAGATAAGATATAAAGCCGACCCGGGGGTTAAGAAACACCATAACCACATAAGTCATCACGATAGGAAAGGCCACAAGAGCTCCTGGAACCAATATGCCCAATTTTGAAGTCAACCAGCCCATTATTACCGCTGTTAATAAGGCCAGAGGTCCCAGCAGCTTATTGATATTGGTAGTAGGATAAAATTGAGATGGCTTCATATCAAAACCTAAGTTTCGTTTATATATTGGAATTGGCAATAGAAACTGGATAATTATCCAAATATTTCACTATGCTCCGGCAAAACTCCGGTCAGTAAAATTTCTGTATCTGCAGCAGTCTGACCACTTATTGTTTCGAATGATTTTTGATCAGCTTTGGTCCAGGCACGGTTTGATCTGATGGTCAGAAGGATCAAATCTAAATCTGCCAATAGGTCCAAAGGAAACATCTCTTCAGCGACAGGTGGAAATTCGATAAACACAATCGAAGACTGATCAGTATCTATAAATGATATATTAGGAAAATCTACAGCTTTGTATGACACAACTTTGGAACCTAATTTTGCCATTTTTTCCGTTAATAGCCTGATAGCTGTGGATTTACCTTCCCCTTCATTCATACTTATAAGGCCGATGGAAAAAGGCCTATCTTTTCTTTCCTTCGCTTTCATAAGTAGGTACCTGGCCAACTGTGTAAGGACTTTTTCCTCTTTGGCATTTGAAAATTTCTTTTCTACTACCAAAGGAATAATTCCTGCAACCGGCAGTCCTGTAACTTTAGTAGCAAGAGATGGCTTTCGAACTGAATCATCTAGAAATTCTCTGGTAATAAGAAATGCAAAAACACACATAAAACTACCTATTGCACCTACCAGAATGAAAATAATCCTTTTGGAACTTCTTGGCTTCACAGGCAGAAACGGTGGGTCTACTATTTTGAGCTGGGCGGTAAGTGCTATATTTTGTTGGTTTAGTCTACTGGAATTCAGACTGTTGAGAAATGTTAAGTATTCTCTCTCCGCTAGGTCTATTTCTCTTTCTATCCTTTTAAGTGTAGCGCCCAGCGGAGCCATTCTTTCATATTCTAACAGAAAATCCTGTTTTCTTCTGGCCATTACTTCCAGTTTGGCTGCTCCCTCTTCCACCATAATAACATTACGTACCCACTCATTTAAGAGGCCTTCGCTTGGTATACCACCTACCGTATGTGTCTGTGCATAATAATCCTGTACATTTGCTTGGATTTGGTTTGTGGTCCTTGTGAGTTCAGCTCTCAATTGCTGCAGCTGTTGATCAGTAGGAGTACCCGGGGCGGGCTGTTTGAAAATCTCAATGTCTGAAATCTGTGATGAAAGTGAAGACACCCTGTTTCGCAGTTCCAGGATTTCATTGCTGCTCAAAGTGGTTTGAGCCCGCTGCTCTAACCTATCCTCTATTGCTTCCAGCGCTGACCGAGCAGCCACATACTGCATTTCTACCTCTGCAAAATCAGTGTAGAGTATTTCTCTGTGGGAGGAGATATTTTTCGTCTGTTCATCGTAATTGATGATGTTATTCCCTACGTTAAATTCCAGAAAACGCTGTTCTATATCTTCGAGTCTTTCATATGCTCTTCTGGCTTCTACCTCATAGTATCCCACTACTGATTCAGTCTGTCCTTCTCTAAGATTTCTATTACGGTTAATAAATACATCTGTCAGCAGCTCCAAAGTGTGTTTACATATGGCAGGATCAGCTGTTTCATATTCTATCCTTATAATGTCACTAGTTCCGATCCTGCTGGACACCAAAGCTGATAGTGCTCTTAAAGAATAAAAATCCTCTTCAGATGTAAGCAGTTCATAAATTTCATTTTCAGTGTCTGTACTGTAGTATGTCCTCACATTATCATATGTTTCCCCAAAAGTGGGAGCTACCAGTTGCTTCCGAAGTTCGGCTGGTAAGATTTCCTGGAAATTCAAGTAAGAATTCCAGTTTAAAAGAATAGGGTTAACATCCTCTAGCATAAGGTGATAAGAAAGAAGTCTTATAGCTACTTCTTCTTTGGTTTCCCGCGAATTAATTAAAAATAAGAGATTATCAAATGCAGTACTGGCGGAATAAAAATCAGCTTCCACACTGCCAGTGATGGAATAGCCTGATGCTATCCCGGTAAAAACAGTTGTATCGGAGACGTAAACTCTTTTAGCTCCTCGGGTAAAAAAGAAAATGGATACAGCCAATACTATTGGAATAGCGATAAGCCATATCCAGTTTTTCAGTAAAAGCCTAATAATATCTTGAAGGGCCATTAGGGAATCATTATTTCGGTAATCCTTACACCTGCTACTTCTTCCAGTAATCTAAGGTTGGTTTCGTAGTTGGTATAACTTGTCTGATATTCTATAGAAGCTCGGGTATAGGCTTCATTTATTACACTCAGTTCGGAAAGGGGAATCTGTCCTTCTCTAAACCTTCTTTCGGCCATTTGCCTGTTGATATTAACAGATTCTCGGCCTTCAGTATGTACATCCAGCATCCTTTTGGCTAGTAGGACATCCTGATACATGCTGATGATCAGCTGTCTGATTTCATCCTCACGGGTCTGCTTATTGAATTCGGCCTGTTTCATCTGGAGCTCTACCCTATTGATGCGGTTATGTCTGCTGGTAAATCGGTCAAAAGGCAATGCTAGCCTTACCCCTGCTGTATATCTTCCAGCCAGGCCCGTACCCACCCCTATAGGTGGTCCTCCCTCAGAGAAGGCTATAGTTCCAAGATTGCCATATAGGTAATCTCCCACAAAGGCGATATTGCTGAAAATATCCTTACGGGCTACTTGAAGGTCTTCTCTCAGAATGTCCCTTTCCAACATCAACGCTTCCACAGAGGCCGATCTGTCCAGAGCTGCTTCGGTGAGTCTGCTGATGGCCAAATCAGGGAAAGCATAAAACCTGTCTATAGCGGTCATTTCCTGTGCCGGTAGATCTTGCCCATATACCAGGGTGAAGGAAAGTGACAGGGTGATGGCAAGCAGTAATCTTCTCATTAAACGTTCTCTTTTTGAAAAAGGGCCGGTATGGTTCTCAGGATGATTTCTATGTCCTTTTTTAATGTGTAATTGTTTGCGTATTCTATATCTAAAGCCTTGCGTTCTTCCTCGGACATATCTCCTCCCTTACCTCTCTTCACTACCTGCCAGAGACCTGTGATGCCTGCAGGGGCTATAAATCTGGTGGCATAGCTATCTGTAGTCAACATCTCTGCTTCATAAAGTGGCAAAGGACGATTGCCTACTATGGACATATCGCCCCGTAACACATTATATAATTGTGGAAGTTCATCTATACTGGTGTTCCTTATAAATTTTCCAACGCGCGTAATCCTGGGATCATTTGCAATTTTTATAAATGCAGGAGCAGATTCAGCTTTCTTTGTTACCTGATACTGCTTTTCACAGATCATATTACCTTGGACATCGTATAGTAAATTCTGACAATCAGTACCCTCTGCAGCACAAGTTTCACAGAGTGAAAAAACAGGTTTATCTTCTTCTTCCTTTTTGGTTACTTGATACTGGTTAAGGTCTTTCATGGATGCCAGCATTTTGTCAGCATCGGGCCGCATGGATCTGAATTTCCAGAATTTGAAAATTTTATAATTCGTACCTACCCTATAAGAAAAATAAAAAGCCGGACCTTTAGACTCCATTTTTACCAATATCGTCACGATCAAAAAAAGAGGGCTTAAAATCAATAAAGCAAATCCTGCTATCAATATGTCAAAAAATCTTTTGACAGGAGGCATCCTATAGGTAAGCATCTTCCCATCTATTGATGATACGGTGGCAATATCTGAAGACAAAAGATAGTTTAGCCGTGTCAGAAACATTTCCTTGTTAGGCTGAAGGCTGAATATATCATTTACCCCATGATCCAGTATAGACTCCTGAACCTTAGGTGATATGGTGGCATCAGTAAAATAAAACACTGGTACTGAAAGTTCTCTATCTTTTTTAACCACCTGCACCACACTCAGACCAAATGCACCCATGCCTGAAGAGGTAATAATGGCATTAAACGCTGGCTCTGCTGCAATATATGATAAGAACATGGCAGAATTAGCAAAATGTTCTACCTCTAATTCTTCTTGGAACAGCGATATAAAGCGGGTGATTTCTTCCTGATCCTGTGTAAGATAAATGATTTTTTTTTTCATTTAATAACTATATGCTCAATCTTCTAAGAATGTTTTTTATCCTAATATCCACTTCTTCGGGGTTAAAGGGTTTGATCACATAATCATCTGCTCCAGCCTTAAGACAGGTGATTTTATTACTGGTTTCATCTTTTCCGGAGAGCATGATCAATGGAATATTTTTAAACAAGGTGCTGGCACGGAGTTGCTTGATAAAATCAAGGCCATTCATTATGGGCATTGCAAAATCTGCAATAATAGCATCTATGGGATTGCCCTTTTCCAACCAGTCCATGGCTTCTTTGCCATTTGACTTAATGGTGACATCATACTCATTTTTAAAATAATGCTCTAATATCAATCTAATAGACGGTTCATCATCTACTACCAATAGTCTCTTTTTCATGCGGCCAAATATAGCAAAATATAAAAATGAAGATCAAGTTAAATATGTTAAATAAAAATAATATTTATAGGGCTTTAAAAAAAGCCAAATTAAATATTATTGTATAAACATCATAACTTAACTAATAGACTTTGCCTATAAAATGCATTATATAAATAGTGAAGTATAGCACTTTCAGCTATAAATAATAATGACAGGTATTATCCTTAAGGCAATGAAAAAACCTCTTGCCGTTATATACATAAATAAAAAACAGATTACTTAATTATAAAAAGTAAAGTAATTTTGGAATTTTAAAAGACACAGAACTCGGTGGATAATCATAAACATTGAGATTCTTGATCAATTTGCTTTTATCCTGAATTAAAGGTTTTTAGAAATTTTTTCTTTAAATATCGGGATGATTTTGTTTACTGACAATTGGACTTTAGCCACTAATTTTACCAACTCGCTTTTTTCTCCTTCAATGGAGGCAATAGCTTCTATTTCTCTTGAAGCTTCATAGGCATCCTGTATCTGAATGTTGCCAAAAGTTGATTTTAGACTATGTGAAATTTCTATGACTATAGACCAGGATTTTTCATTGATGGCCTTCTCCAGACTTTGGACTTGGTCGGGGACAGAAGTTATAAACATTTCCATCATCTGCTGCACAAATTCCTTATTTTGGGCCAACGAGCCCAGGTTAGAAAAACTGTACAATGTCTCCTTAGCACCTTTATTGACATTCTCTACTTCTGTTTTAAACTCCGGATCATCAATATCGCTAACTTGTGCATGTAAGGCTACTATACGGTACAGATCATTTTCTAAGAAGGGTTTTGCCAAAAAATCATTGAATCCTGCATTGCCATAAGCTTCCAGATCTGTCCTTAATACATTTGCCGTAAAAGCTATCAGAGGTGTACCTTGATTTATATTTGGTTCATGCCTTACCTTTTTAGCAGCCTCTATTCCGCTCATTTGAGGCATCTGAATATCCATCAGGATGATGTCATATTTTTTGCTTTTGGCTTTTTCCAGTGCCTCTGCCCCATTGTTAGCCACATCTACATTGGCTCCTTTGGAAGTCAAATAAGAAAGGGCCAATAACTGGCTTACATTATTATCTTCTACCAGCAATATCACTAAATCTTTAATGTTTCTGGAGGTAGTCCCTTTTTTAGGTTTTATATCTACTGGGTCTATATCACTGATTTTGTAGGGTAGAGTAAAGAAAAATTTAGACCCTACATCAGGAGTGCTTTCCAGCCAGATTTTACCACCCTGGATTTCTATTATTTTTTTACTGAGAGTAAGGCCGAGGCCCGTACCTCCATAAAGTCTGGTGGAGCTGGCGTAAGCTTGGTTAAAGCTTTCAAACACCTGCTCGAATTTATCAGTACTGATGCCTATTCCTGTATCCTCTACTGTGAACGTGAGGTTTATAATGGCACCTTTTGGTTTACTTCCATTAACTTTAATGTCTATGTGCCCTGCTTTTGTAAATTTTATAGCATTATTGATGACATGATTCAAGACCTGTAAAAGTAAGTATGGATCTCCTTCTACTACCGGTAATGGATTTTCGGGAAGATGAAAATTCATTTTGAGCCCCTTATCGTCCGCTTTTTGTCTGGCTCTGTCTACAGTGTTGTATACTTCAGCTACCACATCAAATGGTATGTTTTCTAATTTGACATTTCCAGATTCTACATTTGAGTAATCAAGAATTTCATTTAATATATTGAGTAGGTTGTCAGCATTTGAAAGTATAAACTGCAGGTAATTTTCCTGTTCTGCCGTAAGTTGGGTTTTCTTTAAAAGTCTTGCCATCCCCAAGATACCATTCATAGGTGTCCTGATTTCATGGCTCACATTGGCCAGAAATGTGCTTTTGGCTTTAATAGCTTCTTCTGCCAAAATACTTGATTTTTTTAAGGCTGTAATATCTGAAGAGACAGAAAGCAGCCATCTTTCCCCTTCCTCATTATATATAGGTTTTTTTATAGTGTTATACCAGACCTTAGAACCATCCTTTTTTTTAATATATTCATCTAAAGAGTTTGAATCGCCTGATTTGAGCAGTTGATTATCCATTTTTGCAGAAAAATCTATTTTTAGTCCGCCCTCTTGAATTAGCATATCCACTGTGGTACTGTATAAAGCAGCATAAGCCTTATTGGCAAGAATTATTTGGCCATGGGTATTTTTTACATAGGTGGGATTCGGACTGTTTTCTATCGCCTGTTTAAAAAATTCCATTTACCTTACTGTTAAAGTTTGATATTAATAAACCTGTATTACTGTCAAAAAAAAACTTCAACAATGTAGGAAGCTTTAACTGATTTCATTCAAAATAAATACTTATTGATTTCTCAATTCTAGGTGCATAATTATTTTATCGTAAAGTTCCTGAGGTTTAAATGGTTTGGATATATAATCATTTCCTCCCAAATTGAGGACGATTTCTCTTTCATCATCACTTGAATTGGCTGTAAATGCTATTATAGGTACATTTATTCTCAAAGCCCTAATTTCTCTTATAGCCTCTATTCCATCCATTACTGGCATGTGTAGGTCCATAAGAACGAGATCAAAGGGCTGGGTCCTTAACTTTTCCAATGCTACAAAACCATTTTCCGCCAAACCTACTTCTGCCTGCCAACTCATCAACAATTTTTCAGCCACTTTCTGATTCATGATGTTATCATCGACTACGAGAATATTACTTCCTCGCATACCGTTACCTAAAATCGTTTCCTTCTGAACAAGTGCAGCTTCGCCAACTTTGGGTGCAGAATAGGTTATAGTAAAGGTGAACACTGATCCTGTACCCACTTTACTTTTCACTTCAATATTTCCCCCCTGTAATTCTATAAGTCTTTTAGTAATAGCCAATCCTAATCCTGTACCGCCATGGCTCCGATGGGTAGACGCACTTGCCTGCACAAATCTTTCAAAAATTAAATTCAATTTATCATCAGGTATCCCTATCCCACTGTCAATAACTGAAAATTCCAATACGTATTCATTGCCATTTTGATAGATTACATCTACTTCTACCTTTACATCTCCTTCGTCTGTAAATTTTATGGCGTTTCCGATAAGGTTATTTAAGATCTGGGTAAGTTTGATGGGATCTCCACAAACTTCATTTGGTGTGTCTTCGTCCACAGCCAATACTAAATTTATATTCTTTTCTGAAGCTTTGACATAAATTGATTGTCTAATACTGTTTAAAAGATCTTTTAATCTAAAATTTATTTTTTCGATTTCGATCTTCCCTGATTCTATTTTAGAGAAATCCAGTATGTCATTAATAAGTGACAGTAAATTTTGAGAAGAAAATCTAATGGCCCTTAAAGTTTCTTTATGTTCATCTCTAATATTGTTTTCTTGGAGAAGAAGATAATTAAGACCAATAATAGCATTAAGAGGTGTACGGATTTCATGGCTCATTATGGCCAAAAACTCAGACTTTGCAGCAGTGGCTTCTTCTGCTTTAGCCTTATCCGTAATCAATTTATTTTCATGGGTATGGAGTTCTGTGACATCTTGTATATATCCAATCACTTTTTCAAGGATATCTTCCGAAAAATGCGTTTTTGAACGAAAACTAACCCATTTCTCTATTTCACCCGGCAATAAAGCTATATGTTCAAAATCTTTACCTGAGTTTATAGCATTTTGCCATTTGGTGTTTAAAATTTCTTGGTCAGGGTCTGATAGGGCATTTGCTATCGTGCAGAAGCCGGAAATATCTTCATCGAAACTTATATTTAACAACTTTGCTACATTTTGGGTACAAATAAAGCCCTGAGTGGATATATTGTACTCCCAACTACCTAGGCGGGCAAGATTTTCTGCCTGTAAAAGGAGGGTTTCGGTAGATTCCAGTTTATTGATAGTCCTTTGGTATTCCAGATTGGCTTTTCGAAGTTCCAGTTCTTTGATCACCTGTCTTGCCAAGAGTCTTAAAGCAGTTTTCTGCTCCTCGGACAATTCTCTTTTCTCAGTATCCAATACACATAAAGTACCTATATTCATCCCTGATGAAGTTCTTAATGGCATGCCGGCATAAAATCTCGTATGTGGACTACCTGTGACCAGCGGATTATCATGAAACCTCTCATCCACGGCAGTATCTTCTACTATAAAAATATCATCATTTAAAATGGTATGGGAACAAAAAGCAATTTTGCGGTCGGTCTGCTCTTCCTGCATACCTATTTTTGCTTTAAAATACTGTTTGGTTTCATCTACGAATGCAAGTAACGAAATGGGTGCCTTACAAATATTTGAGGCCAAGGCGGCTATATCGTCAAATTGCTCTTCCCTACCGGAGTTCATGATCTCCATAGAAAGCAATTCTTTCAGTCGTTCCTTTTCATTTTCAGGTCTAGGGGCTTCTATCATCGGGTACTGAAATTTATTCTTTTATATAATTTTTAATAAGGGCAAAAATTGGTGGTACAATTACTTTTTAACTGATCAATAAAGGATTTCGAATCGAAATGCAATGATTCTAATCAAGCTTATTCCAATATATAAGTATTAATTGATTTTGTAAACATAGGTAATCTTTTGATCTATTCAATTTGACTATATCCATCTTGTTAGAAGGTTTAAACCTTATATTAGATTAATAAGGTTGTATAAAACAAAGAAATCGCATTAGAAAACTACTGAAGTCATTTTTACTTAAATTACCCAGTTAATTATCCTATATAATTATAATACATAATTTAAAAAACTTTTAAAACTCTATAACTCATATAATTGAAAAATAAAAAATAGGTGTATTTTAATCAATCATTTTTATTGTAAAATTATCAGAACAGGGGGTTCTACATGGATTAGGAAGTATAAAAACCATTGCGTTTAATTCAATTTTAAAAACTATTTGATTTAAATTCCGCTTTTGATAACCTTATACGACAAGTAGTAAAATTTCTTTTATTAAAAATGTTTTCTTCAATATCTATACTATTTATAATTTCAATTTACTATTTGTAATCAATAGTAATTACAAATGTGGTCAATCTCTATTTCCCTATATCACTATTTATTATAGAATATTGGGCGAATATTATAATATACTTCTTTTATTATTCAAAATTATTCCCTATACATTTCTAAATTCCACATAATCCATCAAACAAAAAAAAGCCCACCTAAAATAGGCAGGCTTAAATAAATAAAAATATCTGTGATTATCGGGATACGCCAAATCCAGCAGTTGAAGATGTTTGACCGGGTATAATAACACGGTCTATAACGTGGATTACACCATTAGAAGCCTGAACATCAGATCTCATAATTCTGGCTCCACCTACAGTAACAGATCCTGGTCCTGTAGTAGCGGCCGCATCACTTCCTACTGTTTCGATAGGTATCTCAATTCCATCGGATGTCTCCATAGTTTGTCTACCAGTGAAATTGGTCATGCCAACTTTAGAAGGAAAAATATGCGCTTTGATTACTCTTGTCAACATATCTTTGTTTTCCGGCTTGGTTAATGTTTCGTATTGTCTAACAGTTAGCTCTTTGAAAGCATCATTGGTTGGGATAAATATAGTATATTCTCCAGCTGCTTTCATCGATGGAGCCAATCCGGATTTTTCAACAAGCTCTACAAATTTTGAAAAATTGTCATCTGATTTAATCATAGCAAAAACATCCTGGCTTTCTGTGGCACCGTCAAACATTTCCTCGTAATTCAAATCATCTCGATCTCTATTATCCCGTAATAGTTCATCAGTTACATGCTCCTGTGCAAATGTTACGTTTAAGCCTATTAACATAAAAGCTAACATAGCCGTGACGTACTTGAGATTTTTATTAATATTTTTCATGGTATTTTTATATTTAGGTTAAAATCTTTATTAATAAGTTATAATTTTAAGGTTAAAATATCAAATCTTATGCCAAGAGACCAAATTATAATTTTATAATTTTTTTAATACAATAAATAAATATTACGATATACTATTGCAAGCCTATTATTTTCATAAAGAATACTGATCGGCAAATTTGAGAAGAGCTGATTCTTTTGCTTTTGCTTCCAGCATAACGTCTAAATCACTGCCATAGAAATTAAGCATTTCATAAAGGTAATCCGCATGAGCTGTGGCTATCGCTTGGGGATTTTCATATAATTTCTTTGGACTGGAAAAATGCACTATCGGTTTTATCCCTTCGGGCCAGGTAGATATAGCTGCAGCCAGAGCGGTTTCTTCGTCCCATCCTCCAGTACAGAACAGATGGTGGAAATAATCAAAAACAATAGGTATCTCAATTTGCTCGTAAAGCCATATCAAATCCTTTACACTATAAAGATTTGCTTTATCATCATTCTCTACAGTTAGCCTTTTTCTAGCGGAGTCTGGAAGAAGTTTAAAGGCTTCAGCAAACCTATTCAAAGCTGCTGTTTTATCTCCATACGCTCCTCCCACATGGATATTGATTTTACAAAATGGAGAAATGGGTAATCCCATTAAGTCCATAATTTCTCCATGCTGCCTGAGTTCTTTTATAGTATTGGCCAGTACTTTTTTATTTGGACTTGCCAGCACATTAAAAGGTCAAGGATGATAGGTAAGCCTTAAGTTATTGGATGTCGCCTTTTCTCCACAGCGTGCTAATATGATTTTAATTTCGTCAAAATGAGGTAGTTCAGTAATTTCATATTCACTCATCCACGGGAACATATCCGAACTCATTCGATACAGTAAAATCTTATGCGCTATATTCCAGTCAATTACTTTCTCCAGATCTGCAATATTTGCGAGGGCCATTGCTGAAACATGGTTTATGCCCTTCTCAAGAAAACTCCGCTGCATCATCGAGCGGTTTACTTTGATTTTTTTTTCTGCTAAAGTCAGATTTATACAGGCATATCCCAATCGCATATATGGTGAGTTGTTTAGTAATCTAACAGATGGGAGAATGAAAGGTTATGTGATTAAAAAGTATTTAAACTGTCCACTGTGGGGTTTGTATAGTTTTAGGACTACCCTTGTATATAAATTATGTAAAGGGATGATAGTTTACTTGCATACCGATCACCTATTTCATCTTAATTTACTTCGAAAGATCTCTTTTTTAAAGCTTTATTTATTAATAGCTTTATCCCTCTTACTCTTATCCCACCAGATATAGGCTGCAAAAAGCAATATACTTACCACTGTAACCCATATAAATCCTGTCTTTAGATTATCTGTAGTTTCTCCCAAAATGGCTATAAAAACTGTCAAAGGGGCAATCCCCAGCAGGGTAGCTCCTATAAACTTCCAGTACTTCATATTAAGGATACCTGCTATGAGACTAATAGCATCATTGGATAGCAGAGGATTTATTCTGGTGATAACTATGGCCCAAAATCCATAATCTTCTAAATATCCTGTTACCTTTTTTTCTGACTTCTCTCCCAAAAATCTCTGTATTAATCCAATACCAAAATACCTTCCTAAATAATACCCCACTGTAGCAGCAGTAAAAATTGCCGCAAAAACTATCAAACTTCCCCACACTGGGCCATAGGCTAAAATGGAAACGACCATAAGAGCAAATGAAGGGATCACTACTAACACGATCTGCACCACCATGCTGAGGATTAATATTAAAGGTCCAACCCATCCAAATTGACTTACCCAATCTTCAATTTTATTTTCATCGCCACTGGAAAGGACCTTCCAAGATTGATTTATAAATGACTGAAATTCTGGGACAAAAAAATAAGCCGCCGCTGTTATGATCACTAATACGATAGATAAATATATAGGTAGTTTACTTTTTTTTGGTTTGGTTTCCCCCTTCTCTCCCATTGGTTAATGTTTGTGCTAAATAAATTGAATAGTTAACCGTACGTGCAAAAGTTAAACCACGTCTTTCAGTATATACAACACTGATTAATCCTATATCAATCTTATTGGTGCAAATATTTAAAGTGTTCGCTCATAGTCCATTTTCATGTCCATATAAGGACAATAGTTAAATGGTTATCACCCCAGACTTTATTTAAAAGGCTATTTTAGGCTTGGTATAATTTTAGTTTGACTGAGAATTAAAAAATTATGTCTTCTTTTTTGCTTTGGTTGATCTTATTGGTTTTATGCTGGCCTTTGGCCATAATATATGTATTGTTGTATCCCATTCTGTGGCTTTTACTTCTCCCTTTTCGTTTGTTGGGATTTGCTATAAATCTTTCCTTTGCCATGGTTGGGTCACTTTTGATGCTCCCCTTTATCATGGTAAGAGGGAGATAATAATCAATTAAACATTTCTAGGATCGGGATGAATCCAAGGGGATCGATAGGTTCTCGATAATAGCTTGGTGGCCTCAGGATCATCTATTACTGTCATAGATAGGGGATCGTAGATCAGTGGGCGTGAAAGGACCATTGATAAATTGGCAAGTATACAGCTCGCAGAGGATATATGCCCCTCTTCTATATCTGCAATTGGTTTTCCCCCTTTTTCAATAGCTTTTATGAAATCAATTAAATGAAGGCGTGTAGCTGGGGCAGCATGAAGTTCGATGTCTTGTTCTTTAAGATCTTCTGGGTATTTTTCCTTTTCAAAAATTGCCTCGCCATGTACTGGCTCCTCTTCTTCCCCTACTGGGATAAAATCGTACTGAAAAGGACTGCCTTTCAGTGTTCCCTTGTCACCATATAGAACAAATGCCCAGGGATACTCCGGATCAGCAGGACTGCCCCAGGTACGGTGCTGCCAGGTACAATTTAGATCCTCATATTCAAATATAGCTGTCTGGGTGTCCGCGATGGTTGATTTCCCCCCTTGCTGAACATATATTCCTCCTGTAGCATGTATTCTTTTTGGCCAGCCAAGATCGAGCATCCACCTGACAGCATCAAGCATATGTACAGCCATGTCTCCTGTTATGCCATTGCTGTACTCCATCATGGTACGCCACCATCTCCTATGAGGAAGTCCGGTATACGGAAGTAACGGCGCCGGTCCAGTCCACATATCATAATCGAAAAAATCGGGTACTGGTCGGATAGCCGGACTACCATTGGCCCTCATATGATAGTAACAGCACATATCTACATGCGATATTTTGCCAAGCAGTCCTGTATTTACAAACCGTTTTTTGGCTTCAATAAGATGAGGTGTGCTTTTTCTCTGTGTCCCCACTTGCACCACCTTGTTGTATTTCCGGGCTGCCGCGATCATGGCCTCTCCTTCTATGACATCCACACTTGTAGGCTTCTGTACATAAACATGGGCACCAGCCTTTAGCGCATCAATTGTTTGCAGGGCATGCCAATGGTCTGGACTGCCTATAAGTACGATATCCAATTGGTGCTTATTCAGCATTTCTCTATAGTCATTGTATAGTTTGGGGACCTTCCCGGATTTTTGCTTTTCACTTACGAGCTTACCGGCTTCCGTCAACATGTTTTTATCTGGGTCTGCTAATGCGATCACTTCCACCGGGGCTACTTGTATTAGCCTGAAAAGGTCACTCTTTCCATACCAACCTGCTCCTATCAGGGCAACCCTATATGGTTTATCATCATCAG